>JAVBXL010000074.1 GCA_030824575.1 bacterium | reverse complement strand
GCCCCCCGCCTGGACCGTCCAGCCCGGCGGGCGCATCGGCTTTTCGGTCGGCAATGATGGCGAGACGATCAGCGGCAGCTTTTCCAAATGGACCGCGCAGATCGTCATGGACCCCGACCATCCCGACAGCGCCGACATGAAGGTGACGATCGACATGGCGTCCGCCAGCGTGGGCGACTCTTACAAGGACGGAATGCTGCCGGGCGACGAGTTTTTCGGCGTGGCCGCGCACCCGACCGCGACTTTCGTGGCGAAGGGCGCGGAGGCGACCGGCCCCGACGCCTATCGCGCCCGCGGCACGCTGACGCTCAAGGGCGTATCGAAACCCCAGACGATCCGCTTCACCCTGTCTGGCAAGGACGCCACCCGCAAGGTGTCGGGCGGCGCCACCATCGCCCGCGCGCCCTTTGGCGTGGGCAATGGCGACAGCAGCACCGGGCTGGGACCGCAAGTAGCGCTGACCTTCGCCTTCACGGCGAAGCGGAAGGATTGAAACTTCCCGTTCGCTTCGAGCGAACGGGGGGCGTGATCTAGGCTCCCCTCTTCCGTGAGAGACAAGAATGATGCGCATCCTTCTCGCCACGTCCCTGCTCGCCGCATCCCCCACCCCGGTCGCGGCGCAGGCGTTCATGTTCGAAACCGGCACCACCCTGCTCGCCAAATGCCGCAACAAGGCGCCCGAATATAGGCTGGCCTGCACCGCCTATATCGTCGGCGTGGTCGATGGCATCCGCAAGGACATGTTCATCGGCCGCGGCCGCCCGGTTTGCTGGCCCGACCGGATGAGCGCAGACGATGCGCGGCGCACCGTCATCGCCTATCTCGAACGCTGGCCCGACCAGCGCAAGACGCCCGCATCGCTCCTGGTGAGCGTCGCCCTCAACGAACGCTGGCCCTGCCAGAAATAGACAAATCATTGCGCAGCGCCATGGCCCAACTGGTACAATCTTGCCTTGCCCCCCAGACAAGCGTAGGTGCGCCCCCTATTTTATCACATGCGAAGGAGACTCGACGTGGCGGCGAAGTGGACGCCGGATAGCTGGCGGAGCCAAAAGGGCATTCAGATGCCCTTTTACCGGGACGCAGGCGCATTGGCGTCGGTAGAAGCCCAGCTTGGCCAGTTTCCGCCCCTCGTCTTTGCGGGCGAAGCGCGCAACCTGAAGACCGACCTGGCCAAGGTCGTGAACGGCGAAGCCTTCCTGTTGCAGGGCGGCGATTGCGCGGAAAGCTTCGCGGAGTTCCATCCGAACAACATCCGCGACACCTTCCGCGTGCTGCTCCAGATGGCGGTCGTGCTGACCTTCGCGTCGAAACTGCCGGTGGTGAAGGTCGGCCGCATGGCCGGCCAGTTCGCCAAGCCGCGTTCGGCCGATACCGAAGTCATCGGCGGGGTCGAGCTGCCCAGCTATCGCGGCGACAATGTCAACGACATCGCCTTCACCCCGGAATCGCGCGAGCCTGACCCGGAGCGGATGGTGCGCGCCTATAATCAGTCGGCCGCGACGCTCAACCTGCTGCGCGCCTTCTCGACCGGCGGCTATGCCAGCCTGGATCGCGTCCATGGCTGGATGCTCGATTTCATGGGCCGTAGTCCCTGGGCGGCAAAGTTCGAACTGATGGCCGACCAGATCGGCCAGGCGCTCGACTTCATGCGCGCCTGCGGCCTGTCGGCGGAAACCGTGCCCCAGCTGGGCGGGACCAGCTTCTATACCAGCCATGAAGCGTTGCTGCTGCCGTTCGAACAGGCGATGACGCGGCAGGATTCGCTGACCGGCGACTGGTACGATACGTCGGCGCATATGCTGTGGATCGGCGACCGCACCCGGTTCGAAGGGTCGGCCCATGTCGAATATCTGCGCGGCATCGGCAATCCGATCGGCCTGAAATGCGGGCCTTCGCTGGAGCCGGACGCGCTGCTGCGCCTGCTCGACACGCTGAACCCTGCGCGTGAAGCCGGGCGCATCACGCTCATCACCCGCTATGGCCATGACAAGATCGAGGCCGGCCTGCCCAAGCTGGTGCGCGCGGTGCTGCGCGAAGGCCATCCGGTGATCTGGTCCTGCGACCCGATGCACGGCAATGTCGTCAAGGCGGCGAACGGCTACAAGACCCGCCCGTTCGAGCGCATCCTGGCCGAGGTGCGCGGTTTCTTCGCCGTGCATCGCGCGGAGGGCAGCTTCGGCGGCGGTATCCATGCGGAGATGACCGGGCAGAATGTTACGGAATGCACCGGCGGCGCGATCGCCATCACCGACGAAGGGTTGGCCGACCGCTACCACACCCATTGCGATCCGCGTCTGAACGCGGCGCAGAGCCTGGAACTGGCCTTCCTGCTAGCCGAAATGCTGAACGAAGAACTGAAGGAGCGCCGCGCGGCCGCGTGAGAAATAGGCGGCGTTCGTCCCTCTGCCGCTGCTGGCCTGGAGATCTATTGCGTGCCGGACACGGCGGCAGCGGGGTGGCCCTGCATCATTGTGGGGCGACCGATAATCCGTACCGTTCGATAGCGGCGAATAGGAAGACGTTTGCCAGGGATGGAATGGCAGCGCCGGAGCAGTTCAAATGGGGATCACGCGACCCGCACGATCTTCGGGGGGGCACGATTTGCAGTGCTCTTGTTCATCAACGTCCGGAAACGCTGGAGACGACCGGCCAGGATATAGCTGCTTGGCGGCGCGGAGGTCGCCCCATCGCAAACCATCGCGAGCGATGCCTGCTCCGCAAATTCTTCAGCCAACAAAGAGTATGTTACTGCACATCCAGGTAAATGTGCCGTAACCGCCATTGATCGCTGCTTCCTGCTACGGCGTGAAAAGTAGAAGAAATCCCACCCTCTCATATATATCCTCACATTTAGCGATACATTATCCGGTTGGTACAACGATGCGCTGAAAGGGTTAATGATTTTACTGGCGTCGGTAATATTTCTTCAAAACGATGATTTGACATTATCTCGAAATTAGAGCCGGATGACTTTAGATTGAACTGCATAGAGCAAAAGACATCGCGCCCCAGCCTTGTGACATTCTGCGCGGCCATTCTACTGCGCGCTTTTCCGCTGCTGCGCCCGCCGCGCGAAGATGTTGAGGCACTCCACCAGCGTCGAAAAGGCCATTGCCGCATAGATATAGCCCTTGGGCACATGCACGCCAAAGCCGTCGGCGATCAGCACCGCGCCGATCATCAGCAGGAAGCCCAGCGCCAGCATCACCACGGTCGGGTTGCGCGCAATGAAGTTGGCAAGCGGATCGGCCGCGATAAGCATCACCGTCACTGCCACGATCACCGCGATATACATGACCGCCAGATTATCGGTCATGCCCACCGCCGTCAGGATCGAATCGAGCGAGAAGATCATGTCGAGCAGGATGATCTGCGTGATCGCCGCGCCGAAGGTGATGGTCGCCACGCTTTTCTTGTCCAGCACATCGTCGCCGCTGGCCGGATCGACGGTGTGATGGATTTCCTTGGTCGCCTTCCAGATCAGGAACAGGCCGCCTGCAATCAGGATCAGGTCGCGCCAGGAAAAATCGGTTTCGAAGGTCGGCGCGCCATGCTGGTCCAGCGGACCGCTGATGCCCAGATCGAACACCGGCGCGGTCAGCCCGACGATCCAGGCGATCATCGAGAGCAGGACGAGCCGCATCGCCAGCGCCAAACCAATGCCGATCTTGCGCGCCTTGGGCCGCTGCGCCTCCGGCAGTTTATTGGTCAGGATGGAAATGAACACCAGATTGTCGATGCCCAGCACCACCTCCATAACGACCAGCGCGACGAGCGCGGCCAGGGCCGTGGGATCGGTGAAGGCGGTTATCAGACTGTCCATATCGGTCCTTGCTCAATGCTGATCGGCACGGCCTCGAAACCAAAATCCCGCGCGCGCGGTTCCCTCATACATGCTTTGTAACATGACAGCGCTAACAGGCTGGTTTGAATGGGGGCGATGGCTGGACTAGGCGGGCCGTCTGTCCTAGCGAAGGGCGCATCCACTCTTTCCCTGCCCGGCGTCCCACATTTCTTGCGAAAGGCGGCCTATGTCCCGAACCACCCTGACCCGTTTCCTGATCGAACAGCAACGCAACGCCAATGTCCTGCCTGGCGAACTGCGCCTGCTGATCGAAACCGTGGCCCGCGCGTGCAAGACGATCAGCCATGCGGTCAGCAAGGGCGCGTTGGGCGAAGTGCTGGGCAGCCTGGACAGCGAAAATGTGCAGGGCGAAATCCAGAAGAAGCTGGACGTCATCGCCAACGAACTGCTGCTGGACGCCAATGAATGGGGCGGGCATTTGGCCGCGATGGCATCGGAAGAGATGGAGACGATCCACCTCATCCCCAATCGCTATCCCAAGGGCGAATATCTGCTGCTGTTCGATCCGATCGACGGGTCCAGCAATATCGACGTCGATCTTTCGGTGGGCACTATCTTTTCGGTGCTCAAGGCCCCCGACGCTTGCGCGGGCCGCGAAGTGACCGAAGAGGATTTCCTGCAGGATGGCCGTCAGCAGGTCGCCGCGGGCTACGCCATCTATGGCCCGCAATCGCTGCTCGTGCTGAGTGTGGGCACCGGCGTCTATGAATTTACGTTGGACCGCGAAGTCGGCAGTTGGGTCATGACCGACGCCGACATGCAGATGCCGCAGGGCAAATGCGAATTTGCCATCAACATGTCCAATCGCCGCCAATGGTCGCCCGCGATCCGCCGCTATGTCGATGAGCGCGTAGAGGGTGGCGCGGGGCCGTGCGGCCAGGATTATAATATGCGCTGGACCGCCTCCATGGTGGCGGACGTGCATCGCATCCTCAAGCGAGGCGGCATCTTCATGTACCCTTACGACCATCGCAACCCCGGCAAGGCCAAGCTGCGCCTGATGTATGAAGCCAATCCGATGAGCTATCTGATCGAACAGGCCGGCGGCGCGGCGACCGACGGCTTCATTCCGCTGATGGACGTACCGGCGACTGGCCTGCACCAACGCGTCGGCGTGGTGCTGGGCGACAAGGCGGAAGTGGCGGCGGTCGTCGCTTATGGCAAGGAAATGGAGACGGCCTGAGCCGGGCAAGAAAAAAGGGGGAGAGCGCGATGTGCGCTCGATCCCCCTGATGCTTCGGCTCGCCTTGCCGGTATTACCGGCGGCTCCTCTCCAGAAACTTTTTTATTGGCGCGCCGAGCAGCAACGATCCTCTAGACCAACGGCGTGACAAAAAAAAGGCCGATCGCAAGACCGGCCCGAAAGTTTTAGGAGAGGATGCCTGAAAGGCACAGTTCTTTTGTCGGCGGAGCAGGATTTTCGCAAATGCGAAGGGCAAAAGCACGATTGCAAAATCCGCAATCGCTTGCCGAAACGCCGTGCTGTCGTGATGGCCAGGCAGCCAATCGGCGCCCGCCTCCGAGTCGCGCCCGCTCGCATAAAGCAAATGTCAGGGCTTGGTGGTTAAGTCCGGCGCCATGCACGGACCAGCGCCAGCTTCAGGACCAGCGGATGGAACCGCCAATCCCCGTCATGCCGCCCGGCGATATCGCCGCGACATTGACGGGTTGCGCGCGCTCGCGATCCTGCCGGTGCTGCTGTTCCATGCCCATGTGCCGGGTTTTTCGGGCGGCTATGTCGGGGTCGATATCTTCTTCGTCATATCTGGCTATCTGATCACCGGCATCATTACCCGCGAAGTCGATGAGGGCCGGTTCTCGCTTGCCCGATTCTATGAACGCCGTTTCCGCCGGATCATGCCCGCACTGGCGCTGATGATCCTGGTTGTGCTGGGCGGCGCAGCCTGGCTCTATCTGCCCGGCGATCTGGAGGGCGTGCCGCGGTCGGCGCTGGCGGCGACCCTGTTCGCCTCCAACCTGTGGTTTTTCACCGACACCGGCTATTTTTCCGGCGGCGCGGACGTGAAGCCGCTGCTGCACACCTGGTCGCTGGCGGTGGAGGAGCAATATTATATCGGCTTCCCAATCCTGCTGATGCTGCTAGCGCGCCATGCGCCGCGATGGCGCACCGGGATCGTCGCGGCCATCGCGGCCGGATCGCTGGCGCTCGCCATCATCATGCAGCGGGACACCAGCGGCTTTACCTTCTACCTGTTGCCGACGCGGGCCTGGGAATTGTTCGCCGGGGCTTTGCTGGCGCTAGGCGTAGTGCCGGTCGTCCGAGCGCGCTGGCTGCGCGAGGCGATTGCAGGGTGCGGGCTGGCCGCCATCGCATTGTCGGTCCTCCTCTACGATCGCACCACGATCTTCCCCGGCGTCACCGCGCTGCCCCCCGTCCTGGGCGCGGCGGCGCTGATCCATGCTGCGCCGGGCACACGAATCGGGCGGATGCTGGGCTGGCGTCCGCTGGTCGGCCTGGGCCTGATCTCCTACTCGCTCTATCTGTGGCATTGGCCGCTGATAGTCTTCACCGAATATGCGACCGACCTGCCGCTGTCGGGGGGTACGCAGGTCGCGGTCATCGCCGCGTCGCTGTTGGCGGGGACGCTGTCCTGGCGCGTTGTCGAGCGTCCTTTCCGCGATTCGCAGCGCGTGCCAAGGCGGGCGATCTTCCTGTTCACCGGCGCGGCGATGGGACTGCTCTGCGTCATGGCGCTGGCCCTGCTGGCGATGGGGGGCTGGCCGTCGCGCTTCGCCCCGCAGGTGCTGACGCAGATGGCCGGGCAGAAGGATTTCGCGCCAACGCGCAAGCAATGCCACGACACATTCATGCGCAACGCGACGCCCTGCGCCCTTGGCGCGGCGGTGCCGCCCGATGCGATGCTGTGGGGTGACAGCCATGGCGTCGAGCTGGCCTATGCCTTGTCGTTGGACGCCAAGGCGCAGAATCGATCGCTGATCGAACGCACCACGTCCAGTTGTCCGCCGGTGCTGGGTTATCAGGCCAAGGACGCGCGCTGCGCCGCCGCGAACCAAGCCGCGTTCGATGCGATTCGCGCCGATCCGGGGATCAGGCGCGTCTATCTCGCCGCCTTCTGGGCCAATGGCGATTTCGACGATCCTACGTTCGTGGGGAAGCTGGACCACACCATCGCCGCGATCCGGGGGCTAGGGCGGCAGGTGGTGCTGATCGGTCCCGTCCCGCCCCAGCCCTTCGACGTGCCCCGGCGCTTGGCCCATCTGGCGCAGGCCGAGCAACTGGAGCAAGCCCGCGGCATCGACCGCGCCCATGTGGAAGCCCGGACCGGGCACCTGCGCGCGCTCTTCGCGCGCTGGCAGGCGCGCGGCGTGTCGCTGATCGATCCTGTCGCGGCGCTATGCACCACCGGCACGTGCGCCATCGAACGCGACGGCAAGCCGCTCTATTTCGATTCGCATCATCTGAGTACCGCAGGCGCGCGGTGGGTGATCGAAACCGGCCGCTAATCCTATTCGGCGGCGAGCGCATAGCCCGCACGCGGCAATTCGGCCGCCAACGCTTGCGCCATGTGCGTCACGACAGCCTGCATCCGCGCCACGCCCGGCCCCGGCCGGTCCAGCGTCGCGTCCAGATACAGCACCCGGTCAATTTCCACCTGTAGCGCGTCCAGTCCATGTTCCGGGCGGCCATGCCGGTCGATCAGATGGTCGCCGGCATAGGGGTGGTTTTGCGCCACCGTGAGGCCATGGCTCGCCGCGACATCGGCCGCCAGCGTCATCAGCCGGCCGGATGCGCTGCGGCCGAATCGGTCGCCCAGCACGACGCCCGGCGCAGGCTGCCCCGCACCGGTGGGTGCCAGCGGCGGCATGGAGTGGATGTCGATCAGGATCGCATGGCCATGCGCGTATCGCGCGGCGGCCATCATCTGACCCAGCGCCGCATGATAGGGCCGGTGCAGCGCATCGATCCGGCGGCGCGCCTCCGCCCAGCGCATTGGGCCGCGCCACAATTCATGTGCGCCCGGCAGGCGTCTCGGGAAAAGGCCGAGGCCGCCGCGCAGCTTGGCGCTGCTCTGAAGCGTGGCGTCGCGCGGCAGGTCGGCGATCATGCCGGAGTCGATCTCGCGCTCATGCCGGTTGAGGTCGATCAACGCGCGCGGCGCGCGGGCGACGATGACGGTGAAACCCTGCGCGATCAGCGGATGGACCAGAAGATCGGCCCAGCGATCCTCCAGCCGGTGCAGGATCGACAAAGACACGCGCGCGGCGGCGAGCAAATCATCGCTATAGTCGCGCGCCGCGTGGGGGACAGAAATCAGGACAGGGCGATCGGGAATCGCAGGACCATAAAGGTCGAAAGCGGCTTCGCTATGAGTCGGGGCGCGCGGCGCGGAATGATCCAATGCGGCTCCTTTCGCCAGCGCGCCGAAAAATCTTGCCCGGCTGGATAATATTTACACCTTGTCGCATATAATGCGACTTCGCGCCACCCCGTCGGGTGCGTGCAAAGGGCTGCGGGGCGGCCGGATGAGAGTGTTGGGGGCGATGGTTCGCATTTTATTGGCCGAAGATGACGAGAGCATGCGGACCTATCTGGCCCGTGCGCTGGAACGGTCGGGTTATGAGGTCGTGTCGGTGGAGAATGGCCGCGACGCGCTGCCCCATATCGATTCCGACCGGTTCGACCTGCTTTTGACCGATATCGTGATGCCCGAAATGGACGGCATAGAACTGGCGCAACATGCAGCGTCCGTGGCGCCGGACATGCGCATCATGTTCATCACGGGCTTTGCCGCCGTCACGCTGAAGGCAGGCAAGGCGGTGCCGCAGGCCAAGGTGCTGTCCAAGCCCTTCCACCTGCGCGACCTGGTGCTGGAGGTCGAACGGATGTTCGGTGCCGAAAGCGTGCCGGCATCGACCGACAATCCCTGAAAACGCTTACCGCCATGCCCGACGCTAATCGGGCACGACTTCTTCCATGTCGGGGGTCGGATCGAGCGGGATTCCTGCCATGGCGGCGTTGAACCGTTCGCGGTCCAGACCCTTTTCCCAGGCCGACACTACGACCGTCGCCACCGCATTGCCGATGAAGTTGGTGAGCGCCCGCACTTCGCTCATGAAACGATCGACACCCAGGATCAGCGTCATGCCCGCCACCGGCACCGACGGCACGATCGAGAGGGTGGCGGCCAGCGTGATGAAGCCCGCGCCAGTGACGCCCGCAGCACCCTTGGACGAGATCATCGCGACCAGCAGCAGCAATATCTGCTGCTCCAGGCTGATATCGACATTGCACGCCTGGGCGATGAACAGAGCCGCCAGCGTCATGTATATATTGGTGCCGTCCAGGTTGAAGCTGTAGCCGGTCGGCACGACCAGGCCCACCACCGACTTGCGGCACCCGGCGCGCTCCATCTTCTCGATCAGGCTGGGCAGCGCGGCTTCGGACGAGGAGGTGCCCAGCACCAGTAGCAATTCCGCCTTCAGATAGCGGATCAGGTGCAGGATGTTGAAGCCGGCGAACCATGCCACCGTCCCCAGCACCACCAGCACGAACAGCAGCGCGGTCAGATAGAAAGTCGCCACCAGACCGGCGAGATTGGCGAGCGTGCCGACCCCATATTCGCCGATGGTGAAGGCCATCGCCCCGAACGCGCCGATCGGCGCCGCCTTCATCAGCAGGGCGACCAGCTTGAACACCGCATGGCTGGCGGATTCGAGCACCGTCATCAGCGGCTGCGCCTTGTCGCCGATCATGGTGAGCGCAATGCCGAACAGGATCGCTACGAACAATACCTGAAGGATGTTGCCGTCCGCTACCGCCGACACCATGGTCGATGGGATGATGTTCATCAGAAAGCCGGTCAGGCTGCTCTCATGCGCCTTATGCGCATAATCCGCGACCTTGCCCGCATCCAGCGTGGCCGGATCGATGTTTAGGCCCGCGCCGGGCTGCACCACATTGGCGACTATCAGGCCGACGACCAACGCCAGCGTCGAAAAGGTCAGGAAATAGGCGAAGGCCTTCGCCGCTACCCGGCCGATTGCGCCCAGTTCCTTCATCCCCGCAATGCCGGTGACGATGGTCAGGAAGATCACCGGCGCGATGATCATCTTCACCAGCTTGATGAAGGCCTCGCCCAAGGGCTTCAACTGCTTGCCCGCATCGGGCCAGAAATGCCCGATCAGGACGCCCAGCGCGATCGCGACCAGCACCTGGACGTACAACTGACGATAGAAGGGCAGCCGTGGCGCCGTCTGAATCGGCGAGGATGGCGATGGCAGCATATGTCTTGGCGTCCCCTGTTTGGGTCGCAGCATATGGGCCGCCCCTGCTCTGTCCAGAAGAATATCGGCCCGTTTCAATTTCCTGCTTGCGCGCCAGCCCGACCCCCGTTATTGGCCCCCTCCACGGCGGGCGTGTAGCTCAGTGGTAGAGCACTGTGTTGACATCGCAGGGGTCGCAAGTTCAATCCTTGCCACGCCCACCATGACAAAGCCCGTCGCTTCTTTCGAGGCGGCGGGCTTTTTCTTTTCCAGTTTTTGTTAGACCCGGTTCAGCGGGCCGCGGCATGTCCCTGGCGCAGCTTGTGACAAGCGTCGCGCTTGCCCGCCAGAGCGCGCTCGACCTTGGCCCAGGCCTCTATGTCGGCAACCGTGATCGTTTCCGCATCGGAAAATCGGGTGGGAAAGGGAATGGGAACGGGCATATCGATGGTCAACTCATGAGGAAACATGATCTCGACTATAGTCTGTGCGGCTGTCACGGGGATGTCCCGAACATTACAGACAGGCAATGAGGGCAGGACCGGCCATGACGATGGGATGCGAAACCATAAGCGCGCGGCGCGTGCTGTTCGTGATGGCGGTCGATGCCGAATATGGGCCGCATCTGCGCGCGCGCTTCACCCCGCTGCTGACCGGCGTCGGACCGGTCGAAGCGGCGCTGGCTACCGGCATGGCGCTACAGGCGCTGGCGCAACAAAGCGCCTTGCCCGACCTTGTGGTCTGCCTGGGTTCGGCGGGATCGCGCCTCTGTCCGCTGGGCGACATATTCCAGGTGGCGAGCGTGTCGTGGCGCGACATGGATGCGTCGCGGCTGGGCTTCACCAAGGGGGTGACGCCGTTCATCGACCACCCTGTCGACCTGCCGCTGGCGACCCCGCTGGCCCTGCCGCTGGCCCGCCTGTCGACCGGCGCGAATATCGTGGGCGGCGAGGATTATGCCGCGATCGATGCCGACATGGTCGACATGGAGACATTTGCGGTGGCGCGGGCCTGCGCACGGTTCGACGTACCGCTGATGGGGCTGCGCGGCATATCGGACGGGCCGGGCGAACTGGACCATATTAACAGCTGGACGGCATTGCTGGGCTTGCTCGACGAGCGGCTGGCGGCTGCCGTCGACCTGCTGCCCGAAGCGCTGGCGCGCGCCGCCTGACGGCTATTCGCCGTCGAAGGCGATAATTGCCTGTGCCGCGACGCCGTCCGCCGATAGCGCCGCCATGCCGCCCAGATCGGGAAGGTCGATGGCGAACAGCGCCATCAGCACGCTCGCGCCCTGTTCGCGCAGCAATTGCGCCGCCGCCAGCGCCGTGCCGCCGGTGGCGATCAGATCATCGACCAGCAACACGCGCGCGCCGACCGGCACTTGGCCTTCATGTAGCTCCAGTCGGTCGGTGCCATATTCCAGGCAATAGTCGATGCCCACGGTCTTGCCGGGCAGCTTGCCCTTTTTACGAACGGGCACGAAGCCCTTGCCCAGCGCCAGCGCGAGGGCCGCACCCAGAATGAAGCCGCGCGCCTCTATCCCCACGATCAGGTCCGGGTCGAGCGGCCGGGCAACCGCCGCCATGCAATCCACTAGGTCACGCAGGCCGTCGCCATCGGCCAGCAGGGTTGTGATGTCGCGAAACAGGATGCCCGGCTTGGGAAAGTCGGGGATGGTGCGGACCAGCGCGGTCAGGCTGTCGGTGCTCATGGCCGCCCCCATAAAGAAAGAGCGCGGTTCCCACAAGGAACCGCGCCCCGATCTCTACCACCGTCCGTGACCGACGTGAGTCAGGCGGCCGCCTTCTTCTTGTCCGCCCAGATATTCTGGTAGGACATATAGGCCAGGCCCGTCGCGATCAGCAGGAAGAGGATGGTCGCAAGCCCCGCACGGCGGCGATTTTCCAGCTTCGGTTCGGCGGTCCAGGTCAGGAAGGCCGCGACGTCCTGCGCCATCTGATCCACCGTCGGCTTGGTGCCGTCGCCATAGGTCACCTGACCATCGGCCGACAGCGGCGGCGCCATGGCGAGGTTCAGGTTGGCGAAATAGGGGTTGTAGTGCAGCCCTTCCGGCGTCTTGGAGTCCGGGAACTCCTTGAGCAATTCGGCCGGTTGCGCCTGATAGCCGGTGATCAGCGAATAGACATAGGCGCTGCCATGATGGCGAGCCTTGGTCATCAGCGACAGGTCTGGCGGGATCGCATTGTTGTTTGCCGCGGCCGCCGCGACATTGTTCGCGAAGGGCTTGGGGAAATAATCCGACGGCACAGGTTCGCGGGTGGAGGCTTCGCCCGTGGCCGGATCGACCGACGGGGTCTTGATCGCCCACTGCTTGGCAATCGCCTTCACTTCGGCTTCGTTATAACCAAGCGCCGCGAGATCACGGAACGCCACGAATTTCAGGCTGTGACAGGCCGAGCAGACTTCCTTGAACACCTGGAAGCCGCGCTGCAACTGCGCCTGGTCATATTTGCCGAGCGGCCCATCAAAGGAGAAGGACACATGCTTGGGAGCCTTGTGGAATTCATGTTCCACGGTGGGTACTGGCGGCTCGGAGACATAAGCCACCGCACCGATCAGGAAGGAAATGAACAGCCAGCCTGCAAAGAAGAGGCCGACGAGGAATGCGCCAATGCGAACCATGGTCTTATCTACCCCTTATTCGGCCGGGACCGCGACGGTTGCGCCGTCGGTCTTGCCATATTTCGCCAACACGGCCTCGGTGATCGAGCCGGGCAGCGGCAGCGGCTTTTCAAAGCGCGAGATCAGCGGAAGGATGATCAAGAAGTGGGCGAAATAATAGGCCGCCGCGACCTGGCTCATCATGACATAGGGTTCTTCCGCAGGCGCGCCGCCCAACCAGCCCAGGATCACCACGTCGAGGCAGAGAATCCAGAAGAACTTGTTGAAGGTGGGCCGATACTTGCCCGACCGCACCGGCGAGGTGTCGAGCCAGGGCAGGAAGAACAGCAGCAGGATCGATGCGAACATCGCCAGCACGCCCAGCAGCTTGGCGGGGATGAAGAGGAAGTCCACCGTGAAGGCGCGCAGGATGGCGTAGAAGGGCCAGAAATACCATTCCGGCACGATATGCGCGGGGGTCGAAAGCGGGTTCGCCTCGATATAGTTATCCGGGTGGCCCAGGAAGTTCGGCGCGAAGAACAGCAGGATCGAAAAGGCGATCAGGAAGATGCCCGCGCCGAAGCCGTCCTTGGCGGTGTAATAGGGATGGAAGGGCACAGTGTCCTGCGGCCCCTTCACTTCCACGCCGGTCGGGTTGTTGGACCCTGGAATATGCAGCGCCCAGATGTGCAGGATGATGACACCGGCAATCACAAAGGGCAGCAGGAAGTGGAGCGAGAAGAAGCGGTTGAGCGAGGCGTTACCGGGGGCGAAACCGCCCAGCAGCCAGGTCTGGATCGGTTCACCCACGACCGGGATCGCGCCGAACAAGCCAGTGATCACCTTCGCGCCCCAGTAGGACATCTGGCCCCAGGGCAGCACATAGCCCATGAACGCGGTCGCCATCATCAGCAGGAAGATGACGAGGCCGAGCAGCCACACCATTTCGCGGGGCGCCTTGTAAGAGCCGAAATAGAGGCCGCGGAAAATGTGGAGATAGACCACGATGAAGAAGAAGCTGGCGCCGTTGGCGTGGGCGTAGCGCATCAGCCAGCCCGCATTGACGTCGCGCATCGTCTGTTCGACGGTGGTGAAAGCGACAAGGTCATTGGCGCCATAATGCATCGCCATGATGACGCCGGTGACGATCTGGATCACCAGCGCCAGGCCGGCCAGAACACCGAAGTTCCAGAAATAGTTGAGGTTGCGCGGCACGGGATAGCCCGCGCCCACGGCGTTGTAGACGAGACGCGGCAACGGCAGCTTCTCGTCAATCCACTGTGTCAGCGGATTTTTGGGGGTGTATTGCTCAGCCCAGGGAAAGCTCATGGTTTCTTACCTCAGCCTACAAGAATGGCGGTGTCGGAAGTGAAGCTGAACTTCGGCACTTCCAGGTTCTTGGGCGCGGGGCCTTTACGGATGCGCGCGGCGGTGTCGTAGGACGACCCATGGCATGGGCAGAAATAGCCGCCATATTCGCCGCGATTCTCGCCCTCGCCCGCGCCCAGCGGCACGCAGCCCAGATGGGTGCACACACCCATCGTCACCAGCCACTGCTTCTTGCCGTCGACGGTGCGCTCTTCCAGCGTCTGCGGATCGCGCAGCGTGGAGGCGTCCACCTTGTCGGCTTCGGCGATTTCCTTCGGCGTCAGCTGGCGCACGAACAGCGGCTGGCTGCGAAAGGTGGTCTTGATCGCCTGCCCCGGCTGGATCGCCGAAAGATCGACCGGCGATGTCGCAAGCGCCAGCACGTCGGCGCTAGGGTTCATCTGGTCGATAAGCGGCAGGACGACGGCGACAGCCCCGACCCCCGCAAAGCTGACCGCGGCGATGTTGATGAAATCGCGGCGGCGCACGCCATCTTCGCCCGATGGACCCGTGCCGTCTATATGTTCAACGCTCGCCATGCACCTCTACCCTTGCAATAACGTCCCTGACCCCGCCGCAATGCCGTGACCGACTCTGTTTATCAAGGGGTTTAGGGTGCCGTGCAAGTACGGTCCCCGCCTACCCCCCGGCGTGGTTTGCGCGCCTGATAACCGGACTGCGCGCTCTTTGCCAACAGCAAACTCGCGCCCCCTATGACAATTTGCCGCAGTGCATTAAGGCGCGGGCCATGCGTATCGCCCTTTATCAACCAGAGATCGCCGGCAATGTCGGCGCGATCCTGCGCCTGGCCGCCTGTTTCGCCGTGCCCGTGGACATCATCATGCCGACCGGATTCGCCTTTTCCGACACCCGCCTGAAACGCGCGGCGATGGATTATGGCGAGGCGGCCGACGTCACCCGGCACGCCAATTTCGCGGCCTTCGACGCGGTCCGCCGTGCGGAAGGCCGCCGCCTGCTGCTGATGAGCGCCCATGCCTCCCAGAAACTGCCCGACGTCCGGTTCCATCCCGACGACGTGCTGATGATGGGATCGGAAAGCGCAGGCGTCCCGGATGATGTGCGCGATCTGGCCGACATTCGCGTCCGCATCCCCATGGCGCCGGGCTTTCGATCCTTGAACATCGCCGTTTCCACGGGCATCGCCGTCGCCGAAGCCCTTCGCCAGACCGGAAAGTTTCCCCAATGACCGCCAGCAACCCGATTCCCGCCGTGCCCTTCGCCCTGGACGCCCGGCAACAGGCGGCGCGCAACTGGTTCGAATCGCTGCGCGACCGCATCTGCGCGCAGTTCGAGGCAATCGAGCGGGAGGCGGGTAGCGACGCGCGGTTCGACTATACCGCTTGGGATCGAGAGGCCGAGGGCCAGGCGCCGGGCGAAGGCGGGGGCGGCGTGCGCGGCGTGATGAAGGGCAAAGTGTTCGAAAAGGTCGGCGTCAACATATCGACCGTGGGCGGCGAATTTGCGCCCGGATTCGCCCAGACCATCCATGGCGCGGCGGAAAACCCCGCCTTCTTCGCCACCGGCATCAGCCTGGTCGCGCATATGGCCAACCCGCATGTCCCCGCCGTGCATATGAACACGCGCTATCTGGTTACGACCAAAAGCTGGTTCGGCGGCGGCGCGGACCTCAATCCGCCGCTGCCCCGTGCGGACGATACGGACCATTTCCATGGCGTGCTGAAGGCCGCCTGCGATGCCCATGACCCGGACTATCATCCGCGCTTCAAGGCGTGGGCCGACGAATATTTCTTCATCCCGCATCGCGGCGTGCATCGCGGCGTGGGCGGCATCTTCTACGACCATCTGGAATGTGCAGACGATGCCGCATTCGACGCCCATTTCGCCTTCACCCGCGCGGTGGGCGACGCTTTCCTCGACGCCTTCCCGCCGATCGTGCGGCGGCGCATGAACGATGCGTGGAGTGAGTCGGATTATCGGACGATGCTGGAATGGCGCGGGCGCTATGCCGAATTCAACCTGGTGCATGATCGCGGCACGCTGTTCGGGCTCAAGACCGGCGGCAATATCGATGCGATCCTGATGAGCCTGCCGCCGATGGCAAGCTGGAGCTGACTCCCATGGCGCTGACGCCGGTCGAGCCGGGCATGGTGGCGACGATCGTCACCCATCTGGAGATGCGGGACCGGCCCAGGCCCGCGCCGGTCCCGGTGGCCCCGCTGCGACTGGTGCCGTGGAAGACGCCCGATCTGGACGCCTACCGCACGCTGTTTCGTCGCGTCGGAACGCCATGGCTGTGGTTTTCGCGACTGGTGATGGCCGATTCGGCTCTGGCGGCGATTCTCCATGACCCGGCCGTGGAGGTCTATGCCGTCACCGATCCGCGCGGCGCCGCCATCGGCCTGCTGGAACTGGATTTCCGGTCCCTGCCCGATTGCGAACTGAGCTTTTTCGGACTGGTGCCGGAACTGGGCGGACAGGGGATGGGCCGCTGGCTGATGGCGCAGGCCAAGTCGCTGGCCTGGCGAAAGGGGGTGACGCGATTATGGGTCCACACCTGCACGCTCGATAGCCCGGTGGCGCTCCCCTTCTACATACGGTCTGGTTTCATACCTTATGCGCGGGAAATCGAGACTTTCGCCGATCCGCGGCTGGCCGGCATACTGCCGCGCGACGCCGCGCCGCATATGCCTTTGCTGGACATGCTATAAGCGGCCCTCAGCGAAAGACGTCGGCCACATCCTGCGGTTGCGCCTGACGATAGAGCCGCGCCAGCATCACCAGCATATAGACCTGCACGATGCTCGACACCGCCGCCCCGGCGAGGCCACCGGCCAGCCGTGCGCCTTCCGCCCCGGCGATCAAACCCCCGAGCAGGCCGATAATGACCTGCGCCGCCGATCCGGCGATGGCGGACAGCAGCATCACGATCATGAGAAAGCCGAACAAGCGCCAAAAATAACCGCGCGTCAGCGTCCAGGCCCGGCGCAGCGAATCCATCACCCCCGCCCGGCCGTCAATGACCACTGGGTTGAGCAGCACGAGGCGGATGCTAGCGAAGAAGACGAGGCCGACTGCGACAAAGCCCAACAGCAGCCCGATGGCCGCAGCCAGTTGCTTGGACGCGAGGGAGAGGACGACGCCGACAAGCGCAGCGGCGACGAGCACCGCCGCCACTGCGCCCACCACCACCAGCGCCGTGCCGATCAGCACCGGCAAGCGGGCGAAGCTGAGGCGCAGCGCTTCCCCCACGCTGATGCCGGGGCGCAGCGCCAGCGCGAACAGCGCCAGCGACCCGAACCAGATGAGGATGATGGTCAGCAGCATGGCGAGGCCGAAGCCGGGCGGCATGGCGGGAATCGTATCCGCCTTGGGCGCGGCGAACCAGGCCTGCAATTCGGGCGGCGTCATTTCTTGAAGGATCAGGCCGGGCAGCGCCACGAACAGCAGCGCCACCGGGAACAGCAGGGTCGCTTCGCGCGCGACGAAAGCCACCGCTTCCTCCCACGCCTTGCCGATCGACATTGTCGCCATATCTATGCTGCCTGCCCTGCCATGATGAAATCCGTCATGCTGAAAATCCGGCGCGAGACTTGATCGCTCGGCTCGGCCAAGTCAAGGAAGCGCCCCATGTCCGACCTCCCGCCCGATCATCCTGCGCCCGTCCCCTTTCCCGACCCGGCCTTTCCCGACCAGGTCGAATGGCGGATCGCCGCAGCGCCGGTCGATTATCCAACGGCGCTGGCCGATATGGAGGCGCGCGTCGCCGCCATCCATGAGGGGCAGGCCAAGGAACGTGTCTGGCTGCTGGAGCATCCACCGCTTTACACCGCCGGGACCAGCGCCGATCCGGTCGAACTCCTGTCCCCGCGTTTTCCGGTCTATGACGCGGGGCGCGGCGGACGCTATACCTATCATGGGCCGGGGCAGCGGATCGGCTATCTCAACATCGACCTTGGCCAACGGGGTAAGGACATTCGCAATTTCGTCCATCATCTCGAAGGCTGGATGATCGCCGGGCTGGGCGACCTGGGCATCGCGGCGCGGCGAGCGGAGGGGCGGATCGGCATCTGGACCGATGATCCCGATGGCCGGGAGGCAAAGATCGGCGCGCTGGGTATTCGCGTTCGACGCTGGGTCACGCTCCATGGCTTTTCGATCAATGTCGATCCCGACCTGTCCCATTTCGGGGGCATCATACCCTGCGGCATCAGCGAATTTCCGGTGACCAGTATCGCGGCCTTGGGCGGCAACGCCTCCATGGCGGCGCTGGATAGCGCGCTGCGCGATCATTTCCCGATTTTTCTCAGTCGCTTGGCCCGTTGCGGCACGGGGGTTGAGCAATGCGAGGCGGGCGGCTAGGTTCGCGCCTTCTTTCGCCGGGCGGGGCCACGCCTGAACCCTATTTCCAGGAGACCCGGATGCGCCGGACGACCAAGACTGCCCTTACCGCCGCATTGCTGGCCGGCTGCATCGCGCTTGCCGCATGCGGCGACAAGGACCAAGGCGGGAACAAGGTGCAGATGAAGGATATGAAAGTGGTGGACGGCACCGCGACCGACGCCATGACCGACCTGGACGGCGTGCAGAGCGAAGGCACTGCCATCGCCCTACCCAGCGGCAATGCCGCCGAAAACAGCAGCCCGCCCGCCAAGGCCGCCCCGGAAAAAGCGCCGGCGGAAGAGGCGGAAGTCCTGTCCGACCAGTAGGGCTGGCAGGATCGTTCAGGCCTGATATCATAACCGCATAATATGAAGGCGCTGGTTACCAGGCGCTTCCCGAGAGGCAGATTCGAATGACATTGCGTTCCCCGTTGCGCCGCGCGCTGGCCAGCCTCACCCTGGCGATCGCGCCGATGGTCGCGCAACCGGCATCGGCCCAGTTTTTCTGGTCGCCGCCCGACATGAGCGCCCCGCCGCTAACCGATGCCGCCGCCGCGACCGCGATGGGGCTGCCGGGCGCCACAGCGGCGGAGGTCAAGGCCGGGCTGGCGTGGAATTTGCGCGCGGCGCTCAATGTCGCGGCGCTACAATGCCAGTTCGAGCCGACCTTGCTGGCGATCAGCAATTATAATGCGATGATCGCCCATCATGATGCGGAGCTGGACACGGCGCAGGCCGTGCTGCTGGCCTATTTCCAGCGTACCGTGGGCAAGGGCAAGCCGGGCCAGTCGGCGTCGGACATGTATAATACCCGGATCTATTCGGGCTATTCGACGGTGCAGGCGCAAAAGGGCTTCTGCCAAGCCACCGCGGAAGTGGGCCGGCAGGCGATCTTTGCCGAGCGCGGCACGCTGAACGAAGTGGGGCGCGTGGGCCTCGGGTCGATCAAGAAGTCGCTGGTTGCGGCCGGCGAGCAATTTTACGGGACGCCGGGCTATGATTATGTCGTCGCCCTGCCCTCTTTCGCGCCCACATGCTGGAAGAAAGGCATGCTGCTGCCGGTCTGCCATCAGGCGTGGAACGACCGGACGGGCGTGAAGCCGTGAGGGCTGTTTCGGTTGCTTGGTAAATCCCCGTCCTGACGCGCATTAGGCGGCGCGCCGGGCGGGTGAACAATGTCTCGAGACAGCGAGTGCAACAGTCGTAGCGATATGAGCTGTTCGTGAGCCGATGGAAGCAGTTCGCCCATTCGTGATTGCTACGCATCAATAGGTGGTGTCGGAACGCATGTCTGCACAGGCCAACTTCAAGGTGGAATGATACTGGCTGGTCGAAAAAATCATCGCGTTCCCCGGCGAAGGCCGGGGTTCAGTTGCACGCTCTGGACTGGACCCCGGCTTTCGCCGGGGAACAACAAGCTATAGGTTCGGTCAATGCAACTTGATATGAGGTGGTCTTTGGTCGCCCTGGCGTTTACCTTCGGGTGGCTTTTACCGTCACGCAATTCCAACGCCTTTACCGCAGGCCCAGATATTTATGGGCCTGCACCGTCAGCCGCCATTGCGGCCGGTCCATCACCAGGGCGATCGCGGCGCGGGCGTTGTCGGCCGCATGGGGATCGTCCAGCGGCTGGAGCAGATGATGGTCGAACGCCCATCCCTCCATCGCGGCGACATCGGCCAGGCTATGCCCGCCATCGGGTTGCGGCCAGACCAGTTTCAGTTCGTGGCCGGACCGTTGCACGACGTCGCTGCCTGCCTTGGGGCTGATGCAAATCCAGTCGATGCCGGCATGGGCGGCGATGGTGCCATTGCTTTCGATCGCGATGGTGAAGTCGCGCGCATGGAGCGCGTCGACCAGCGCATCGTCGACCTGCAACATCGGCTCGCCGCCGGTCAGGACGATATAACGGCCTTCGCCGCCCTCGCCCCAAAAAGCCAGCGCCCCATCGGCCAGCGCATCGGCGTCGGCGAATTTGCCGCCGCCCAGCCCGTCGGTGCCGACAAAATCGGTATCGCAGAAACGGCAGACGGCATCGCGCCGGTCCTGCTCGCGCCCGCTCCATAAATTGCAGCCGGCAAAGCGCAGGAAAACCGCGCGCCGCCCGGCCTGCACCCCTTCACCCTGAAGGGTCAGGAACATTTCCTTGACCGCATAGCTCATCGTTCAGGGCTGCGTGGCATAGATGGTGGGATCGGGCAGGCCCGCTTCCTGATAGCCTTTCGACCGCAGGCGGCAGCTATCGCACAGGCCGCAATGCTTGCCGTCGGGCGTCGGATCATAGCAGGACCAGCTGATGCCCGCGTCCAGGCCCAATCGGTCGGCTTCGCGGGCGATGTCGGCCTTGCTCATATATTGCAGCGGCGTCTGGATACGGATCGGATGGCCTTCCACCCCCGCCTTGGTCGCCAGCGTGGCCATTTTCTGGAAGGCGTCGATGAACTCCGGCCGGCAGTCGGGATAGCCCGAATAGTCGAGCGCGTTGACGCCGATAAAGATGTCGCTCGCCCCTGCCACTTCAGCCAGACCCAGGGTCAGCGACAGGAAGATGGTGTTGCGCGCAGGAACATAGGTGACGGGAATCTCGTCCCCCACGCCGCTTTTGGGCACGGCGATGTCGGCGGTCAGCGCCGATCCGCCGAACGCGGTCAGGTCCAGCGGCAGGACGATGTGGCGAATCGCATTGAGCGCTTCGGCGACGCGGGCCGCGGCGCGCAGTTCGACGCGATGCCGCTGATTATAGTCGATCGACAAAGCCAGGATGCGATAGCCCGCCTCCCGTGCGAGCCCGCCCGCGACCATCGAATCCAAACCGCCCGACAGCAGCACGACGGCGAATTTTCCATTATTGGCAACCATAATTCCGCGCTACCGCCCAGAACGCCGCAGCGCAAGCGCAGCACGATCAGGCGTCACGATCAGGAACAGGCGCCGATGCGCCGCCCTTCCGCGGCGAAGGCGAAGGGGGCGCCCTGCGCCACGCCCTGCGACCGAATCTGGACCAGTTTATTGGTTTCCACGCGCAGGTCGGTGCGGCCGTTGCCCGCCGCCGCGCAATCATAGGTGATCGTGATCGCGTGCGCATCGTCACTGATTGTGAAGCTGCGGCAGAGCGCCCGGCCATGCTGGACCTGCAATAACTGGCGCAGGTCGCTGACGCACAGCTTGCGCGTTTCCGCGCCTTCGCCCCGGCCACGCAATTCCCATTCGCCAGTTTCCAGCGTGCGCAAAGCCTGATGCGCGATCGGTGGAGTCGGGACGTTCGCCGCCTCCGCCATGGAGCCGATCCACGCTGCGGTCATCGCCGCCATCATCATCGCAACCGCGCCGAGCGCGTGCCGTTCCGCCCTCTTCATGATTCCGCTCAATCCCGTGACCCGCCACAAAGGCTCTCGCGGCCCATGGCCGCCCACGCTGTCCATGCCTTCCAATTGCGGCATTTTCATAGCGCAAGCGGCCATGCCTGCCCCAATTACAAATAGCGTTAGCGAAACGATTGCCGAATCAATGGGCGACAAAACTGTCGAGCGCGAGCGGGAAAAGCCGCGAACAGAAGGCGCAATCCACGCCAATGATGCCCTGATCGTCGGCCATGTCGATCCGTTCGCTGGCGGGAAAGCGGCCGATCACGTCGCGAATATGATTGATGTCGCAGCGGCACCCCTTGGCAAGCGGCGTCGGATCGGTCGCCCGCACTTCGTCTTCCTCATGGAACAGCCGCCACACGATATCGCTCAGCGGCAGAGTCTCGTCGGTCAGCTCTTCCGGCTTCAATGTCTGGGCCAGCGCCTGGACATGTTCCCATTCCGGGTGATCGTGGCGCACATGCAGCCGCTCGCGCCCCACCTCGCCTTCCGGCAGATGCTGGAGCAGCATACCGGCGGCCACGCAGCCGACGCCCTTGTCATGCCGGGTGGTGATCTGGATCACGCTGGGGATCTGTTCGGACTGAAAGAAATAATGTTCCGCCGCCTGCGCCAGCGACTGGCCCTCCAGCGGGACGATGCCCTGATAGCGTTCGCCGCTCACCGCCTGGTCGAAGGTGATCGCCAGATAGCCCTTGCCGAACAGGCCGAAAAGGGTCGGATCGGCGCCCTGTTCGGCCAGACGGTCCGCGTCGAACTTGGCATAGCCGCGCAGGTCGCCATCCTTATAATCGGCGACCAGCAGGCTGACGACGCCATTTTCGGTCTGGGCCTGCAAGGTCAGCTGGCCGTTCGCCTGCTTCAACGTGCTGCCCAGCAGCGCCGCCAGCACCAGCGCGGAGGCGAGCAGCCGCTCGATCGCGGGCGGATAGGCATGGGCGGCGAGCACCTGGTCCAGCACCGTTCCCAGCCGCACAAGGCGACCACGCGCATGACGCGCGGGGATGGTGAAGCCAATGGCCTGGTCGAGATGGGCGGCAGACGTCAATGTAGAACTCCGGTCGTCCGGCCTATCAGCGATCGGACAAGAAGGCGGCATCCTATGATGCGGGCGAGCTGCCTAAATAGGAAGGCCGCCCGCAAACTCAACCAAGGCGCCCCAATGCCCAGAGCAGCACCGATTTCTGGGCATGGATGCGGTTTTCCGCTTCGTCCCAGATCAGCGACTGCGGGCCGTCGATCACCTGCGCCACCACTTCCTCGCCGCGATGGGCGGGCAGGCAGTGGAGGAATTTGGCCTGCGGTTTGGCGCTGGCCATCAGTGCGGGCGTCACCTGATAGGGCATCATCGCCGCCAGCTTCTCTTCCGCATGGGACTGACCCATGGAGATCCATGTGTCAGTGACGACGACGTCCGCGCCCGCCACGGCCGCTGCCGCATCGCGGGTCAGGGTTATGGTCGATCCGGCGGCGCGCGCCGCATCCGCGAAGTCCGGATCGGGATCATAGCCTTCGGGGATGCCCATGCGCACGTCGAACTTGAGCAAGCCCGCCGCCTCGACGATCGAATGGAGGACATTATTGCCATCGCCCAGCCAGGCCCATTGGCTGCCCGGCAGCGCCAGCCCATGTTCGACCACGGTCAACAGGTCGGCGACGATCTGGCAGGGATGCGACAGGTCAGTGAGGCCGTTGATGACCGGGACGGTGGCATATTGGGCCATTTCCTCGATCTTGGCATGGTCGTCGGTGCGGATCATGATCGCATCGACCATGCGGCTGAGGACGCGCGCCGTGTCGGCGATCGTCTCGCCCCGGCCGATCTGGCTGGTCGCGCTCTCCAGGATCAGGGACGTGCCGCCCAGCTGCCGGATCGCCATGTCGAAACTGACGCGGGTGCGGGTGCTGTTCTTTTCAAAGATCATCGCGAGCGTGTGGCCGGCCAATGGCGCGTCGGCATCCGCCGCACCCTTGGGCTTGCCCGCACGCGCCGCCTTGCGGTCGATGGCGTCCGCGATCATCGCAGCGATGGCGTCGCCGCCCGCATCGGAGAGATTCAGGAAATGCTTGGTCATTGGAAGTTTTCCCCGCTTCCAACCGCCGTTCGTCCTGAGTGGCCCCTTCGACTGCCTGGGAAGGCAGTCGTTCAGGACAGGCATTGAGCAAAGTCGAAATGGCGTATCGAAGGATGCTTCGATACGGGTCTTCGACAGGCTCAGCCCCTACTCAGCACGAACGGGGTAGTATCAATCAGGCCGCCTTGGCTTCGGCGAAGGTCCGCGCGCCGGCGGAAATCTTCTCTATGCATTCGGCGATATGGCTTTCCTCGATGACGAGGGGCGGCAGGATGCGCAGCACATTCTGGCCGGCCGACACGGCCAGCAGGCCATGATGATCGCGCAGATGGCCGACGAAGGCGCGCGCGTCATGCGTGTCCTTCAGCTTGACGCCCAGCATCAGGCCCAGCCCACGCACATCCTCGAACATGTCGTCATGGTTGGGAATGAGCTGTTCCAGCGCGGCGCGCAGGCGTGCGCCCATGGCAGTGACATGGTCCAGGAAACCGTCAGCCAGCACTTCTTCCAGCACGGCGAGGCCGACTGCCATGGCGAGCGGATTGCCGCCATAGGTGGAGCCATGGGTGCCGAACACCATGCCCTTGGCCGCTTCCTCGGTCGCGAGGCAGGCGCCGAGCGGGAAGCCCGCGCCGATGCCCTTGGCCACCGCCATGATGTCCGGCGTGACGCCATATTGTTCATGGGCGAAGAAGGTGCCGGTGCGGGCATAGCCGCACTGGACCTCGTCCAGGATCAACAGCAGGCCATGCGCGTCACATGCCTCGCGCAGGCCCTTGAGGAACGCCTGCGTCGCCGGGGTAACGCCGCCTTCGCCCTGCACCGGTTCCAGCAGGAAGCCGGCCGTATTGTCGTCGATCGCCGCCAGCGCCGCATCGAGATCATTGAACGGCACGACGGTAAAGCCGGGCAGCAGCGGTTCGAAGCCGTCGCGCATCTTGGGCTGGCTGGTCGCCGAAATGGTGCCCAGGGTGCGCCCGTGGAAGGCGTTGTCGAAGCTGATGATCTTGTGCCGGTGCGCTTCGCCATTGGCATAATGATAGCGCCGCGCGGTCTTGATCGCGCACTCGACCGCTTCGGCGCCCGAATTGGTGAAGAAGACCGTGTCGGCGAAGCTGTTGTCCACCAGCTTCTGCGCGAACGCCTCTCCCAAAGGCGAGCCGTAGAGGTTCGATATGTGCATCAGCGTCGCCGCCTGGTCGGCGATCGCCTTGACCAGCTTGGGATGGCCATGGCCCAGCAGATTGACCGCGATGCCGCTGGCGAAGTCCAAATAACGCTCGCCGCGCTCACCGATCAGGTAGCAGCCCTCGCCTCGCACCGGACGGACATCGCACCGGGGGTAAACGGGCATGAGCGGCGTAATCGACATGAGCCTTCCCTTTCTGGGTGATGCTGCGCGTCCTGTGCGCATTGAATATAACGCAAAAAGGCGGCCCCCGCCGGGCCGCCCTTGTGCGAGTGCCGCCTATACAGGGGGCATGTTTGGGGCGCAACCCCGCCCGGACGGGCGGGCGCGCGGCCATCAACGGCCGATCTGGGTCCAGGCTTCGGCGATTTCCGCGACGATGGCGTGGGCCTGATCGACCGGATCGGCCGACCGTTCCTTGGCGCCGATCAGCAACAACCGGCGCGCTTCGCGATAGATTTGCGCCAGGCCGACCGAAATGTCGCCGCCCTTGTCGAAATCCAGGCTCGATTCGAGCGCGAACAGGATCGACATCGCCCGCGCCTGCTTGTCCGACACCTTGACCCGGTCGCCATGGCGTTCGGCCAGCGCCGCCGCTTCCAGCGCCTGGAGCAGTTCGTCGAACAGGATCTTCACCAATGCGTGCGGCGTCGCGCCTTCGGTACGGCTGCCCGAATGGATGGCGGCGTAACGGCGCGCCGCGCTGGCGCCTGCATAACCCTGATTATAGAACATCGTCTGCGTCCCCGATTAACTGTCGCTATTGTTCCAGACCTCGATCTGCTGTTCGAGGTAGCTTTGTGTCGCCTTGAGCGCGGACAACCGCGTCTCCATCGCTGCGTAGATGGTGGTCAGATGCTCCTGATAGTTGGTCATCTTCTCGTCCAGATCTTCGAGCTGCCTGGTAAATTCCTCGGCCTCGGCATCGTAGCGCGCCTGCGCGGTCTTGAGCGGGCCGTCTTCTTTCTCGATATTGTCGCGGACCGTATCCATCAGCGCCGACAGGCCTGGGCTGGTGGCGGTTGAAGCCTTGGGGTTCACCATGTTGGTAACGGCTTCAGGGTCCGCCTCCATCACCGATGCCAGCCGGACCGTGTCGAGCGTCAACGTCCCGTCGCGATTGGTCGACACGCCGATATCGGCCAGCGTCTTGTAGGTGCCGGTCGCCGACAGCTGGGTCGATGTGATTGCCGACAGCTGCCGCTTCATGTCGCGCACGCCGGCCACGCCGTTCAGCACACCCGCGCTGGACGAATCCGCGCCGGTCGCCGTCGCGGTGTTCAGCGCGCCCATCAGCGTGTTGTAGGCGCTGACAAATTCCTTGAGCAGGTCGGACAGGCCGGCCGTCGGCTGGCTCATCGACAGGGTGACGGTGGTGCCGGGCGACGCCTTGTTCAAGTCGATCCGCAGATAAGGGATCGCATCGTCGATCGTATTGCTGGCATATTCATAAGCGACGCCGTCCAGCGTGATCTTGGCGTTCTGCGCCGTGGACGAGCTGGTAAAGCTCATCTGGCTGATTGGACTTGACGAATCGTTCGTATCAGCACGCGCGGCGCTAACGGAAAAGTCATTGTCCGCGCCGGTTTCGCCTTTGAAAACGAGGCGTGTACCTTGCGTATCAGTCACGACGCGCGCGGTAACGCCGGTGTCGGCGGCATTAATGGCTGCGGCAGCATCAGCGAAGGTCGCGTTCTCATCGACGGTGATATTGAATATGGTCGGGCTTTGGGGGTCCGTGCCAGGTTTCGTGATGGTGAACGTGCCTGCACCAATCGGGCTGCTCGCCGTCGCACTACTGGTCGCACCGGTTGAATAAACACGGGCGGAAGCGAGTTGATCGACGGTCAGCTGGGCGGGCAGGCCTGCGGGGCTCCCGCCGCTCAGCAAGGTGACCGATGCGATGCTGGCGTCGTTGGAGGCGGCCGTGCCGGTATAGGCGGCACCCGACAGCACTTCGGTCAGGGCGTTGGCGAAGGTGTCGAGCGAGCTGGCGGCGGAGGCCAGCGCCGAAATGCGCGAGGTATTGAGCGTCTGGCGATTGGTGATCGCCGTCTGCTTGGGCTCGCGGGTCGCGCTCACCAGACTGGTCACCAACGCGGAGGTGTCGATACCCGACCCTGCGTTGAGCGCCGTCAAAATGCTGCTGCCTACCGAAGTCATGCGCCGTCCTTTCAAGGGGATAGAACGGCGCTAGCGGCAAGACCTTTAGGAATGATTTGCGCTGCGCCGGAACCGCGGAAATCAGCCCGCAGACGTGACCTGCTCGACCGTGGCGCGCGACACCTGGGCATGCGCGCCATGGGCGTAGGACGCCCGCTCGACGATCCGCTTGGCAAGGACGGCGGCATGTTCCACCGCTTCCTTGCTGGCGGGCGGCAGCGGTACCAGCACCATGGGGCGCGGAATCATCGACTGGATCGCATCGGCCGCATCATCGACGCCGCCGACGCCCGACTGGAGGTCGGCCAATATGTCGGCGATCCTGGCATGCACCTCGACATATTCGGCGATGCTGGCCAGATCGTCGTCCACGACGACGCCGTCGCCCTGCGGAGACGCCTTGGCTGCCTGGTTTGCGGGGATTTGGGTCGAACGACTCGGTGCCACAGACTGGACAGCCTGGACGGGTGCGGGCGCACGCGAAACCGCCCTGTCGACGGGCGTCAGTTCGCTTCTGGAAACATAGTCGTTCATGACGCACCAATCCTAATGCGTCCCCAATGAAGAGATTACGGACGGGCGCGGTTAAACTTTAATCCATCATGCACATTTTTTTCGCGCATCAGATGAAGCGCGATCGCGATGGGGATAAGGCCCGGGGAGCCGGCGAGGCCCGTGGCGAGTTGGAGCAAGGGCAAGAAAAAGCCAGGATCGGCGCGATCCCGCCGCCGCCCCGCAGATGCGCAGCCGAGCCGTCATCGCGCCTATTGCTTCTGTCCGTCCGCGTTGAACCGCAGCTCTTCGGGCACGGTGATGAAGGGCCGGTCCATTTCAGTCGCCATCTTGTTTTCCACGCGGAAGACGAAGGCGAGGACGGTCGCCACGGCCATATACAGGCCTTCGTTGACGATCTGCCCGGTGCGCGACGTGAAATAGACGGCGCGCGCCAGTTCGGGATATTGGAGGACGGTCACGCCATTCTGGTCCGCCAGTTCGCGGATCGCCGCGGCGATCGCATCGCAGCCGCGCGCGACCACGACCGGGGCGGCGTCGACGCCGGGCTTGTAGCGCAGGGCTACCGCGAAATGGGTCGGGTTGGTGATGATGACGCTAGCTTCGGCCACCGCCTGGCGGGTGGAGCCGTTCAGCACCTCGAACTGGCGGCGGCGCAATTGCCCTTTCATTTCGGGCGAGCCTTCGCTTTCCTTATGCTCGTCCTTGATCTCCTGCTTGCTCATGCCCAGCCGCTTGGCGCGCTGCATGATCTGGGCGGGGACGTCGATGCCCGCGATCAGGAACAGGCCGCCCGCCATTACCAGACAGGTCAGGATGAAGAGGTTGCCCAGGTCCGCCATGGCCGGCGCGACGCCCATCTTGCCCAGCGCCGTGATCTGCGTCAGCCGATCCCATATGAACCAGATGCCGATGCTGCCGAGCAGGCCGATCTTGGCGATGGATTTGACCAGTTCAATGAGGCCCTGCGTACCGAAAATCTTTTTGAGGCCTGCGCCGGGATTCATCTTCGACGCCTTGGGCGCGAAGGCGCCGGGGCGGAAACCGAGCGAACCGAGCAAGGCGGGCGCCGCGATCGCGGCGATGAAGGTCGCGAGCATGACGCCAGCGGCCGGCAGGGCGATCGTGCCGAGCAGTTCGGCCCCGCGCGCGGCCGGCGAAAAATCGACGATATCCTCTCGGCGGAAGCGCAGCGCGTCGGTGAGCATGTCCGACAGGGCGTCGATCAATGACGGGCCGGTGATCGCCAGCCAGGCGATGCCCGCCATCACCACCAGCGCCGTGCCCAGTTCGCGCGACTGAAGGATGTCGCCCTTCTTGGCCGCGTCGTCCAGTTTCTTCTGGGTTGGTTTCTCGGTCTTTTCGCCGCCGCCGGGACTGTCCGCCATGGCTTAGCGTCCTTCCGCGATCGACTGGGCTTCTTCCAGCCCGGCCTTGAGCGAGGCGGTCATGCCTTCGGCCATGATCGGCACGGCGATGGCCAGCAGGATGATGCCCGCCATCATCGCCACCGGCATGCCGACCGCGAACAGGTTGAGCGAGGGCGCGGCGCGGGCCAGCATGCCCATCACCACCTGCACCAGCACCAATGCGAAGGCGACAGGCAGCGCGACGGTGACGCCCGCGCCGAGCAACGCGCCGCCGAAGGAGATCAGGCGCCAGACCGTATCGTTGGACAGGATGCCCGCGCCCGGCGGGATCGCTTGGTAGCTTTGGACGACGAAGCTGGCGAGCAGCAGATGGCCGTCCATGCTGAGCAGCAGGAAGGTGGCGAGGATCGACAGGAAGGTGCCCAGCACCTGGGTCGATTGCCCCGACGAGGGATCGACCATGGCGGCGAAGTTCAGGCCCATGGCGTTGCCGATCGTCTCCCCCGCGACGAAGGCGGCGGCATAGCCGATCTGGACCGCGAAGCCCAAGGCGAGGCCCGCCATGACTTCGCCCGCGACCATCATCACGCCCTCGAAGCTGGCGACGCCGTCCTGCGGCAGGGTGATGGTGACGCTGTTGAGCGCGGCGAGGCCGAGCGCCAGGCTGAGGATAAGGCGCAGTTGCAGCGGCACGGCGGGCGCGCCGAAGACCGGCGCGGCGATGAAGGCTGCGCCCGGCCGGATCATGGCGATCAGCCAGACCCAGAGCTGGTTTTCGACCCCGGCGAAGCCCGGCGCGATCATGGCCAGACGCTCACTGGAGAAGGTCCGGAATACGTTCGAAGATTTCGCGGGTGAAGTCGGCGATCAGCACCATGATCGACCCGCCGAACAGCGCCAGCATGCCGCCGACGACGATGATCTTGGGGATGAAGCTCAATGTCTGTTCGTTGATCGAGGTCGCTGCCTGCACCATGCCGATGATGAGGCCTGCGATCAGCGCCGGGATCAGCACAGGCGCAGCCGCCAGCGCCGTGATCCACAGCGCCTGCTGGGCCAACCCCATGAAGAAATCGGCATTTTCCATGCGGACTAGATACCCCGTCCCGTTCGCTTCGAGCACAGTCGAGAAGCGGCAGCGCAACCGTTTCTCGACACGCTCGAAACGAACGGATGTTGGAGCATGACGCCGGTCATGTCGCGAACGATCCCGCGAGCGACCCCATGGTCAGCGCCCAGCCATCGACCAGCACGAACAGCAACAATTTGAACGGCATCGATATGATCGTGGGCGACAGCATCATCATGCCGAGCGCCATCAGCGTGGAGGCGACGACCAGGTCGATGATGAGGAAGGGCAGGAAGATCATGAAGCCGATCTGGAACGCGGTCTTCAATTCGCTGGTGACGAAGGCGGGCAACAGGATCGTGAAGGGAATGTCGTCGGGCGTGCGGAAGGCCGGCGCCTTGGCGAGATTCTGGAACAGTTTGAGGTCACTCTCGCGGGTCTGCTTGGCCATGAAGCCATGCAGCACCTTGCCCGACCGGCCGACCGCTTCCTCGATGCTGATCTGCCCCTTGCCATAGGGGTCGAAGGCCTGGGCGTTGATCGCATCGATAGCGGGGCGCATCACGAACAGCGAGAGGAAGAGGGTGAGGCCGACCAGCACCTGGTTGGGCGGCGTCTGTTGCAGGCCCAGCGCCTGGCGCAGCAGCGACAGGACGATGATGATGCGGGTGAAGCTGGTCATCATGAGCACGAGCGACGGCAGCACCGTCAGCAGGCTCATCAGGACGAGGATCTGGAGGCTGAGCGAGAGCGAGCGACCGTCGCCCGAAATCTGGCCCATAGCGCGGCTCAGCGCGCCGCTATTGTCGACAGGCGGGGTGGCAGCCGGCGCGGCCTGAGCGAAGGCGGGAACGGTGAAGAGGAGCAGCGCGAAAAGGATCATCGCCATGGCCGCAAGAGCGGGCAACCGCCGCCTCAACGGTCCGGCTTCAGCGAAGGCGGACATGATCGCCTTCCGCGATCTTCTCGATCCGGCTGCGGGTGACGGACAGCAGGATTTTCTTGCCCTCAAACTCCACCACGGCGAGCTTGCCAAAAGCCCCCATCGGCAGCGCTTCGAGCAGCTTCAAGGAGCGGTCGCCCTGCCCCGCCATCATGCCGGGTTGATATTTGCGCCATAGCCACAGCGCGCCAAAGGCCATGCCGCCCACCAGCGGCAGCAGGATCAGCAGTTTTACGAAATACCAGAACATGAAATGGCCTGCCTGCAGCTATGGTTAACAGCGCCTGCGATCCGCAGTTTCGCGACCGAAGGCAAGCTTAAAATCAGAAGCGGCCCGTTAGCCGCGCCGTTCGATCCCGGCGAGGCGATTTTCGGTCGCGGCGATATCGACGATGCGGATGCCATAGCGGCCGTTCACGGTCACCACCTCCCCCTTGGCGATCAGTGCGCCGTTGACCATGATATCCAGCAGGTCGTCGGCCTGGCGATCCAGTTCGACGATGCTGCCTTCGGCCAGGTCCATGACTTCGGCCAGGCGCAGCGAGGTGGAGCCGACCTCCACAGACATGCGGACCGGGATATCGGCCAGCAGCTTGAACTGGCGGTTGTTGGTCATTTTGGTCAGCGGGTCTTCGCCCCGGTCCATGCGGGGGGCTTCGCTCATGTCGCTCATTGATCGGGTTCCTGTGCAAGCTTTTCAATCTGGAAGGCGGCGCGGCCGTCCTGTTCGCCGATCGTGCCATGCGCGACGATGCGGTTTCCGACGATCAACGGCAGCGATCGGCCGATAGTGACGGGAATGACGTCGCCGACCTTGAGCTGCATCAGCTCGGCCAGCGAGAGGTTGGGGCGCGCCAATACGGTGCGCGCGGGCATACGGATGTCGCGCATCCGCCGGGCGATGCGCGTCTGCCAGACAGGATCGCGCTGCTCCTCGTCAGCGGGCAGGTTGCTGCCCATCAGCGCCTCTACGCCGCGCAGCGCGGACAGCGGAAAGACGATGTCGATCGGCCATTCCTGTTCGCGGGTGATGGAGATGGTGAAGCGTTGCAGCACCATCTGGTCGCCGGGCTGCGCCGACGCGGCATAGCCGACCGCGCTTTCGCGCAGGATCAGCCCCTGCTCCAGCGGCAGGATGTCGGCCCAGGTTTCGACCAGGCGGGTGACGATGCTATCGGACAGGCGCGCGATCAGCCGGTCTTCGGTCGGCGTGAATTCGCCGCGCGCGGGCAAGGCCCGGTTGCCGATGCCGCCATAGAAACAATCGACCATGGTGGAGATCATCGCCGCATCCATCCGCAGCAGCATCTGGCCTTTCAGCGGCAGCAGGCGATAGATGGACAGGCTGCAAAAGGCGGGCACTTCGGCCGTCCAGGCGGCGAAATCCAGCACGCGCGTATCCTGCGCCACGATGTGCGGGCGCACGCCGGCGATCGGCTCGATCAGGGCGCGCATGCGCCGGCCGAGCTTCTCGCTCAGCCGGTCTAGCCCCGATAGCATGATCGGTGCCTGCGAATCCCCGCGCCCGAAGGCGTAGGTCTGTACGTCGTCCATCTTGGTCCCCTGCCCCATGGCGGATCAGGGGACGTCCTGATCCTTTGGCGCAGCGCCATTAATAACGAAAATGGTAAAATTGGAGTTAACAGGGCGACGAGCGGCACCAGCGTAAGGGCGCCGATGCGGCCGCCTTATTGAATGACGAAGTTGGTGAAATAGACGTTGTCGATGCCGCCATAGCCGGTCTTCTGCTTCAGCACATCGTTGATGATGACCTTGATCTTGCCCTGAAGCGCCTGCTTGCCCTGCGGTGTGTCGAGCACCTCCTGCGGCTGCTGCGCCAGCATCATCAGCATCTGGCTGCGGATCGGCATTTCATGCTGCTTGATCGCGGCGATCACGCGATAATCATAATAGGTCGATACCGCGACGGAGATCTGGGCAAAGGCGTCGGTGTCCGACATGTTCGACGTAAAGGGCGCCTGAAGCTGGAAATAGGTGGCCTGATAGGCGGTCGGATTGGCCGGCGTCGGCAGGTCGATGCCCTTGCCGGGCGCATGGCCCGCGGACACCGCATGGCTTTCGCCGCCGCCGGATTTACCGCCGCCTTCGCCGCCGCCCGCTTCGCCGGCCCAGCCATGAGCGGTCGCGATCGCCTGCGCATCCTCACCGGCCAGCACCAGAACGGGCTTGTTGGGGTCTTCCTTCGGCCCCTCCGCCTTCGGGCTGAAGAAACCAGCGGCGTACAGCCCACCGGCTGCGCCCGCGCCACCCACGACGACGCCCACGACCAGCAGCAGGATCATTTTCATGCTCCCGCCTTTCTTTTTCTTGGCCTTTGGCTCGTCGCTCATCGTTCTGGTCCCCTAGGAAAAGCGCTGGTCACGCATAGCGCGCGCGAACGGCACCGCCGGCGTTTTCGCCGACGTCCGTATGGTTAAGAACGGCAGCGTCGCTCCCCGCTTTATGCCCCAGGGCGATATTTTCGCGTTGCTGGCCGCGGCCCTGCATATGCGACTGGGCCGACGACTGGCCCATGCCCTGGCCAGCGCCCTGCCCCACGGATTGACCCTGATTTTGAGCCTGATTTTGGCCCTGCCCGCCGGATTGCTGCTGCGACGTTGTCTGGTTGCCGCTGCTGTCAGCCCGCGCGGTTTCGGCGACATGCGGTGCCCGCTCGATCTTCATCTCGCTGATACGCATGGCGGACAGACCCGCGTCCAGCTTCAGCCGGTCGCCCTCCTGCCGCAAGGCCTGTTCGGCCGCCTCGGTCGCTACGGTCAGGCTGATGGTCGCGCCATCTTCGCCCTGCCGGATATCGACCTGGATCGGGCCGAGCTGATCGGCGTTGATCTGGAACCGGCCCTGTGCGCCATTGGCAGACAGGCCAGCGATATCGCGCGCCAGTCCGTCGATCCACTGGCCCGACACGCCCATATCGACCACCTGCGCGCCAAGGCTGGCGGACAGGTCGACGGTCGGGATGGACGGCGCGGCGGTCGCGAGCGGCTGGACGGTCGGCTGCACCAGTGGCACCAGCGACGGGCCATTGTCGCTCATCGCGGTCGGCAGGATCACGGACGCGGCGTCGGGAGCCACTTCGCGGGTCGGCGCCACAGTTTCAGATCGGCGCGGCGCGCGCAGGGTCATATGGTCGCGGACCAACTGGAGCAGCGAGACAGCCTCGGCGCGCGGCTTGGCTGGAGCGGTCGGGGCGAGCGGTTGTGCGAGATCGATGGGCAGGTCCAAGGCTTCGACAGAGTCTGGCGTGGCTTGCGTGAGAGATGGAACCGATGGAATTTCCGGGGTTGGCGCTGTTACAGCCGCGACTGGCGGCGGCGCGACCTGCTGGATCAACGGTGCAACGGATACGGGGCTGTCAGTCGGCACAGGCGTTGCCGGTTTAGGCTGGCTGCTTGCACGCAGGGCGTCCGGCACGATCGCGGGATGACCGGCGGCGACGATCGGCGCTTCTGCCGGCGGCGCTGGCGCGACCCCTTCCGGATCGGCAGCCTTTATGGATGACGCCGCCATTTCGGGGGGGGGGGGCACGGCCAATGAC
>JAVBXL010000153.1 GCA_030824575.1 bacterium | reverse complement strand
TCATTCCAACGGTTCCTGGGCCTTGGGCTCGATGGCACCGTGCCGGATGCGACGGCGGTTTGGCTGTTCCGGGAACGCCTGGTGAATGCCAAGGCCATAGATAAACTCTTTGCTCGCTTCGACGCTGCCCTCAAGGATCGGGGCTATCTCGCCATGGGCGGGCAAATCATCGACGCCACTGTCGTGCCGGCACCCAAGCAGCGCAATACCCAAACGGAAAAAGCAGCGATCAAGGAAGGCAGGGTGCCGGAGGACTGGAAGCCGGCCAAGACCCGGCAAAAGGACCGTGATGCGCGCTGGTCGATCAAGTACAGCAAGGCCAAGGTCAGGGAGGGCGCCGATCCCAAGGTGGCCAAGCCGGTCAATCTCGCCATCCCGATGTTCGGCTACAAAAAATCATGTCGGCATCGACAAAACCCATGGGCTTGATCCGCACCTGGGATGCCAGCGCCGCCAATGCCCATGACGGCGCACGGCTGCCGGTTCTGATCAGCAAGGACAACACTGCCTCCGGTGTCTGGGCTGATACCGCCTATAGATCCAGGAAGAACGAGGCGTTCCTGGCCCGTGGCATGTTCACCAGCCACATTCACCAGAAGCGAAAGCCGCGGCGACCGCTGCCCGAGCGGATCGCCAGGGCCAATACCAGGCGCTCAAAGATCCGCGCTCAGGTCGAGCATGTGTTCGCCGGGCAAAAGCAAGGGGTAGGCCTTGTCATCCGAACCATCGGCATCGCCTGCGCCACCATCAAGATCGGCATGGCCAATCTTGCCTATAACTTCCAACGCCTGGCCTGGCTCGAAGGGTGAACTGCGCCCGCTTGATGCGGAGCCGCTCCTCAACGATGGCGGTGGCATGGAACATTATCGAAATCACCCAAGAATAGGCAGGCACATCAAGCAAATCACGCGTCTGCGGTCCTGACTGTCGTCAACTCAACGAAAGCGGCCGGTTCTTCGAGGTGTCCAGCTTTCCATGCTGTTGGAAGGCATCGACTGGCGACGGTCGGAGCGCACTTTCACCCCTTCACTCGCGGGGTAAAACGCCTATTTTTCTCCGCTTTTACTGGCATTGCGACGGCTGTTCCGCTATAGGCCACGCGGTGTCGGACGCACACCTTTCCACAGCTGACAAAGACGCTCGGATCACCGAGCTAGAAGCTGCTTTGGCGGTCGGCCACGCCGATATTTCTGCCCGCGACATCCTGATCGACACACTGCGTGCAGATCGCGCGCCTCAAGCGGATGCAGTTTGGCAAGTGGTCCGAGAAGCTCGACACGCAGATCGCACAGCTTGAACTGGCGCTCGAAGAACTCGAAGGCGAGACCATCGTCGCTGCCGCGCGTCGAGCCGATCCGGCAGAGGTTCGAGGCCAGCAACCCGAGATCCGACGACGAAGCCGGCAGGACCGCACCCAGCCATTGATCGACGAGTTGCGCCAGACACTCGACGATGCCCTGCGCCGCCTCTCGCCCAAGTCCGAGATGGCCAAGGCGATCGCATATGGGCGCAAACGCTGGGTCGCGCTGACACGTTTCCTCGACGATGGGCACCTAGAGATCGACAACAACATTGCAGAGCGCGCCATGCGCTGCGTGGCCCTGGGCCGTAAAACTGCCTGTTCGCTGGCTCAAAGGCGGGCGGCGATCGAGCCGCTGCCGTCTATTCCGTCATCGAGAGCGCCAAACTCAATGGCCTCGAACCACAGGCCTATATCGCCGACGTCATCGCCAAGATCGTGGGCGAATGGCCTGCTGCCCGCTGGGATGAACTCATGCCGTGGAACTGGCGGCCAGATCAACAACCGATCGCCGAAGCCGCCTGATCTGCGGCCTCCAGCCCACCTTTACCCCCGTTCGTCCAGGGCGATGAAAGCAATATGATCACCCCCGCGCGCCAGCAGATCGGCAATGTCGTCATGATGATTGGCGATGGACACATCGGGCCAGAGAGCGGCGCGCATCTGCGCCCAAGACGGCGCATGAACGGCGGCAGCGCGCATAATCTGCGCCGCCTGCCCGCTTATTGCGCGGCGCGGTAGCCGGGCAGCATGTCCAGCGTCACCCAGCCCTGCACATAATTGGCGTAATAAAGGCTGAATAGGATCGTGGCCATTATGGTCGCGCGCAGCATGACCAGACCGGGCCGGAAATTGCTCGGCGCACTGTCCGCTTGCCCCTTCAGCAGTACTTCGCCCGTTTCGTCGGGCGTACGGATGCCGAAGGGGAGCATGATGAAGGCGCTGATCACCCACATCAGGAAGTAGATGGCGAAGATAGCGTATAGGTTCATGGCGTGTGATTAGGCCCGAACGAGCAGCACGTCCACTATCGGCTTCTTGCCGGTCCAGCGCGTCGCGGTGCGGCGCACGGCCAGGCGGACACGCTCGCGCAACGCCTCTTCCTCCATAGACCCCTTGGGCACGGCGGCGGCGGCTTCATCGGCTGCTTCGGCCAGGAACGCCGCCTTGTCTTCCTCCACCGGCACGCCTTGCGTGCGCAATGCGGGCTGGCCGATCAGCTTGCCCTTACGGTCGATCGCTACCGCGACGCTGATCTGCCCATGCAGGCCGAGCTTGCGCCGTTCATTGATCGTCGCGCCGTCGGCCGGCAGGATGACGTCGCCATCCAGCACCAGGCGGCCAGTTTCCTGCTGACCGATGATCGTCGGCGCGCCGGGTGCCAGTCGCAGCACGTCGCCGTTCGACTGGACCACCGCATGGCGGATGCCGCTGGTGATACCGAGCCGGGCCTGCTCTGCCATATGGCGGCGCTCGCCATGGACCGGCAGCAGGATTTCGGGACGAATCCAGCGGTACATGGCTTCGAGTTCGGGGCGACCGGGATGGCCGGACACATGGACTTCGGCCTGACGGTCGGTGACCATCAATATATTCTTTTGCGCCAGCGCATTCTGGATACGGCCGATCGCGATCTCGTTGCCGGGGATTTGCTTGGAGGAGAAGATGACCGTGTCACCCTCCGCCAGCTTGATCGGATGGCTGTCGAACGCGATGCGGGCCAGTGCTGCCCGCACCTCACCCTGGCCGCCGGTGGCGATGATCATCACCTCGCTGCGGGGCAGGTGCATGACATCGTCCCAATCGACGGTCGGCGGGAAATCCTTGAGATAGCCGGCCGCCTTGGCCGTGCTGATGATGCGGTCAAGCGAACGACCCGCCACGCACACTTTGCGACCGGTGGCCGCGGCCACTTCGCCCAGCGTCTGGACGCGCGCCGCGTTGGAGGCGAAGGTCGTAACCAGCACACGCCCCTTGGCGTCGGCGACGGTCTTCATCAGACCTTCGCGCACATCGCCTTCGGACCCGCTGGCCTTGTCGTTGAAGACATTGGTGCTGTCGCATACCAGCGCCAGCACGCCTTCGTCCCCGATCGCGGTCAGTTCGGCCGGGGTGGAGGGCTGGCCCAGCAATGGCTGTTCGTCCAGCTTCCAGTCGCCGGTGTGAAAGATGCGGCCATAGGGCGTATCGATCAGCAGTGCATTGCCTTCGGGTATCGAATGGGCGAGCGGAACGTAACGGAAGCCGAACGGGCCGAGATTGAAGCTGCTTTCATTGGGAATGACATGCAGCTTGACCTCCTTGGAGAGGCCTTCCTCTTCAAGCTTCAAGCGGATCAGGCCCGCCGTGAAGGGCGTGGCGTAGAGCGGGACGCCAAGGTCCGCGGCGAGATAGGGGATCGCGCCGATATGATCCTCATGCCCATGCGTCAGGACGATGCCCAGCAGGTCGTCACGGCGCTCCTCGATGAAGCTGAGGTCCGGTAGCACCAGTTCGATACCGGGATAGGTCGGGTCGCCGAAGGTCATGCCGAGATCGACCATGACCCATTTGCCTTGGCAGCCGTAGAGATTGACGTTCATGCCGATCTCGCCCGATCCACCGAGGGCCAGGAAAATCAGTTCATCCTTGGGTGTCATTATGTCTTCAAACTCCGTTCGTGCATCAGCGCGAGGCCCTGAACCGTCAGGTCCGGCGCGATCGCATCGAAAATATCGCTATTGTCATTGAAGAGGACCGCCAGGCCCCCCGTCGAAATCACTCTGGTCGGACGGCCGATTTCGGCCCTCATACGGGCGACCAGCCCCTCCATCATCGCTACATAGCCCCAGAAAACGCCAATATGCATCTGCGCTTCGGTCGTGCGGCCGATCACCGATCGATCCTGCGGCGGCGCAATGGCGATCTTGGGCAGTTTCGCCGCAGCCGCCACCAGCGCATCGAGCGACAGGTTGATGCCCGGCGCGATGATACCGCCCTTGTAAGCGCCGCGATAATCCACCACGTCGAACGTCGTCGCCGTGCCGAAATCGATGACGATCAGGTCGCCTGCGTACAGATGGTGCGCAGCGATGGCGTTTACAACCCGGTCCGCGCCGACCGACGCCGGCTCGGCGACGTCCAGTTCGATGCCCCATTCGACGCTACCCTGCCCCGCGATCAACGCCGGGGTCTTGAAATATTTGTCGGCCAGCACCTGAAGATTGTGCAGAGCGCGCGGTACTACCGTCGCGATGATGACGGCATCGACATCGGCGATGGCATAGCCCTCCAGTTGCAACAACTGGTTCAGCCAGACAGCATATTCGTCGGCGGTGCGCCGCGGATCGGTGGCGATGCGCCAGCGTGCCCGGATTTCGCGCCCGTCCAGCAGCGCGAAAACGACATTGGTATTACCCGCGTCGATCGCGAGAAGCATGGCTCGTTCCTCAGCCCAGAATGATATCGCCCGCGTGAATGGCATGGCTCTGCCCATTCGCCAAGCGCAGGATCAACATGCCGTGGCGGTCGAGCGTATCGAACGCGCCTTCGACCTCCGCGCCATCGGGCAGCACGACACGCATGGCCGTGCCGGTCGGGTGGGCATTGAGCAGCCAGTGGGTGCGAATGGGATCGATGCCGTGCGCGCGCCAGATGGATAGCCAATGGCCAAATAGCTGGGCAAGTCGCGCATATAGAATCTTCGCCTGCGCGTCAGCGGCGCCCTGTGCCGCCAGACTGGTGACCGGGCGTTCCAGCCCTTCGGGATGGCCAGCGACATTGATGCCAATGCCCACGACGATCGCGTCCCCGGCCCGTTCGAGAAGTATGCCGGCGATCTTGGCGCCATCGACCAATATATCATTGGGCCATTTGATTCGCGCCTGTCCGCGACACAGCGGCGCGACCAGCGCATGAACAGCATTGGCCGCTACGAGCGCCAGCGTATGGGCCAATGGATCGTTGGCCTGCAACCGGACCAGCGTGGAGCAATAGAGATTGCCGTCCGGGCTTTCCCAGGCGCGGCCCATCCGCCCCTTGCCTCCAGTCTGGCGACCGGCGCGCAACCAACTGCCATCGGCCGCCCCCTGCCCCGCCAACGCCAGCATGTCGGCGTTGGTGGAACCGGTTTCCTCGACGAAGCGCAGCAGCGTCAGAAGAGCGACGCTGCCGCGGCAGCGCTCGCCTGATCCAGTAGGGGGTTGAGCAGATAGCCCAGCACGATCACCACGGCGCAGGCCGTCAGGATGATATTCTCGACCGGACCACCCTTTGCCTCATAGGCGGCGGTGGGTTCGTCGAAATACATCGTCTTGATGATCTTGAGATAATAGAAAGCGCCGATCACTGACGCCGTGATGCCGAACGCGGCCAGCGCGGTCAGGCCAGCCGCAACGGCTGCATCGAACACCAGGAACTTTGCCCAGAAACCGAAGAGCGGCGGGATACCAGCCATCGAGAACATGAAGATGGCGAGCGCCGCAGCCAGACCCTTTCGCGACTGCGACAGACCCGCCAGGCTGGCGATGGTTTCGATCGGTTTGCCGTCGGCGTCGCGCATCTGCAGGATGCAGGCGAAAGCGCCGATCGTCATCAGCACGTAGATCGCCATATAGCTCATCGTGCCCGCGACACCGGCAGGGGTGCCCGCCGCCAGGCCGATCAGCGCAAAGCCGACATTGTTGATCGACGAATAGGCCATCAGACGCTTGATATTGGTCTGGCCGATTGCCGCGACTGCGCCGAACAGGACCGAGGCGAGCGCCACGAAGATCACGATTTGCTGCCAATCCAGTCCCGCCGGACCCAATGCTTCGATAGCAACGCGGACGGTCAGGCCCATCGCAGCGACCTTGGGCGCGCTGGCGAAGAAGGTCGTGACCGGGGTCGGCGCGCCTTCATAAACGTCGGGCGTCCACATATGGAACGGCACGGCGCTGATCTTGAACGCCAGCCCCGCCAGCACGAACACCAGGCCGAACAATTCGCCCTTGCCCACCCCATCGCCCAGCGCAACGGCAATGCCGTCGAACGCCGTGCTGCCAGTGAAGCCGTACAGTAGCGAGATGCCGTAGAGGAGGATGCCGCTGGCAAGCGAGCCCAGCACGAAATATTTGAGGCCCGCTTCCGAAGAGCGTTCGTCCTGCCGCATGAAGCTGGCAAGGACATAAGAGGCCAGGCTGTTCATCTCCAGGCCGACATAGAGCGTCAGCATGTCGCCCGCCGACACCATCATACCCATGCCGATGGAGGCGAACAGGATCAGGATCGGATATTCGGGGCGGGGCACACCGTCGGTCGAGAAAAAGCGCGGGGCAAGCAGGATGGCCGCCGCCGCAGCCAAGTAAATCAACGCCTTGGCGAAGACCGAAAAGGCATCGGCGCGATACAGGCCGTCAAAGGCGTCAGGACCATGGGCGAGCGAGCAGGACAGCGCCGCACCGGCGATCGCCAGCGTGATGACCGACAGCCAAGTCACGACACGCGCCGAGCCGTCGCCGCCAAAGGCCGCAACCAGCATCAGCGCGAGGCCGCCTACCGTCAGAATGAGTTCCGGCAGGACCGCCAGAAGGGAAGCGGAGTCAACCATTAATGCGCCTCCCCGTGCGCCGGTGCTTCTTCATGATGGCCCTCGCTTGCTGGCTTGGGCGCACCCATCTTGATCTTGGAATCTCCTGCGGGAGCCGCAGGGGCGAGGCGCGCTTCAAGCGCTTGAATGTCGGACCGCATCGGGGCCAGGAAGCTTTCAGGATAGACGCCCATCCACAGCACGACCGCCGCAATCGGTGCCATCAGCCAGAACTCCCGGATCGACAGGTCGGGCATCGCGGCGGCATCGGCATTGACCTGCGCGCCGTAACAGATGCGGCGATACAGGTAGAGCATATAGGCCGCGCCCAGGATGATCCCGGTGGTGCAGACCAGCGCGACCCAGCTCGACGCCTGATACACGCCCATCAGCGACAGGAATTCGCCGACGAAGTTGGATGTGCCTGGCAGGCCGACCGACGCCATGGTGAAGAACAGGAACAGCACGGCATAGCGCGGCATGTTGATGCTCAGGCCGCCATAGCGGTTGATCTCGCGGGTATGCAGGCGATCATAGACCACGCCGACGCACAGGAACAGCGCGCCTGCGACCAGACCATGGCCCAACATGACCATCATCGCACCTTCGATGCCCGCCTGATTGAAGGCGAACAGGCCGATCGTCACGATCGCCATATGGGCGACCGACGAGTAGGCGATCAGCTTCTTCATATCCGACTGCACCAGCGCGACCAGCGAGGTGTAGACGACCGCCACCATCGACAGGCCCCACACCATCGGCGCAAGCTGCGCCGACGCTTCGGGAAACATCGGCAGCGAGAAGCGGATGAAGCCGTAGCCGCCCATCTTCAGCAGCACGCCCGCCAGGATGACAGACCCCGCCGTCGGCGCCTGAACATGCGCGTCGGGCAGCCAGGTGTGGACCGGCCACATCGGCATCTTCACGGCAAAGCTAGCGAAGAAGGCCAGGAACAGCCAAGTCTGGGCATGCGGATCGAAATTATAGGCCATCAGGACCGGAATCTCGGTCGAACCCGCCTCATGCACCATCCACATCATCGCGATCAGCATCAGGACCGAGCCGAGCAGCGTGTAGAGGAAGAATTTGTAGGAAGCGTAAATCCGGTCCGCGCCACCCCAGATGCCGATGATCAGATACATCGGGATCAGGCCGGCTTCGAACATGATGTAGAAGAGGTAGAGATCCTGCGCCGTGAAGACGCCGATCATCAGCACCTCCATGAACAGGAAGGCCGCCATATATTCGCCGACGCGCTTGTTGATCGCGTTCCAGCTGGCGCCGATGCAGATCGGCATCAGGAACACGGTCAGCGCGATCAGCATCAGGGCGATGCCGTCGATACCCAGCGCCCAGGCGAAACGCCCGAAGATCGGCGCATATTCCTGAAACTGCCACTGGAGGCCGCCTTGATCGAAATTCATCCATAGGACGATGCCCAGAACGAAATCGACCAACGTTGCGATGAGCGCGATCCAGCGCGCATTATTGGCGCTCGCGAACAGGCAGGCGATGGCGCCAGCCATCGGGACTGCCATCATCAGGGAAAGGATGGGGAAGCCGTCCATTATCGTGTCATCGCCCAGGTTGCGGCAGCGGCGAGGCCGATCAGCATCACCAGCGCGTAGGTGTAGAGGTAGCCGGACTGAAGCCGACGGGTAATTTTATTGCCCTGCACGACCAGCGCAGCCAGGCCATTCGGCCCGAACCGGTCGATGAAGCCGACGTCACCGACCTTCCAGAAGAAGCGACCGATCGCGAAGGCGGGCTTGACGAACAGGACGTTGTACAGTTCGTCGAAATACCATTTGTTGAGCAGGAATGTGTACAGACCGGTGAAGGTCGCCACGAACCGCTGCGGCCAGTCGGTATTCTTGATGTAGCTCAGCCAGGCGACGAACAGACCGGTCAGCATCACCGTGAACGGTGCAAACTTGACCCAGGTCGGCACTTCATGCGCGGCATGCATCAGATGGCTGTCAAACGCGAGCGAGCCCTTCCAGAATTCGATACCACCTTCGGCACCGATGAACTGGTCGTGGAACAGGAAGCCGGCGAACACCGCGCCCAGGCTGAGCACGATCAACGGAACCAGCATGACGAGCGGGCTTTCGTGCGGGTGATAGCCACCCGTGCCGTCGCCTGCATCGTGGGCGTGATGATCGTCATGACCATGCGCCGCATGGGCGTGATCGTTATGCGCATGGGCGGCATGATCGTCGTGACCATGATCGTCATGGCCGTGCGCATCATGCAGCGCATGCTGGATATGTTCCGACTGGGTCCAGCGCGGCTTGCCGAAGAAGGTCAGGAAGACCAAGCGCCAGCTGTAGAAGCTGGTGAGCAGCGCAGCGAACACGCCGACGATGAAGGCCCCGGTCCCAGCCCCGCCCGCGGCATAAGCCGCTTCGAGGATACCGTCCTTCGAATAGAAGCCCGCGAAGCCCACGCCGATGATCGGCAGGCCGACGCCGGTGATGGCGAGCGTGCCCAGCGTCATCGTCCAGAAGGTGATGGGGATGCTTTTCCGCAGGCCGCCATAGTAACGCATGTCCTGCTCATGGTGCATCGCGTGGATGACCGAGCCGGCCCCCAGGAACAGCAGCGCCTTGAAGAATGCGTGGGTGAACAGGTGGAACATCGCCGCACCATAAGCGCCGACGCCGGCCGCAAAGAACATATAGCCCAGCTGCGAACAGGTCGAATAGGCGATGACCCGCTTGATGTCGGTCTGCACCGTGCCGACGGTCGCTGCGAACAGGCAGGTCGCTGCGCCGACATAGGTGACGACGGTCAGCGCCGTTTGCGACGTTTCGAACATCGGCGACAGGCGGCAGACCATGAAGACACCCGCGGTGACCATGGTCGCCGCGTGGATCAGCGCCGACACAGGCGTCGGGCCTTCCATCGCGTCCGGCAACCAGGTGTGCAGGCCAAGCTGGGCCGACTTGCCCATCGCGCCCACAAACAGCAGCAGGCAGAGGACCGTCATCGTGTCGAAACGATGGCCGAGGAAACCGATGGTCGAACCGGCCATCGACGGTGCCATTTCCAGGATTTCCGGGATCGATATGGTGTTGAACACCAGATAGGTGCCGAAAATACCCATCATGAAGCCAAGGTCGCCAACGCGATTGACGACGAACGCCTTGATCGCGGCGGCATTGGCGCTGGGCTTGCGGAACCAGAAACCGATGAGCAAGTATGACGCCAGGCCCACGCCTTCCCAGCCGAAGAACATCTGGAGCAGGTTGTTCGCGGTCACGAGCATCAGCATCGCGAAGGTGAACAGCGAGAGATAGGCGAAGAAGCGCGGCTGATCCGGCTCTTCGTCCATATAGCCCCAGCTGTAGAGGTGAACGAGGCTCGAAACGCTGGTGATGACCACCAGCATGACCGCCGTCATCGTATCGACGCGCAACGCCCACTGGGCGTCGAAGCTGCCACTTTCGATCCAGGTGAACAGCGGCGTCACCGACGCTTGCGCGTGGCCGAGCAGGAAGGGAATGAAGATCGCCCAGCTCATGGCGCAGGCTGCGAACAGCGCGCCCGTGGTGATGATCTTGGCCGGCAGCTTGCCAAGGGCCTTGTTGCCAAGGCCGGCGATGGCCGCCGCCAGCAGCGGAAGAAGAACGATAAGCTGGATCATGAGTTCAGGCTCAGCCCTTCATCCGGTTGACATCGTCGACGGCGATGGTGCCGCGACCACGGAAGTAAATGACGAGGATGGCAAGCCCGATGGCCGCCTCACCCGCCGCGACGGTCAGCACGAACATGCTGAAAACCTGGCCCACCAGATCGCCCAGAAAGGCACTGAAGGCGACAAGGTTGATGTTGACGCTGAGCAAAATCAGCTCGATCGCCATCAGGATGATGATGACATTCTTGCGATTGATGAAGATGCCCAGCACCCCCATCACGAACAGGATGGCGCTGACCACCATATAATGTTGAAGGCCGATCACAGCTCCACCCCCTGCCCCACGGGCTGATTGATATTGCGGACTGCATCCTGCGGACGGCGACGGTTCTGCTTGGCGATATTCTGCCCCTTGGTGCCGCCACGGGTCCGGTGGGTCAGAACGATCGCACCGATCATCGCGACCAGCAGGACGATGCCCGCCGCTTCGAACAGGAAGATGTAGCGGGTATAGAGCAGCGTGCCGATCGCCTTGATGTTCGACACGTCCGGCGCGGTCGGCGCCGCGCGCTGCGCCAGTTCGATTGGCCCCGCGCTCCACAGGCCAATGCCCAGCACGATTTCCGCCAGCAGCACCAGCGCGATCAGCAGGCCGAACGGCAGATAGCTGACAAAGCCGGCGCGCAATTCGGCAAAGTCGATGTCTAGCATCATGACGACGAACAGGAACAGCACCGCAACCGCGCCGACATAAACGATGACGAGCAGCATCGCGATGAATTCAGCGCCGAGCAGGACCATCAGCCCCGCCGCATTGAAGAAGGCGAGGATCAGCCACAGCACCGAATGAACGGGGTTGCGCGACAATATGGTGAGCGCGCCGCTGCTCACCACCAAAATAGCGAACAGGTAAAAGGCGAGGACGTGAATCACAGGTGCAATATTCCCTTTGACGCGCGCGGCTTAACGATAGGGGGCATCGGCGGCAAGGTTCGCGGCGATCGCGCGTTCCCACTTGTCACCATTTTCAAGGAGCTTGGCCTTGTCGTAGATCAGCTCCTCGCGCGTTTCGGTCGCGAACTCGAAGTTCGGGCCTTCCACGACCGCATCCACCGGGCAGGCTTCCTGACAGAAGCCGCAATAGATGCACTTGGTCATGTCGATGTCGTAGCGTGTGGTGCGGCGGCTGCCATCTTCGCGCGGCTGCGCTTCGATGGTGATCGCCTGCGCCGGACATACCGCTTCGCACAGCTTACACGCGATGCAGCGTTCTTCCCCATTGGGGTAGCGGCGCAGCGCATGTTCGCCACGAAAACGCGGGCTTATCGGGTTTTTCTCATAGGGGTAGTTGATCGTCGCCTTGGCCTTGAAGAAATATTTCAAGGTCAGCCAATGCGCCTTCACGAACTCCCAGAGGGTGAAGCTTTTGACGTAATAACCGAGGCTCATTGTGCGCCTCCATAGCGCGTCAGCATGAGGAAGCCCGAAACCAGGAAGACGAAGAAGAGTGACGTAGGCAGGAAGATTTTCCAGCCCAGCCGCATCAACTGGTCATACCGGTAGCGGGGCACCGTCGCCTTCACCCAGGAGAAGACGAAGAAGAAGAACAGGATCTTGGCGAACAGCCACAGGATGCCAGGCACATAATAGAGCGGCGCCCAGTCCACCGGCGGCAGATAGCCACCCCAGAACAGGATGGCGTTCAATGCGCACATCAGGATGACGTTGGCATATTCGCCCAGCCAGTAGAGCGCGAAGGCCATGGACGAATATTCGGTCTGGTAGCCCGCCACCAGTTCCGAATCCGCTTCGGTCAGGTCGAAAGGCGCGCGACCGGTTTCCGCCAGGGAGGAAATCAGGAACATGATCGCCATGGGAAACAGCAGCGGGTTGAAGCCGTTGCCGTTCAGGAAGCCATAATAGCCCTTCTGGCTTTCCACGATGGTCGTCAGGTTGAAGCTGTTCGCCCAAAGCACGACGCAGATCAGGATGAAGCCGATTGAGACTTCATAGCTGATCATCTGCGCAGATGCGCGGATCGCGGAATAGAAGGGATATTTCGAGTTCGACGCCCAACCTGCCAGCACGATGCCGTAAACCCCCAGCGAGGAAATCGCGAGAATATAGAGCAAGCCAACATTGATGTCGGCCAGCACAACGCCGACCTGGAACGGGACAACCGCCCAGGCGATCAGCGCCACGGTGAAGGTGATGATCGGCGCGATCAGGAACAGCGCCTTGTTCGATGCCGACGGGACGATGGTTTCCTGGAGAAACACCTTCAGGCCGTCCGCAAAGGATTGGAGCAGGCCGAACGGCCCGACTACGTTGGGACCGCGGCGCAACGCCATCGCCGCCCAGATCTTGCGATCGGCATAGATGATCATCGCGACCGCCAGCATGACCGGCAATGCGATCACCAGGATGCCAATGATGGTCGACAGGAACCAGGCGCCTTCGAAGCCCATACCCAGATTTTGGAAGAAAGCGGTCACTCTGCTGCCTCCGCAAATTCAACCCCGTGGATCAGTTCAGCCGAACATTGCTGCATCGTCGGGCTGGCGCGGCAGATGGCGTTTGTCAGGTAGAAATCCTTGATCGGCGACGCCAGTTCGCCGGTCGCGCCGGTCGGCAGCTTGGGCGAGGACCAGCCATAATCGGCCAAGCCTTCAACGCCCAGCGCCGGCACCGCCTTGACCATTTCGGCGCGCAGTGCGTCGAAACTGTCGAAGGGCAGTTTCGCGCCCAGCGCTTCGGACAGCGCGCGCAGGATCGACCAGTCCTCACGGGCGTCACCCGGCGCGAACACCGCCTTCTCGCCACGCTGCACCCGACCTTCCAGATTGACGTAGGTGCCCGCCTTTTCGGCATAGCTGGCGCCCGGCAGGATCACATCCGCCGCGTGCGCGCCCTTGTCACCATGATGGCCGACATAGACTTTGAAGCTGTTGGGGAAGGCTGCATAATCGACTTCGTCCGCGCCCAGCGAAAGGAGCAGCTTGGGCGCGGCAGCCGCCACCGCCTTGATGCCGCCCTGCGTCGCATAACCCAGCATCAGCCCGCCCATACGCGCTGCCGCAAAGTGCAGGACGTTATAGCCGTTCCAGCCATCCTTCATGAGGCCCAGCGTCTCGACCAGCGCCAGCGTATCGCCATGCGCGCCATCCTTAGCCAGCACGCCGCCACCCACAATCATCGCTGGCCGCGCGGCCTTGCCGAAGGCATCGACCACCGCTTGCGGCAGCTTGCCCAGCAGCGCCGCATCATTGCCCAGCCATTCGACCTTGTAGGTCAGGTCGAATTCCGGCCCGACCGCGAATACCTTCGCGCCCTTCTTGATCGCCTTGCGCAGCCGCGTGTTCACCAACGGCGCTTCCCAGCGCAGGTTGGTGCCGACCAGCAGGATGACGTCGGCGGTTTCCAGATCGGCCAGCGGCGTGTTGAACACCACCGAAGACAGGCTCGACACGTCGTAGGACAGGCCAGTCTGGCGGCCTTCCAGCATCGTGCCGCCCAGCTTTTCGACCAGCGCCTTACCCGCGAACATCGTCTCGCAATCGAGCAGATCGCCGGCAATCGCCGCGACGCTGCCGCCATGCGGAACCGCGGCGACGGCAGCAAAGGCTTCCGACCAGGTCGCGGGCACCAGCTTGCCGTCCTTGCGGACATAGGGCTTGTCGAGCCGCTTGCGGACCAGACCGTCGACATTGTGCCGGGTCTTGTCCGATGCCCATTCCTCGTTCACGTCGTCATTGATGCGCGGCACGGCGCGCAGCACCTGGCGGCCACGGCTGTCGAGGCGGATGTTGGTGCCGAGCGCGTCCATCACGTCGATCGCATGGGTCTTCTTCAATTCCCACGGACGCGCTTCGAACGCATAAGGCTTGGCGGTCAGCGCGCCGACCGGGCACAGGTCCACCACATTGCCCGACAATTCGCTCTGCGCGGCATGTTCGAGATAGGTGGTGATCTGCATATTTTCGCCGCGGCCGATCGCGCCGATTTCCGGCACGCCCGCGACTTCCTCGGCAAAGCGCACGCAGCGGGTGCACTGAATGCAGCGGGTCATGACCGTCTTGACGATCGGACCCATATATTTCTCGGTCACGGCCCGCTTGTTTTCATCATAGCGCGACACTCCGCGGCCATAGGCGACCGACTGGTCCTGCAAATCGCATTCGCCGCCCTGATCGCAAATCGGGCAATCGAGCGGATGGTTGATGAGGAGAAACTCCATCACACCTTCGCGCGCCTTTTTGACCATTTCGCTGTCGGTGCGGATGTCCTGACCTTCCGCTGCTGGGAGCGCGCAGGACGCCTGCGGCTTGGGCGGTCCGGGCTTCACCTCGACCAGGCACATGCGGCAATTGCCCGCGATGGACAGCCGCTCATGATAGCAGAAGCGCGGAATTTCCTTCCCCGCCAACTCGCACGCCTGGAGGACCGTAGCGCCTGCCGGGACTTCGAGTTCTACGCCGTCAACTTTGACTTTAGGCATTCGCGCTGCCCTTTTTGGAAGCGATGAGCGGCCTGGCCGCCCGTTTATGACAATCGACCCTCTCGGCGTGGCCTGGGGCGAAATTAAGGCGGATCCGATTCATTTTTGCACCTCGGTCCGAGCAAATTCGCTCTTCGTGGCGGCGCGGGTCAAACGAAGCAATCCTTCAGCAATGGCGCCCTTCACCGTTGCCTTCGACAGTTCGATTTTCTCGCCATCAGGGATGCAGGCGCTGAGTTTCGGCATCAACGCTTGAACGGTTTCATTTTCCTGACGAGAAGCTGGATAAGATAGCACCAGCGACCGTGAAAGCGCTGGATTGGCGCGCGCTACACATTCACCAAATTGTTCCAGCGCCACTACAGAATATGCCGCACTAGGAACGGTATCGCCATATAATTGCAGATAACCGCTATTCAAATCATCCGGAAATGCATCAATAGCCTTGGACTTATAGTCATGCTGGAAAAGCGCTACGAAAATTCCTCCTCGCAGCAAGTTTTCCGAAAGCTTCAAATGACCATCCGCCATGCACTCGTCCGAAGGGTCGAACATGCTTTTGAGCAAAGATTTATATTCTGGCGAACCGACGGGCAAATCGATGAATTTACGCGCGCGTCCTTGAGAACGATCTACGACGCAAGCCGCAAATCCCTCCATGGTCACTCGCGCGGCCGCGGGGCCTCGACCCGGCATTTGCGCCACACGATGACGGATCAATGTCCCCGTTTCCTGCGCCAATGCTGACGGCGCCGCAACAAAAGCAGCGGATATTAGAAGAGCGAACCGCAGTATCACTCCGCTGCCTCCATGACGGGGGCGCTACCCTTGTTTTCATTGATCCGGCGCTCGATCTCAGGCCGGAAATGCTTGATGAGCCCCTGGATCGGCCATGCCGCCGCATCGCCGAGCGCGCAGATGGTATGGCCTTCGACCTGCTTGGTCACCTGATGCAGCATGTCGATTTCGGACAGGTCGGCGTCGCCCGTGCGCAGCCGTTCCATCACCCGCCACATCCAGCCCGTGCCTTCGCGGCACGGCGTACACTGGCCGCAGCTTTCATGCTTGTAGAAGTAGGAGAGGCGCGAAATGGCGCGGACGATGTCGGTCGACTTGTCCATGACGATGACGGCGGCGGTGCCGAGGCCGGAGCCGAGCGCCTTCAAACCGTCGAAATCCATCGGCGCGTCCATGATCTCCTTGGCGGGGACCAGCGGCACCGACGACCCGCCGGGAATGACCGCGAGCAGATTGTCCCACCCGCCCCGGATGCCACCGCAATGGCGGTCGATCAGTTCGCGGAACGGGATCGACATGCTTTCCTCGACCACGCAGGGCTTGTTCACATGGCCGCTGATCTGGAACAGCTTGGTGCCGCGATTATTCTCGCGACCAAAGCCGTTGAACCAAGCCGCGCCACGCCGCAGGATGGTCGGCGACACCGCGATGCTCTCGACATTGTTCACCGTGGTCGGGCAACCATAAAGGCCCGCGCCCGCCGGGAAAGGCGGCTTCAGGCGGGGCTGGCCCTTCTTGCCTTCCAGGCTTTCGATCTGCGCGGTTTCTTCGCCGCAGATATAGGCGCCCGCACCGCGATGGACGAAGACGTCGAAATCATAGCCCGACCCGCAGGCATTCTTGCCGATGAAGCCCTTTTCATAGGCCTGCTCGACGGCTGCGAAGAGAACCTTCGCTTCGTAGATGAACTCGCCGCGGATGTAGATATAGGCAGCGCGGGCGCGCATCGCGAAACCGGCGATCAGCGCGCCTTCGATCAGCTTGTGCGGATCGTGGCGAACGATTTCGCGGTCCTTGCAACTGCCTGGCTCGGATTCATCGGCGTTGATGACCAGGAAGCTGGGACGACCGTCCTTGCTTTCCTTGGGCATGAAGCTCCACTTCATGCCGGTCGGGAAGCCCGCTCCGCCACGGCCGCGCAGGTTCGACGCTTTGATGATATCGATGATAGCATCCTGGCCGATTTCCATCAGCTTCTTGGTATTGTCCCAATCGCCGCGCTTCATCGCCGCGTCTATGCCCCAATCCTGGTAGCCATGGACGTTGGTGAAGATGCGGTCCTTGTCGGACAGCGGGCCGACAAAGGGGGGCGGCGGGGGAGGTGCGGTTTCGTCGGCCATTACCGGCCCTTTCCGATCAGTTTTTCAGCCACGAAATAGGCAAGCAACGCAAGAACGAGGCCGATGACCAGCCCCAGCACCGCGCCGATGATCTTGAGCGCGATCACGAACACGATTAGGCCCAAAATGATGGCGATCAGGGCGCTCACGCCCACGAACCCCGATAATCGTGATTTTCGCTGACCATCTCCTTGAGCGTGGTCGGGCCACCTTCGGGCGCGCTGGTCTGACGGTCGATCTGCGGGCCGATCTTGGGCTGGCCACCAGTGGCCAACGTCTCCAAAATCGCGCTCATGCTGTCATAGGTCAGATCTTCGAAATTATCATCGTTGATCTGGACCATTGGCGCATTGGCGCAGGCACCGAGACATTCGACTTCGCTCAGCGTGAACAGACCATCGGGGGTCGTGCCGCCCTTGACGAGACCCTTATTCTTGCACGCAGAGAACACATCGTCCGATCCGCGCAACATGCATGGCGTCGTGCCGCACACCTGCACATGATAGCGGCCGACAGGCGCTAGATTATACATGGTGTAGAAGGTCGCGACTTCATAAACGCGCATGTACGGCATATCGAGCTGACGCCCGATATATTCCATCACCGGCACCGGCAACCAGCCATTGGTCTGAGTCTCCGCCCCGACCTGTCGCTGGGCCAGGTCGAGCAGCGGCATCACCGCCGACTGCTGGCGACCGGCGGGATAGCGCGCGATGACCGTCTTGGCCTGTTCGGCGTTTTCGGCGGTCCATTCGAACGCGCCCCAGCGCGCGCGGGTTTCGGCCTCGTCGGGGATATGCACTGCGTCAGCCATTATCGGTCACATTCTCCGAACACGATGTCCATCGCGCCCAGTACAGCGGTTGTATCGGCAAGCATGTGGCCCTTCATCATGAAGTCCATGGCTTGCAGATGCGAGAAGGCGGTCGGGCGGATCTTGCAGCGATAGGGCTTGTTGGACCCGTCGCTGACCAGATAGACGCCAAACTCGCCCTTCGGGCTTTCGGTCGCCACATAGACTTCACCCGCGGGCACATGGAAGCCTTCGGTATAAAGCTTGAAGTGGTGGATCAGCGCTTCCATCGATCGCTTCATCTCGCCGCGCTTGGGCGGCACGACCTTGCGGTCAAAGCTGGCGATCGGCCCTTCGGGCATCTCGTTCAGGCACTGCTTCATGATGCGCGCCGACTGGCGGACTTCCTCGACGCGAACCATGAACCGGTCGTAGCAGTCGAACTGGGTGCCGACGGGAACGTCGAACTCCATACGGTCATAGACGTCATAGGGCTGCGACTTGCGAATGTCCCAGGGGATACCCGACCCGCGGATCATGGGACCGGAAAAGCCCCATTTCAGCGCGTCTTCCTTCGACACGACGGCGATGTCGACATTGCGCTGCTTGAAGATGCGGTTGTCAGCCACCAGGCTGATCGCATCCTCGAACAGGCGCGGCAGGCGACCGTCGAGCCAGTCGGCGATATCTGTCAGCAGCTTGAGCGGAACATCCTGATGCACGCCGCCCGGCCGGAAATAGGCCGAATGCATACGGGCGCCGGACGCGCGCTCGAAGAAGTTGAGGCAATCCTCTCGGATTTCGAACAGCCACAGGTTCGGCGTCATCGCGCCGACGTCCATGACATGCGAACCGAGGTTCAGCATGTGATTGCAGATACGAGTCAGTTCGGCGAAGAACACGCGCAGATATTGCGCGCGCAGCGGCACTTCAAGGTTCAGCAGCTTCTCGATCGCCAACACATAACTATGCTCCATGCCGAGCGGCGAACAATAGTCCAGCCGATCGAAATAGGGCAGCGCCTGCATATAGGTCTTATATTCGATCAGCTTTTCGGTGCCGCGGTGCAGCAGGCCGACATGCGGATCGCAGCGTTCGACGATTTCACCGTCCAGCTCCATGACCAGACGCAAAACGCCATGCGCGGCAGGATGCTGCGGGCCGAAATTGATCGTGTAGTTCTGGATTTCCGTATCGCCATAAGACGGGTCGGCCGCGTCCGTGCGATGTTCCAGTTCGTCGAGATAGTCGGCCATCAGGCTTTATCCTCGGGCTTGGCAGCACCTTTACCTTCGTCGGTCGCGGCAGCGGGCTTGGCCGGCGCGTCGCCGGACTTCGTTTCGGCCGCCTTGTTGGCAGCCTCGCCCGCGCCGGTGTCGGCCTTCTTTTCGGTCGTCTTGGGCGTGGGCGCGGCCGGGGCGGCGGGCGCTACGGCCTTCTCGTCGCCGGGCAGCACATATTGCGCGCCTTCCCATGGGCTCATGAAATCAAAGCTGCGGAAGTCCTGCGCCAGCTTCACCGGCTCATAGACGACGCGCTTATCTTCTTCGGAATAGCGCAGTTCGACATAGCCGGTCAGCGGGAAGTCCTTGCGCTGCGGATGCCCCTTGAACCCATAGTCGGTCAGGATGCGGCGCAGGTCGGTATTGCCGTCGAACACGACGCCATACATGTCGAACACTTCGCGTTCCAGCCAGCCGGCGACAGGCCAGAGATGCGTGACGGTAGGGACCGGCGTATCTTCGTCGGTCGACACCTTCACGCGGATGCGATGGTTCCGCGTGACGCTGAGCAAATGATAGGCGACCTCGAACCGCTCCGCGCGGTCGGGATAATCGACGCCGGCGATTTCCATCAGCTGCTGATATTCCGCGTGGTCGCGCAACAGCGTCAACGCCTGCGGCAGGGCGTCGCGCACGACGATGAAGGTCAGTTCGTCGGCATGATCGACGGTGTCGATCAGCATCGACCCCAACAGGTTGCCGATTTCCTCGGCGATCCCGTCGATGGTCGCGATCCTGGGTGCGGAATGTCCCATATTAGCGCTCAATCGTCCCGATACGGCGGATCTTCCGCTGCAACTGCATCACGCCATAGAGCAGCGCTTCGGCGGTCGGCGGGCAACCCGGCACATAGATGTCGACCGGCACGATGCGGTCACAGCCACGCACTACCGAATAGCTGTAATGATAATAGCCGCCGCCGTTCGCACAGCTGCCCATCGAAATGACATATTTCGGATTGGACATCTGGTCGTAAACCTTGCGCAACGCCGGAGCCATCTTGTTGCACAGCGTGCCCGCGACGATCATCACGTCCGACTGGCGCGGGGACGCGCGCGGCGCGGCGCCGAAACGCTCCATGTCGTAGCGCGGCATGTTGACGTGGATCATCTCGACCGCGCAACAGGCCAGGCCGAATGTCATCCACCACAACGAACCGGTCCGCGCCCAGGTGAAGAGATCCTCGGTCGAGGTGACCAGGAAGCCCTTGTCGTTCACTTCGCTGTTCAGCGAATTGAAGAAATCCTGGTCGGGCTGCGTGCCCTGCGGCGGCAAGGTGCCTGGCGCAGGGTTATAGAGTTCTACTCCCAATCGAGTGCTCCCTTCTTCCACGCATAGACGAGACCGAGCACCAGCTCCGCTATGAAAATCATCATCGTTGCCCAGCCGGCCCAGCCGATCTGGTCAAGGCTTACCGCCCACGGAAACAGGAACGCCGCTTCAAGATCAAAGATGATGAAGAGAATGGCGACCAGATAGAAGCGGACGTCGAACTGGCTGCGCGGCTCCTCGAACGCGGGGAAACCACATTCATATTCGGACAGTTTGGCCGGTTCGGGCTTATGTGCGCCGGTCAGCCGGCCCACCAGCATCGGCAGGAAGACGAAGGTGCTGGAGAGCAGCAAGGCGACCCCGAGAAAGATCAGGATCGGCAGATATTGGGCAAGATCGACCAACGGATTCCCCTGGGCGAAAAGGTTGTTGGGGGCGCTTTAGGCCTGCTGCATATGCGAAGCAAGGGGCCAACGCCCTGAGAATGAATCGCAAAAAGGCCAAGCGCATGAAGCGCTTGGCCTAACCGGGCTTTAACGCAGCGCGCCGGCCACCAGCTTGTGCAATTTGCTGTGGATCGCATCGTTGCCAGCGATCACTTCCTTGCGCTCGATCGACTGGTCGCCACCGCGAAAATCGCTCGCAAAACCGCCAGCTTCGCGCACCAACAGCAGGCCAGCGGCCACATCCCAAGGCTGAAGCCCGCTCTCCCAATAGCCGTCATAGCGGCCTGACGCGACATGGGCGAGGTCGAGCGAGGCGGCGCCGAACCGGCGGATGCCCGCGACCGAAGGGGCGACTGCACCATAGACACGTGTCCATTGGGCCATATCGCCATGGCCCATGAACGGGATGCCGGTGGCGATGACGCAATCGGCCAGGTCGCGCCGCGCCGAGACTCGCAGACGCTGGTCGTGGCGCCAGGCGCCGCGGCTCTTTTCCGCCCAATAGCTTTCATCGGTGACCGGCTGGTAGATGAGGCCGGTCGTGATCTCGCGCTTGGCGCTGCCATATTGGGGTTCTTCGACCGCGATCGAAATGGCGAAGTGCGGAATGCCGTGCAGGAAGTTGGTGGTGCCGTCGAGCGGATCGATGATCCAGCGCGGCTTGGTCGGATCGCCTTCGATCACGCCGCCTTCTTCGAGCAGGAACCCCCAGTCGGGGCGTGCCTTCTGCAATTCCTCCACCAGCGTCTTTTCCGCCTGATGGTCGGCCTTGGACACGAAGTCCGCCGGCCCCTTGCGGGATACCTGCAGATGTTCGACTTCGCCGAAGTCGCGTCGGAGTTTCGATCCCGCCTTGCGCGCGGCGCGCTCCATGACGGTGAGAAGGCCGGAATGCGATGCCATAATGTTTCTCCGCCGCCCCTGTGGGACGGCCTGCTGGATTATTTCTTCGGGGCGGGCTTGGCGGCCGGGGCGGCGGGGCGATAGCCGCATACGCCGGCGATCACGGCCAGCATTTGCGAGGGATCTTTCCGATCGACCTTGCCGGTATTGGCGGCGATGACCTTGTCCGTCGCCTCGCTGACCTTGGACACCGAATTGGAATAGAGGCAATCGAACAGTGCGCTCTTGACCGGCGCTTCGACCTCATTCGACTGAAGCGCGCTGGTGACGATGCGCAGCACATAGGCTGCGCTGTCGAGTTGCGCCTTGGTGGGCGCCGCTTGCGCCTGCGCCATAGCCTGGATGGGGACCGCAGCCGGCATGACGGCGATCGCGAGGCCAAGCGCCAACCGAGCGGCCCATGCCGTGCTGCGGTCCACGGCCATCAGTCGGCCCGCTTCACATATTCGCGGGCATAGACATCCACGACGATGCGGGTGCCGCTGACGATGTGCGGCGGCACCATGACGCGCACGCCATTGTCGAGGATCGCGGGCTTGTAGCTGGCGGACGCGGTCTGCCCCTTCACGACGGCATCGGCTTCCACCACAGTCGCTTCGATCGTGTCGGGCAACTGGACCGAAATCGGGCGTTCGTCATACATTTCCAGCGTCACTTCCATGCCGTCCTGCAGGAAGTCGGCCGCATCGCCCAGCAATTCTGCGGGCAGGTTGATCTGCTCGTAATTCTCATTGTCCATGAAGACGAGCATGTCGCCTTCGGCGTAGAGATACTGGAAATCCTTGGTGTCGAGGCGGATGCGCTCGACGCTTTCGGCGGAGCGGAAACGGACGTTATTCTTGCGGCCGTCGATCAGGTTCTTGAGTTCGACCTGCATATAGGCACCGCCCTTGCCGGGCTGGGTATGCTGGATCTTGACGGCGCGCCACAGGCCGCCCTCATATTCGATATTATTGCCGGGACGAATGTCCACGCCGCTGATCTTCGCCATGGGAAGAGCCTGCCTATATGTCTGGAGGTGGAAAAGAGCCGGCCTCTTGGAGGCTGGCCGCGCCTTTACCGCGGGACGGCGCGAAGGGCAAGGGGGTGGCCCCCGGCGCTTAACTTCGCACTTTTCCCGCCGGTTTCGTCAGGAAGTTTCCTATGCGGGAAATTTTGTTTCCAAATAGCGGACATCTTCCCTGCGTAGGCGGGAACACGCAGTGCGGTAAATATCGATGTAACAGACGCGACCTGTGTAGGACAGGTCAGCGGCGCACCAACAGCGGATAGGGATTGATCGCGCGTCCGCCATACCAGGGTTCGCCGGCCTTCATGACATGGACCGCGAAATGCAGATGGGGCGCGGATGGATCGGCATTGCCTGTGCTGCCGACCGTGGCGATCCGCTGGCCGCGACGCAGCGCCTGCCCTTCCCGAAGGCCGGGCGCATAGCTGTCGAGATGAGCGTAATAATAGAGCAGCCGCCCGTCGGACGAACGCTGATAAAGGGTGCGGCCGCCATCATGGCTCCAGAATATCTTTTCGATCCTGCCGTCTGCGGCGGCCAGCACCGCCCTGCCCTGCGCCGCCATGATGTCGATCGCGTCATGCGACCGCGCGCCATTGGCGCGGGCCTGCGTGAAAGTGTCGGTCAGCGCCGAAGCCGGCACGCCCTCGACCGGGATCAGCAACGGGCCGTTGGTCGCCGGGCCAGCGGACTGGGTCGTAGGCCCGGTCGGCCCATCGGCGGGCACGATCCGGACGCAGAAATGGGCGAAGGCGACGCAGAGCAGCAGCGCGACCGCGATGCCACCCCACAGCCGCGACCGCCTCATGCCTGAAACTTGGCCTTGATCCCGCTCTTGACCATCTGCGCCAGACGCGCCGCGTCCCAGTTGGTCAGGCGGATGCAGCCATGACTTTCGGTGCGGCCGATCGTCTGCGGTTCAGGCGTGCCGTGGATGCCATAATGATCCTTCGACAGGTCAATCCACACCACGCCGACCGGACCATTGGGGCCGGGCTTCAGAACCGCTTTCTGATCCTTGGCAGAAGCGTCCCAGAAAAGGTTGGGATTATAGTGGAAATCGGGATTGCGGCTGACGCCCTTAATCGTCCATTCGCCTAGCGGCAGCGGATCATGCTGCGATCCCGTCGTAACGGGGAACTGCGCGATCAGGCGGTTTTCGGCGTTATAGACCTTGAGCAGCCCTTCGGACTTGTCGACGACCAGATGATCGGCCTGTGGCTGATCCTTCGCGACGCCCAGGCTGGCGAGCGTCTCGCCCCAACCGCGCTCGTCGCCCTCGATCGTGGCGACCGGCTGGTTGTCGATCGCCGGCACGCGGATGGTCGTACCCGCCCCGACCTTCGTATTGGGCACATTGAGCGCGATCAACGCTTCGGGCGTGGTATGAAAGCGTTCGGCGACCTTTTCCAGCAGATTGCGATAGGTCAACGCCGGCAATTTGGCCTGTTCGTTTAGGTTGCCGCGCGGCAGGTCGAAGAAGGGACCGCGGGCGAAATCGTCCGGAATTTTCACTAGATATGTCGTCGGCCGCGGCTCGCCTTCCAGCAGGACTGTGCTGGTCTTCTGATCGAAGGTGCCGGTAACTGGCAGATTATGGGCTTCCTGAAAACCACGCAGGGCCGCCTTGAAGCTCATGCCGTCCTTGCCATCCAATACGCTCGGGGAAAAACCCCAGCGGTCGAGCGCAACCTGCGCCATGAGAAAGCGATTGGGTTGCTGGGGATTTTGTTCCTGCACGACCTGAAAGGCGTAAGCGTCGCTCTTGACGGCGGCAGCGGCGTTGGCCGCGTTGGCCGGCTGGACGGCGTTATCCGCCGGCGCGCTGCTATTGGCGTCAGTCACGCTGACATTGCAGGCGCTACACAGCAGGGCGACGAGCAACAAATGGTTTTTCAAGGCGATTCTCTCCGATCAGGACGGAGAGGAAACGCACGAAGACGCGGAAGGCTGCGATGCGCCGAGACCACCCCGCTCAGCGCGGCGGCGGCGGCTTGCTCGCCAACACTTCGGCAAAGGCGGCGACGCCCGCCTTCGGACCTTCAGGGTGGTTCCACACCGCGCTGCTGACCGCCAGGAAATCCGCCCCTGCGGCGACCAGAGGCCCGGCATTGTCCGCGGTCACCCCGCCGATCGCGACGCAGGGCAGTTCGAACAGGGTCGTCCACCACCCCAGGATCGACGGTTCGGCGCGGTGAAACGTCTCCTTGGTGGTAGTGGGAAAGAAGGCGCCGAACGCGACATAGTCGGCCCCCGCCTCACCCGCTTCCATCGCCAGATGGCGGCTGTCGTGGCAGGTCACACCGATCTGCACCTTCGGCCCCAATTGCTCGCGCGCGTCGCGCGGGTCGCCATCCCCCTGCCCCAGATGGACGCCGTCTGCGCCCAGGCGCTTGGCCAGGCCAATGCTGTCATTGACGATGAAGGCGACCTCCCGCTCCGCGCACAGCGCCTGGATCGGCGGGGCGAGCGCGGCGATGGCGTGATCATCTATCCCTTTGAGCCGCAACTGAAACGCCGCAACGCCGCCGCCGTCAAACGCGGCCGCGAGCTGATCGAGAAAGCCATCGTCGATGGCCGGCGGGGAGATCAGGTAGAGCTGGCAGGCGGGGCGGAAGCCCGGCTCGAACTGGTCGGCGAAATGCGGGTCGAGCGCCAGCTCTTCATCGGTAAAATCGGTCATGGGCGCGGCATTAGAGCATCCAGCGCGGCGTTGAAAGCCTGCGGATCGTCCAGTCGGTGTGCCAGATATCGAATAGTCCGGCGGCGCGTGCATATCGGCGGATCGAGCGACAGCACAATATTGGGATGCGCGATCAGCGCGGCGTTGAACAGGCCGTCGCGGCGGATTCCGTCAAGCGTCCATTGCTCTACCCTTTCCCTGATCTGCGATAGCGGAACAATGACCGCGCGCATCGAGCCGACAGGCCAGACCAAGCCATCGCTGCTGAGACGCAATGGATGCTTCCGGAGCGAACGAAGGAAGAAAATCAGCCAAGCAGCGGTTGCCAAACTGATCACCGAAAGAAAAATCGCGATCGGCACGTTCCAGAGCGCGATCAAAAAATGCGTGACCGCCGCTTCGATGCAGATCAGGCCGAATAGCACCCACATCATCGGTGCAATGGCCCGATGATAGGAAAACAGCAGAACGCCGGGCGGACTTGCATCCTGCCCGGCGTCCGCAGCCATTTTATGCCGCAACCGGCTGTTTGGCGGTCGAGGCGGCGTGGATCTCGTCGATCGCTTCGCCCAGCGAGGCGTTGAACTCGTCATCGGTCATCTGGTGACGCAGATCGTTGAGCAGCGCGCGGCTGAAGCTGGCGATGATGCCGCGATTTTTGGCCAGTTCGACACAGGCTTCGGGACGGGCGAAACCACCCGACAACGCGACGACGCGCAACACCGCGGGATGATCGACCAGCGGGTCGAAGAGGCCGGCCTTGGCAGGCAGCGACAGTTTCAACATGACCTGCACACCATCGGGCAAGGCGTCGAGATTCTCGAGGATTTCCTCCAGCAGGATCTGGTCGGCCTCGGCGCGTTCGGGCGACTTGATGTTCACTTCCGGCTCAATGATCGGCATCAGGCCAGCGGCGAGCACCTGGTTGCCGATTGCGAACTGCTGCGCGACCACGGCGGCGATGCCTTCGCGGTTAGCCAGGTTCACGACCGAACGCTCCTTGGTGCCGAACACGCCCAGCGCCTTCGACCGGTGCAGCAGGATGTCGAGATCGGGATTGGGCTTCATCAACTGCACGCCGTTCGCCTCATCCTCCAGACCCTTGTCGATCTTGATGAAAGGCACCACGCCCCGCTCCAGCAGCGCCTGGGGGGTAGGCTTGCCATCGACGGTGCCGTCCATGGTGCGTTCGAACAGGATCGCGCCCAGCACCTTGTCGCCGGTGAAGGCGGGCGAGGTGATGACCCGGCTGCGCATCGCGTGGATCAGGCCGTACATTTCTTCTTCGCTGGACCAAGCGTCTTCGTCCACGCCATAGCCCTTGAGCGCCTTGGGCGTCGACCCGCCGCTCTGGTCGAGCGCGGCGATAAAGCCTTCGCCCGTTGCGATCTTTTGCTTCATATCCTGATCCAGCATCTGCACATACCTTCCCTTGGGCGCCGCCCCCTGGCGGCACGAAAAATGGATGATCGACAGATGCTCCACCATCTGTCGGCCGGGTGCGACTTTTATCATATTATCGCCGGTCTTCCGGCTGGTAGCCAGTCCCATGCCGCACCGCAAGGGGCGTGCTGATGCCACGGTCGCGGGAGAAACGGTTGGTCCAGCCGGTTCCGCTGCATCGCACAATGAAATTGGCAAGCGCGGGTTGAAAGGTTGCGTCTTGCGACCCATAGGGCAGGCATGACCAGCGTCCCTGCCGAAAAACCCGCAAATCTCTCCCCCGCCGCCATCCTCCTCATGGCGGTGGCGTGCGGCGTGATCGTCGCCAACCTCTATTATGCTCAGACGCTGATCGACGTGATCGGACCGGAAATTGGCCTTTCCCCCAGCGTCGCGGGGCTGATCACGACATTGACCCAGCTTGGCTATGGCGCGGGCCTGTTCCTGGTCGTGCCGCTGGCCGACCTATTTGAAAACCGGCGCATCGTGCTGACGTCAATCGCGGCGACTACCATTGGTTGTATCGCCATCGCCCTGTCCAGCGGGCCGACCAGCTTCCTGGTGGCGTCGATCCTGACCGGCGTGGGCGCCACCGGGGCGCAGGTGCTGGTCCCCCTCGCCTCGCACCTCGCCGCACCGGAAAAGCAGGGCCGCGTGGTCGGCACGGTGATGAGCGGACTGCTGTTCGGCATCATGCTGTCGCGCCCGATCGCCAATTTCCTGGCCGGGTCGGTTGGCTGGCGGGCCACCTTCATCGTCTCTGCGGTCGTCATGGCCATGGTGGGCGTGGCGCTGCTCGCCGCCTGTCCGCAACGCAAGCCCAAGGGTGGGATGCGCTATCGCGACGTGCTGGCGTCGACCTTCGATCAACTGGTCAAGCATCGCGTCGTGCGGATGCGTGCTTTTTATCAGGCCGCGATGTTTGCGGCATTTAACCTGTTCTGGACCGCCGCGCCGCTGGCGCTGATCCATGAATTTCACCTCGGCCATACCGGAATCGGCGCTTTTGCGCTGGCCGGCGCGGGCGGGGCGCTGGTGGCGCCGATCGCCGGATGGATGGCCGATCGCCGCCTGACCCGCCCCGCCTCGCTGATCGGGCTGATCGGACTGACGGCCGGTTTCCTGCTCGCCGACTGGAGCGTAGCGGCGGGCAGCCTGATCGGCTTCACCATCATGGCCGTGCTGATCGATGGGGCGGTGCAGATGAGCCAGATCACCGGGCAGAAGCTGATCTTCTCGCTCGATCCCCATGCGCGCGGCCGCATCAATGCCGCCTATGTGACCGTCATGTTCCTGGTGGGGGCATTGGGGTCGGTGATCGGATCGGTCACCTACGAAGCGGGCGGCTGGACCGCCAGCGCTCTGGCGGGTGCGGCCATCGGCGGGGTCGCGACCCTGGCCTTCCTGCTGTTCGACCGGGGCGCCAGCGTCACGCGCTGACGCCCCATGGCGCTATCGGATCAGGCCGTCAGCGCCTTGACGCCCGGCAGTTCCTTGCCCTCCATCCATTCCAGAAACGCGCCGCCCGCGGTCGAGACGAAGGTGAAGTCGGCTGCGACGCCTGCATGGTTGAGCGCGGCGACGGTATCGCCGCCACCGGCCACGGACGTCAACTGGCCTTCCTTGGTCAGCGCCGCCGCAGTCCGGGCCAGCGCCACGGTCGCGGTATCGAACGGTGCCATCTCGAACGCGCCAAGCGGACCGTTCCAGACCAGGGTCCGGCAGTTTTTGAGCACGTCGGCCAACGCCTCGACAGCGGCCGGGCCGACGTCCAGGATCATCTCGTCCGCCGCGACCTCATGGACGTTGCAAGTGCGCAGGGACGCAGGGTTGGCGGCAAATTCCTTCGCTACCACCACGTCATAAGGCAAATGGATGGTGCAACCGGCGGCTTCGGCGGCCTCGAAGATCGCTTCGGCCGTGTCGCTCAGATCCTTCTCGCACAGCGATTTGCCGACATCGACGCCGCGGGCATGGAGGAAAGTATTCGCCATGCCGCCGCCGATGATCAGGTGATCGACCTGTTTCACCAGATTGTTGAGCACGTCGAGCTTGGTCGATACCTTGGCCCCGCCGACCACGGCAGCAACTGGCTTGACCGGTTCGCCCAGCGCCGCCTGCAGCGCATCCAGTTCCTTTTCCATGGAACGACCGGCAAAAGCGGGCAGCTTGTGAGCCAACCCCTCGGTCGAGGCATGGGCGCGATGCGCAGCGGAGAAGGCGTCATTGACGTAGAGGTCTGCGATCGCCGCCATCGCCTCTACCAGCGCCGGATCGTTCTTTTCCTCGCCAGCATGGAAGCGGGTGTTTTCGAGGATCGCGATGTCGCCGGGGCGCATCACCGCGATGCCGTCCACGGCGGCTTCGCCCTGGCAATCGGGGATGAACTGGACTTCACGGCCCAGCACCTGGCTCAACGGCCGGGTGATCTTCGACAGCGAAAATTCGGGATTCTTCTGGCCCTTGGGGCGGCCGAAATGCGCCAGGATCAGCACCTTGGCGCCGCGATCGGCCAGTTCCAGCACGGTCGGCATCGCCGAACGCAGACGGGTGTCGTCGCTGACCGCGCCGTCCTGCATGGGGACGTTGAGGTCTTCGCGGACAAGCACCACCTTGCCGGTGATGTCACCCATGTCGTCGAGCGTCTTGAAGGGCTTGGTCATGTCTTTTCCCCTGAATACCCAGCCCGTTCGGGCTGAGCCTGTCGAAGCCCTGTCTTCTCCCTCGCAGAAAAGAAAGGACATTCGACAAGCTCAGGGCGAACGGAGGTTAGTCCGTTCGTGTGATTACAGAAACTTCGCGACGACGCCGCTGGTGTCGATCATGCGGTTCGAGAAACCCCATTCATTGTCGTACCAGCTGAGCACGCGGACCAGCTTGCCATCGACCACGGCGGTTTCGAGGCTGTCGACGGTCGAGCTGCGCGGATCGCCATTATAGTCGATCGAGACCAAAGGCTCGTCCGAATAGCCCAGCACGCCCTTGAGCGGGCCGTCTTCCGACGCAGCCTTGAGCAACGCGTTGACTTCGTCCTTGGTGGTCGGGCGGCTCGGAATGAACTTCAGGTCCACGACCGAGACGTTGGGCGTCGGCACGCGGATCGAAGACCCGTCCAGCTTGCCCTTCAATTCGGGCAGAACCTCACCCACCGCGCGCGCGGCACCGGTGGAGGTCGGGATCTGCGAGAGGGCGGCGGCGCGGGCGCGGCGCATGTCGCTGTGCAACTGGTCCAGCGTGTTCTGGTCGTTGGTGTAGCTGTGGATCGTCGTCATGAAGCCGCTTTCGATGCCGATGGCGTCGTTGAGCACCTTGGCGAGCGGGGCCAGGCAGTTGGTGGTGCAGCTGGCGTTCGAAATGACGATGTCGTCGGCGGTCAGCGCGTCATGGTTGACCCCGAACACGACGGTACGATCGACATTGGTGCCGGGCGCGGAAATGATGACGCGCTTGGCACCGGCGGTCAGATGCGCGCTCGCCTTGTCCTTGGTGGTGAAGATGCCGGTGCATTCCAGCGCGATTTCGACGCCAAGGGCTGCGTGCGGCAGGTTGGCGGGGTCGCGCTCGGCCGTCACCTTGATCTTCTTGCCATCAACGACCAGGAAATCGCCGTCGACGCTGACGTCGCCCTTCCAGTTGCCATGCACGCTATCGCGCTTGAACAGCAGGGCGTTGGACTTGACGTCGCCCAGGTCGTTGATGCTGACCAGTTCCAGGTTATGGTCGGTGCGCGAGAGGATGGCGCGCGCCACCAGGCGGCCGATACGTCCGAAACCGTTAATTGCTACCTTCGTTGCCACTGCACTAGCCTCCTTAAGGTGTTGTTGTTCGGGTGATTAGTTGAGCGCGGCCACGATCCGCGGCGCGATCTTCACGGCGGTCAGGCCGAAATGATCGTACAGCGCTTCGGCCGGGGCCGATGCGCCGAAGCTGTCGATGCCAAAGCGCATCCCCGCAATGCCGGTATAGCGTTCCCAGCCGAAGGTGGTCCCGGCTTCGATCGACACGCGCAACACGTCGGCAGGCAGGATGTCCGCCTTATACGTCGCACTCTGTGCGTCGAAATGCGCCCAGCTGGGCATGGACACGACATCGACGCCGATGCCCTGTTCTTCCAGCAGCTTGGCTGTGTCCACGGCGATCTCGACTTCCGATCCGGTCGCCATGATCACCACCTTGCGGTCGGCACCTGCCGCGCGCAGGCGATAGCCGCCCTTGGCCGACAGGTTTTCGCTCTTTTCGGTGCGAAGTTGCGGCAGGTTCTGGCGGGTCAGCGCCAGCACCGACGGGCCGGTCGCATCCTTGAGCGCCAATTCCCAGCACTCCGCCGTCTCGACGATGTCGGCCGGACGATAGACGTCCAGATTGGGGATCATCCGCATCGACATGACATGCTCGATCGGCTGGTGGGTCGGGCCATCTTCGCCCAGGCCGATGCTGTCATGCGTCAGCACATGAATGACGCGCTGTTGCTGGAGCGCGGCGAGACGGATGCCGCCGCGCATATAGTCGGAAAAGACCAGGAAGGTGCCGCCATAGGGGATCACGCCGCCATGCAGCGCCATGCCGTTCATCGCGCAGGCCATGCCGAATTCGCGAATGCCGTAATAGACATAGCGGCCCGAATAGTCGTCCTTGGTCAGCGGGCCGGTCGAATTGGTCTTGGTATTGTTGGACCCGGTAAGGTCGGCCGAACCGCCTAGCGTTTCGGGCAGCAGGTCGTTGATCGCACCCAGCGCCAGTTCGCTCGCCTTGCGGGTCGCGACCTTCTGCGGCGCGGCGATCAGGCTGTCGATATAGGTTTCCAGCGAGAAGTTGGCGGGCAGTTCACCCGCCATGCGACGGGTAAATTCAGCGGCATCGCCGTTGCTTGCAAGGCGGGCTTCCCATGCCGTGCGAATATCTGCGCCCTTCGCGCCGATAGCCTTCCATGCCGCCGCAATATCGGCCGGGATAACGAAGGGTTCGGCGGTCCAGCCCAGAAATTCGCGCGCTGCGGCGACTTCATCGGTGCCCAATGCCGATCCATGGACTCCCGACGTACCAGCCTTATTGGGCGAGCCGTAACCGATCTTGGTGGCGCAGGCGACGATCGAGGGGCGGCTATCGGCCACGGCTTCGGCCAGCGCACGGCGGACGTCGGCGACGTCATGGCCGTCGCACGATACGACATGCCAGCCAGTGGCGGCATAACGGGCCAGCACATCCTCGCTGCTCGACAAATCGACCGCGCCGTCGATGGTGATCTTGTTATCGTCCCACAGCACGATCAGGCGGCCCAGGTTCAGGTGACCGGCCAGGCCGATCGCCTCATGGTTGATGCCTTCCATCAGGCAGCCGTCACCCGCGATCACCCAGGTCCGATGATCGACCAGATCGTCGCCGAACTGCGCGTTCAGATGCCGCTCGGCGATTGCCATGCCGACCGCGGTGGCCAGGCCCGACCCGAGCGGACCGGTGGTCGCTTCCACGCCTGCCAGCTCGAAATTCTCCGGGTGACCGGCGCAGGGGCTGTGCAACTGGCGGAAATTGCGAATGTCCTCAATCGTGGGCCGCGCATAGCCGGTCAGGTGCAGCAACGAATAGATCAGCATCGATCCATGGCCCGCCGATAGGACGAAACGGTCGCGATCGGCCCATTTAGGCTGGGTCGGATCGAATTTCAGAAAGTCGCCGAACAGCACCGTCGCCACGTCCGCCATGCCCATCGGCATGCCCGGATGACCGCTGTTGGCGGCCTGTACGGCGTCCATGGACAGCGCCCGAATGGCGTTGGCGAGCGACTTTTCGGAAACGGTCATGCGGGCGGGCGTCTTTCTGAAGCAAGCATAAGGACGGCGCCCGCGCACGTGCAGGCGAGTCGAGATCGCGCCCCCTTTGTCGCGTCAAGCCCCATGCGTCAACCGCAGCGGCGGCACGAATCGTGAGAACAGCGCTGTAATCGGCCAGAAAGACTGCTTTTGCATGGCCCCGACTTTCGCTATGCATGGATGATGGCAAGCGACCGCATGATGCAGGCGATCGGCACGCTGGAGCGTGCTGTGAGCCGGCTTGAACAGGATGTGGCGGGTTTGGCGGATGCCGCCCTGGCCACCCCCATTCCCGCTTTGGATCAGGGTGCCGCGCGCGCCGCGCTGCGATCCCTGGACGATCTGATCGATACGCTGAAAGGGCATGCCCATGGCTGAAACGACGTTGGTGATCGCCGGGCGCCATTATGCGATCCGCTGCCGCGACGGGGAAGAGGCGCATCTGGGCCATCTTGCGACGCTGATCGAGGACAAGGCGCGCGTTGCGCAACAGAGCACGCCGGGCCTGACCGAAGTACGCACCCTGCTGTTCGCCGCGCTGTTCCTGGCGGACGAACTGAACGACCTGAAACGCGAAGTCGCAGGGCGGCAGACGAGCCTGCCACTGGACGGCGACGACGAACCGAGCGCCCACGCGATCGAGGCGCTGGCCGGCCGCATAGAAAAGCTGCGCGACCGACTTGCCGCCCGGACCGGGAACGCCTAGATTGGCTTTGACGGGTTCTGCCTGGTACGAGCTTTAGCGAACATCCCTGAGGCGATAATCACATCCAAGGGGGCTGTCCCTGGGCGGGCTCAGGCCCGTTCTACATGGTCCCCACCTGACGTTGAGGCGTCAGAGGATATTCCAGCACACGGCCAAGGTGGTCCCGTCACCCTCCTCCCGCCCGCTTTTTCCAGAAGGCCATGATGAGCGACGATATGTCCGCCGCCGACAAGACGACATTGCGTACGATCGCGCGGCAGAGGCGATCCAATTTCGTCGCCACGCTCGATCCTTTGGCGCACCGGCTGGCCTTCAAGGCCGTCCCCTCGCCCTTGGCGCGCCGGATCGCCGATGCGCAGGTCGTGGCGCTCTATATGGCGGTAGATGACGAGGCGCCGGCCCAACGCATGGCCGCGCAGTTGCAGGCGCTGGGCAAGACCGTGGCGCTGCCGCGCGTGCTCGACCGGCTGGGCAGCATGGATTTCCTGGCCTGGCAGCCCGAAGATCAACTGGTCCCCGGCCTGTTCCGCACCAGCCATCCAGAACCGCGCGACGGACCGGTGACGCCTAACGTCATCATTGCGCCGCTGGTCGGGTTTGACCGGGCAATGAATCGCCTTGGCCAGGGCGGCGGCTATTATGACCGCGCTTTTGCCCGTTTTCCCGATGCGCTGCGCGTCGGCATCGCCTGGTCAGCGCAAGAAATCGATGCCGTGCCCGCCGATCCCTGGGATCTGCCGCTGGACATCATCATGACCGAAGTCGAACTGATCGAAGGACCGGACCTATGAGCATCGACCCGCGCCATTATCACCAGCCAAGCTGGCGCAAGCCCGCGGGGATGTTCGCGATCGTCGGGCTGATCGCGCTCTGGGCCGTGCTGGTGGGCAGCCTATCGGGGCTGATCGGCGCGCTGCCAATGTGGGTGCAGGCACCCATCTACGTCGTGCTGGGGATCGTGTGGATATGGATACTGCCGCTCCGGCGGCTGCTCGCCTGGATGGAAACCGGGCGCTGGCGCTAAAACCTTCTTCCCACCGCATAATCGAAGCGGTGGCGCGAGTGACGGGGTTCGAACCCGCGACCTCCGGCGTGACAGGCCGGCACTCTAACCAACTGAGCTACACCCGCGTAAGGCGCTGCATCTTCATCGACCCGAAAGCCGCCAGATGATGCAAATCTGGGAGAAATCACCTTCCTGTCAGGGAAAGTGGCGCGAGTGACGGGGCTCGAACCCGCGACCTCCGGCGTGACAGGCCGGCACTCTAACCAACTGAGCTACACCCGCGCAGGGTGGCATCTTTTCGTGACCTTGCAGATCACCAGACGATACGGCCTGAACACCATTTCCACCTTCCTGTCAGGGAAAGTGGCGCGAGTGACGGGGCTCGAACCCGCGACCTCCGGCGTGACAGGCCGGCACTCTAACCAACTGAGCTACACCCGCGTTTGGTGTGGAAGCGCCGTCTATGAGCGTCCTGCGATGCTGTCAACCGTCCGCAAC
>JAVBXL010000218.1 GCA_030824575.1 bacterium | reverse complement strand
GGCTATGACGCGCGGGTGGCGGACGAATTCAAGATCTTCACCAATGTCGACAGCACCATCGTCGATCCCAAGGATTTCGATCCGAAGAATTTCGTCGATCGCAAGACCGACTGCTGCATCATCCCGCCCAACAGCTTCGCGCTTGCCCGCACGGTCGAATATTTCCGCGTGCCGCGCGACGTGCTGGTCATCTGCCTTGGCAAGTCCACCTATGCCCGCTGCGGCATCATCGTGAACGTGACCCCGCTGGAGCCGGGTTGGGAGGGGCATGTGACGCTGGAATTTTCCAACACCACCCCCCTGCCCGCGAAAATCTACGCCAATGAAGGCGCCTGCCAGTTCCTGTTCCTTCAGGGCAATGAACCATGCGAAGTCAGCTATGCCGACCGCGCGGGCAAATATATGGGGCAGCAGGGGGTGACTCTCCCCCGCCTGTGATGCGACAATCGCGGCCATGACATTCTGGCGCAGGACAACGCGCAATGCCGCGCCGCCACCCGATATCGGGCCGGACCGGCGGGTCTATGCGATCGGCGACGTGCATGGCTGCGCCGACCTGCTCGACCGGTTGCTGGCCATGATCGCCCAGGATGACGGCGACCGCGCAACCAAGCCGATCAGCCTGATCCTGCTGGGCGACCTGATCGACCGTGGCCCCCACTCGCGCGGCGTGATCGAACGGGTGATGGCGCTGATGGCATCGGGCGGCGACGTTCGCTGCCTCAAAGGCAATCATGAGGAAGTCTTCATCCTGGCCGCGCGCGGCAATGCGCAGGTCATGCCGGTCTTTCGCCGCATGGAGGGAGAGGCGACGCTGGCCAGCTACGGCCTGGACCCCGCCTTGTTCCGGGTCATGACCGATGCGGAAATCGTCGCGTGGATGGTCAGGCATGTGCCGCGCGCCCATGTCGATTTTCTGGACGCCCTGCCCGACAGCATCGCCATGGGCGACTATCTGTTCGCCCATGCCGGCGTTCGCCCGGGCGTGCCGATCGATGCACAAAGCCCGGCGGATCTGCGCTGGATCAGGCGCGAATTTCTCGACCATCGCGGGGCGCACAGCCATATGATCGTGCATGGCCACAGCATCAGCCCCGATGTGGACGAACGGGCCGGACGGATCGGTATCGACACCGGCGCTTTCCTGTCGGGCCGGCTGACCGCCATCGGGCTGGAGGGCACCGATCGCTGGTTTCTGCACACCGGCGACTGAGGCGATTCGCACGGAGCGCAGCGCGCGGAAGGACGCTTCTTCGCGCCATTTTTCCCTTTATGGCTGATCCAGATCAACCAGGGCCGCTACATCGTCGCAATAGCTGCCAACTTCCTGCAATCTTGCCCTTCGTCCGCTGCTTTCGCTTCTGTTTTCCATCGGACAGTCTAGCGTGTCCGGCATAGACGAGAGACGAGACAACAGATGAACCTCAAGATCATTTCGACCGGCAATGTGGGCCTGGACAAGATATTGGGCGGCGGCATCCCCGCCAGTCGTCTCTATCTGCTGGAAGGCGCGCCGGGATCGGGCAAGACTACGCTCGCGCTGCAATTTCTGCGCGAGGGCATCCGTAAGGGCGAGCGGGTTCTGTACATCACCCTGTCCGAAACCCGCGAGGAACTGGGCGCCGTCGCCGCGTCCCATGACTGGACGCTCGATGGCTTCGACGTGTTCGAACTGGAATCCGCCGATGACGTATTCGGCAATGGTCGCGAACAATCCATCATCCACCCGTGGGAAATGGAGCTGGGCGAAACCATCCGCCTGATCCAGGACGAAGTGGAGCGGGTCCGCCCCACTCGCGTCGTGTTCGACAGCCTGTCCGAAATGCGCCTGCTGGCGCAGGATCCGCTGCGCTATCGTCGTCAGGTTTTGGCCCTGAAGCAATTCTTCTCCGGCCGCGACAGCACCGTCATCCTGGTCGACGACATGACCGGATCGGCCGACGCCCGCGACGCCCATCTGCACAGCCTGTGCCATGGCGTCGTCACGCTGGAACGGCTGACGCTGGACTTTGGCGCGGCGCGCCGGCGCATGCAGGTGCAGAAACTGCGCGGCATAGACTTCACCGCCGGCTATCATGACATGATGATCCGCAAGGGCGGCGTGGATATCTTCCCCCGCCTGATCGCCGCCGATCATCATAGCGATTTCACCGGCGACATGGTGCAGAGCGAAGTTGTGGAACTCGACGCCTTGCTGGGCGGTGGCCCGATGCGCGGCACCAGCACGCTGATCACCGGACCGGCCGGGTCGGGCAAGACCACCATCGCCCTGCAATATCTTTATGCCGCCTGCGAACGGGGCGAGCCATGCACCCTGTTCGAATTTGACGAGCGTGTCGGCACATTGCTAACCCGGTCCAACGCCTTCGGCCTGGATATCACCCGCCATGTCGATCAGGGCTGCCTGACGATCCAGCAGATCGACCCGGCCGAAATCTCGCCGGGCGAATTTGCCGCGCGCGTCCGGCACGAGGTGGAGGAACGCGGCGTCCGCATGATCGTGATCGACAGCCTGAACGGCTATATGGCCGCCATGCCCCAGGAACAGCAATTGCTGCTCCAGATGCACGAACTCCTCTCCTATCTCAGCCAGCGGGGCGTGGTGACCTTCCTCATCAATCCGCAGCATGGGCTGGTGGGCACGATGTCGACCAACCTCAATATCTCCTACGTCGCCGACACCGTCGTGCTGCTGCGCTTTTTCGAAGCGGAAGGGCGCGTGCGCAAGGCCATTTCCGTGCTCAAGAATCGCGGCGGCGTGCATGAAGACGCCATCCGGGAATTTCGCATAGACAAGGATGGCGTGCGGGTGGGCGAGCCGTTGCGCGCATTCCGTGGGGTGTTGACCGGCACGCCCGAATATTTGGGCGCCACCAAACCCCTGATGGAAGATCGCACCAGTGATGCCTGACTCCCTGCGAGAGGGTCATCGCCTTCTCATCTGCGCGCCCTATGGGCGCGATGCCGACAGCGTCACCAAACTCCTCGCAGCCGAGGGTTACGACCTCCATATCTGCCCGGATATCGGCGCGGTTGCGGCTGCGCTGAATGAAAATGTCGGCGCGGTCCTGGTCACCGAAGAGGCGCTGACCGGCGACCTTACCCTGTTGCGCACGGCGATCGGCGCGCAGGCCGACTGGTCCGACGTGCCCTTCATCCTGCTGCGGGCGCAGCGGACCAGCCGTACCCCGCCCGGCCCCTGGATGCCCGGCCGCCTGCTCGACCTCGTCACCAATACGGTGGTGCTGGAGCGGCCGCTGGGCGTGGCATCCCTGGTCAGCGCGATCGCTTCGGCCATGCGCGCGCGCCGCAAGCAGTTCGAGATGCGCGATCGCATCGAGGAGCTGGCGACCAGCGAAAATAGGCTGCGCCTGGCTACAGCGGTCGCCAATATCGGCACCTGGGATTTCGACATCGTCGCGAACCAGTTGCGCTGGGACGAACGGTGCAAGGCGATGTTCGGCGTCCCCGCCGATACGGCCATCAGCTATGAAGCCCAGTTCCTCCCCGGCCTGCATCCTGACGATCGCGAACCGGCGGCCGCAGCCGTGACGGCCGCGCTCGATCCGCTCGGCGACGGCCAGATCGACATCGAATATCGCACCATCGGGCCGAACGATGGCGTGGAACGCTGGATCGCGGCCAAGGGCGGCGCGATCAAGGAGGATGGCCAGGTCGTCCGCCTGATCGGCACCGTCATCGACATTTCGGAGCAGAAGCGCGCCGCCGCCGCCCTTGCCGCGTCGGAAGCCGCGCTGCGCGAGGAAAGCCTGGCGCTGGACATTCTCAACCGGACCGGCCGGCATGTGGCGGCCGAACTGGATCTCGACCGCCTGGTCCAGACGGTGGTGGATGCCGGCCGCGAACTGACCGGGGCGGAAATCGGCGCCTTCTTCTACAATCGGATCGACGATGCCGGCGAAAGCTACCTGCTCTACAGCCTGTCGGGCGCGTCGATGGACGATTTCAGAAATTTCCCCATGCCGCGCAATACCGACATCTTCGCGCCGACCTTTGCGGGGACCGGCGTGGTGCGATCGGCCGATGTCACCCGCGATCCCCGCTATGGCCGCCACGACACCTATCATGGCATGCCCAAGGGACATTTGAAGGTCGTGTCCTATCTGGCGGTGCCGGTCATCGCGCGATCGGGCGAAGTGATCGGCGGCCTCTTCTTCGGCCATGCGCAGCCCGGCCAGTTTGACGAACGGGCCGAGCGGCTGGCGCTTGGCCTGTCGGCGCAGGCGGCGATCTCGATCGAAAATGCCCGGCTGGTGCAGGCCGCCCAGCGCACCAACCAGACGCTGGAACAAAAGGTCACCGAACGCACCGCCGCGCTGGAGGCCGAAATGGTCAGCCGCGCCCGGGCCGAAGCCGCCCTGCGCCAGAGCCAGAAGATGGAGGCGGTGGGCCAGTTGACCGGGG
>JAVBXL010000154.1 GCA_030824575.1 bacterium | reverse complement strand
GCGATCTGGTTGTCGAGCATTTCCGCGACCAGGGTGCTGAGTATCAACTGCGCGCCCAACTTTGCGCTGATCTCGACAAGATGCCTGTCGAGGACGCGGCGGTGCTCTGGCCCGAAGAGCTGTCGCCACACCAGCCGATCGCCACGCTGCGCATCCCGCCGCAGGACGCCTATTCGCCGGCGCGGCGGGTCTATGGCGATGACGTGCTGTCGTTCAATCCCTGGCACGGTATCCGCGAGCACCAGCCGCTCGGATCGATCATGCGGGTGCGCATCGCCGCCTATGAGCGATCCACCCGCTACCGCCATGAGATGAACGCGCAGCCGCGTGTCGAGCCGACAAACATTGACGCCATCCCGGACTGACGCACCGATCGACACACGCAATCACGAAAGGAGGCCAGTCATGGCCGAGACCGAAGAAAACCCGCAGATCGACGAAACCCGCCTTCAGGCCATCCGGCGGCGGATCGAGGAAGTGGCCGGCGACGCGCCGCAGCTCGCCAAGCTCGCGCTCGAGCAGATGGTGACGAAGCACAATCCCGACCTCAAGGGCACGGCCGGCTCGGCCGGTCGCGTCGGCGCGCAGTCCGGCAATGTCTCCGAGCTCACCGCCATCGCCAACCTCAAGCCGGGCGGCGCGGACCGGCTGAAACGCATCTTCGGACTCGTGAACGGCAATTTCGACGGGGCGCAGAAGGTCGGCACCCTGCACAACATGCGGTTCGTCTTCTTCGACAACGACACCCGCATCCTGTTCGCCACCGCCTATGACGGCGACTGGGACACCTATATCAACGACTTCGCCACCAAGATCCCTGACCTGATGGATTTGCTCTTCGCCTCGGTCGAAGGCTGGCCGGGCATCGCGAGCCCGAAGGTCAAGGATTTCATCGCCGAACATCAGATCACCGCCGCCGGATGGTTCGTCGCCAACCCGCAGGTCACGGTCGTCGACGTGCGTCGGCTTCAGCGGATGGAACATGCCGTCAACGAATTCCTGGACAAGGTGGGCTGAGCGATGACGATCCTTCAAAAGCTGAAAGAGCGCTTCTCGAGGGACAGCGTTACGCTCGACCTGCACGATATCCAGGCGCTGATCCTGCGAAGCCGGCCGGAGCCCTATGTCGGCATCCATGCGATGCTCCATTTCGACGAGGCCGAGGGCGCGCGCGCTTTGCTGGGCCGGCTCGCGCCCCATATCGCATCCGCCGACAACTGGAACGAGGATCTCGATTTCTGGATAGGCGCTGCACTCAGCTTCGAGGGACTGAAGGCGCTCGGCGTTCCTGAAGCGCAGCTCAAGACATTCCCGCTCCCCTTTCAGCAGGGCATGGCGGCGCGCTCGGAGCAGCTCCGCGACTTCGGACCCAACGCGCCGGAAAACTGGGAGGACGTGTTCAAGCCGGGCAACTGCCATCTCGCGCTGACCATCTACGCGGTCGACGATGCGGCGCTCGACAAGGCGCTGGCGACCGCGCGAACCGAACTCGACCAGAGCAGCGGCGTCACCTTGATCGGCGAGCATCGCTTCGGCGCGCCGGACGGCGCGAAAAACCCGTTCGGCTTCCGGGATTCGATCTCCCAGCCCGCCGTCGAAGGCAGCGGCGTCGATCCGCTGCCCGGCGAGGAACGCGCGATCAAGGCGGGCGAGTTCATCCTTGGATACGAGAGCGAGAACGGCCAGCCGCTCGGCATGCCTGAACCTGCGGCGCTGGGAAAGAACGGCACCTTCGTCGTCCTGCGCAAGTACAACAGCCGGGTCGGCTGCTTCAACGCCTTCCTCAAGGCCCATGGCGAGACGGCGGAGGACCGCGAACGTCTTGCCGCCAAGATGTTCGGTCGCTGGCGGTCAGGCGCTCCACTGACGTTGTCGCCGGATCATGACGACCCGGACCTCGGCGCCGATCCGCAGCGCAACAACGACTTCAATTTCAAGGACGACCCCAAAGGCCGCGTCGTGCCGCTCGGCTGTCATATGCGCCGGCTCAATCCCCGCGATTCCGAGCTGACACTGCTCACCGACGTCAACATTCACCGCATCATCCGCCGTTCCTCGACCTTCGGGCCGGTTTATTCCGAGGATGTGGCGCCGAAAGACGATGCCAAAGGCGATCGCGGCCTGTTCTTCATCTTCATAAGCGCGCGCGCTTACGACACGATCGAGTTCATGCAGCAGGAATGGATCAACCGCGGCAATTTCGTCGACCTCGGCGAGGAGCGCGATCCAATCGTTGGTCTGCATGAGGAGGACGGCCGGTTCACGATCCCGCAGGCGCCTGCGCGCAAGCGCATCGACGGTGTGCAGACCTTCAATGTCATGAAGGGAGGCGAATATCTGTTCATGCCAAGCCTATCGGCGCTTAAGTGGTTGGCAGAACAACGCTAAAGCTATTCACCTGATTGTCGGTTGAGATTTGAAGTGTGCAGAGTGACCCGGAAAGTGCGGGGCTGTGCGGAAGGTTAAGTGAGTGGGAGTTGAGTTTCGGCAAGGCTGGGGATGGTTGGTCCTTGTGGCGCTTACGATTTCGACGACCGGCGATGAAATCACGTTGCTGACGTTGATGTTCCGCACTGCCGAGAACGCATCCGGCTATGCGGTGCCGACGCTGCTGACCGCGGAGCTGCTACCCGGTCTGATCGCCGCACCCTGGGCGGGCCGCTTGATCGACCGCCGGGAGGCGGCCCGCATTCTGGTCATGGTGTCAGTTCTGCAAGCGGGCGTGATAGCATTTATCGCCTATTATCCCATGTTCACGCTCGCCGGGGCCGCGCTGTTGAGCGTGCTGTTCACGATCAGCAGCGCCGCAACATTCGCGTTGATTCCAGTGCTGGCGAGCGGCTTGGAATGACCTCGCACTCGCCAATTCCCTTATGGAAATGGTTCGCAGCCTTGGAATGCTCGCTGGTCCAGTCGCTGGGGGCGTACTGGTGGGATGGATCGGATCGCGCAATGCGCTTTTAGCCGATGCCGCCAGTTATGCCCTTTTGGCCCTCGTCGTGATGGCGAGCAGGCTTCGCCGCAAGCCACAACGGGACGATCAGGAGGAAGAGACCCTGTTCGCGGACTACCTGCCGCTGCTCCGCAATCGACGGTTGATGGTGGTTACGGGTGCGCTCAGCCTCGAAGTGTTTGCGACCGCCATAGCCGACGTTGCTTTCGTGTTTCTCGTGATGGTGACGCTGGGAGCGGGCCGACCGCGTTTGGAATGCTGACGGCACTATGGGCGGTTGGGATGTTGATCGGCGCTGGGCTGGCCGAAAGGGTTATTGGCCATAGGGTCGGACTGGCGGCGTTCGGCACGGCCGCTGTCATGGGCGCGACCATGCTGTGGATCGGCCTTGCGCCGATCGGGCTGGCAATCGTTGCCGTCGCCTTCATCCTAGGCGGCGGCGCAAACAGCATCCACAACGTCGCTGTCCGAACCTTGTTCCAGTCGGAATGCCCGCCCGCCGATCATGGCAAGGTCGCCGCGATCTATGGTGCGGTGACACGCACCGCCGTAATCGGCGGCTATGTTGCTGGCGGCTTCTTTTTTGTGCCGAATGATGCGCCAACCGCCTATCTCGTGGGCGGCCTGCTGGGCGTTGTCGCGGGCTTAGTCGGATGGCGGATATTCAATCGTAGATGGAGCGCAGCACCAATCAAAGCATCGACGCGCCAAGATTGACCTGATTGTCGTGCCCCTCCGCTAACGGCTATACCAATCAGGTGGCGTGATTGAGGCGCGGTGCGGAACGGACACGATAGCGACGCCCTAATGATGTAAGGCAGAAAATATATGACCTTTCAGTTTGATCCATCATTCGATGCAGAATCACTCCACATGCCGGGAGATTCTTTGATCGAATTAGACCAGATAGAGAGTTCATTAAGGATATTGCTGCCCTCTGAGCTTCGTGATTTATTTATTGAATTCGGATCAGCGATAGTTTTCAATAAGGATGTTGAATTTCCTGCGGAAAAATGCGCCTATTCCGAAGATTCAGGAAGAATTGGCGTTTCAGTTATATATGGCCCTGCTGACGGAAGCTTAGGAATAATTCGCATAAACGAACAATTATCCATGCAGATTCCAAAAACATCTGTGGTTTTTGCGGAAATCGGTCTGGGTAATATGCTGTTAATTGACAGAATTGATGGAAAGATATCCGTATGGCTGCACGATGAAGCTCTGCCTTCTAGGGCGATAACCCCCGTATACGACAGCTTTCATGACTTTATCGATGCACTGGTAGCCTTCGATCCTCCTCCCCTGCCCAGTTTAAAGGAATTGGGATTGGACTTGAAAGCGATGGGGATAGAAGAGGAGTAGCTAGATGTTACGGTTCGGCGCTGACGGAAACCACATCATTGGCGGCGGCTCGGCCGGCTGCGTCATGGCCAACCGCCTTTCTGCTGATTCGGATAAAGCTGTCTGCCTCATCGAGGCGGGGCCGCGCGATCGCAATCCCTTCATTCACATGC
>JAVBXL010000089.1 GCA_030824575.1 bacterium | reverse complement strand
CGGAGCGATCATCTTATCATAGCGCCATCGTCACTCAATGGAGACTTTGCGATGCGTAAACCCCGTGATTTTGATTCGGAACTCAAAGCCCTCGCTGACAAGGCCAAGGCGCTCAGGGAGCGGCGCGTGCGCCAGCTTGGCGAACTGGTGGCGGCGACCGGGGCCGATGCGCTCGACCTGGATGTGCTGGCCGGGGCACTCCTCCATGCCGTCACGGTGAAAGACGCTGCGACAAAGGAGGGCTGGCGCAAGGCGGGCGCAGGCTTCTTTCTCGGCAAGGGCGGCAAGCCTGCGGGCGGACCTTCTGGCCAGCAAAGCGGCACTCTCCCGTTCGACGGCGGCGCGGCATCGGCTTGAGGCACGAAAGGCGCGAACCGACATGCGAGACTGGCAGATCAAGCGGCGGGAGAGAACGCGGCATCTGATCGAACTGGGTGGCCTCGTCATCAAGGCAGGGCTGGTCGATCTGACCGACGATGATCGGGCCACGCTCTACGGCGCGTTCCTCACCGTCGCCGACAGATTGCGCGGTAGGGAACGCGCCAACGCGCTTGCTCTCTGGAAGCGCAAAGGCAAGCGGGCCTTCGAGGCCGAACAGGACGCCGGTTAGCGCGAAACTGACAGGCGCACATTGCTGTCCGGTTCTGCCTGATACTCGACCATCGCCGCCATGGGTGGGCTGCTCTTGTCGCAATAGCGCACGATGATGAAGTCTTCCCGGATCGCGGGACACAGGCCGGAGCCATAGAGAATGTCTGCCAGCGCGTCGAAGGTCGTCGCCTTGGCGCGATAGGCTCCGGTCCACCGCACTGCCCAAATGTCCTCTTTGGCCTTGACCCGGTAGCCCGCCCTTTGCGCGACGTCCATGACCGCACCCAACACCGTGTCCGCGCGCACGTCTAAGTCCAGCACGGCGGATAGGTCTGCCGGTTTGGATTGGACGACTTGCGCGGACCTCAAACGCCATAGCGTTGCCTCCGCGCCAGCCATGAAGAAGCACAGGCAGACAATCGCCAGGGGCAGATAGTCAACCCAGTCCATGAACCTGTCGGAGTGCCAGAATCGGCGGACGGGAATGAGCGGATTCCATCGGCCCTGTGGCGGGGCGATACGTCGCACGATCCGCCATGTCCGTTGCAGCATATTGGCGCGGCGCACGGGCCGGGAAAGCGCTATCGCTGTTGTCGGCTCTGTGGGCGGCGGAAGCATTGGCGCTGGCAGGCTCACGGCAAGCGAAGCTTGATGATCTGCGCAGGCGGACGCTGCCCGTTCCTGCAATATCTCCACCCGCGCGAACGCCCATGACAATTCCTCGCCCGAAATGCGGTAGGATCGCCCATAGCGCGCTTCGACATAGGCACGGCGGATGCAGCCGAACGCGCGCCGCTCGAACCGGCTGTCTCGTGGCCATGCCGAAGACAGGCGTGGGTCCAGCGCTTCTGCCGCTTCGCGCAGTTCGTCCAGCGCATGGGTGCGTGGGGCGTGCAAGCTGATCGACCGCAAGACGGATAGATAGAAATGCTCGAACGCCTGATGCAGCATCAGCGCCGCCATCGGCGCATCGCCCCGGTTCCGATAGAAAGCCGCGCCAGCCAGAAATCCGGTTCCGAGATTATGCCACCGGATAAACTCAGCCACACCCCGGATAGCCCGTTCTCGCACTGGCAGGTGGCGCGGCTCTTTCAGCCGCAATCCCTCCATCTGGTAGAGCGCGATGCCCTGCTCGGCGATGGTGACGAAATGCGGGACGCCTTCGACAAGCGCGCCGTTAACTCGATCAAGGCTTTCGACCGCCAGCCGCACCGGCCGGGTAATCTCGCCATGCTCCCATGCGCGACGAAGCCGGTCACGCACTAGCCGCCAGTCGCGTTCGCTGCGGGCAAGGCGCGGATAGTTGACGATCGCCAGCAGGCGGAACGCTTCCCCCGGCGCAACATCTTCCCAATCCTTCTCGGCATGGGGACCATGCAGGATCAGAGTAAGGATGCGGCCTGCACGGGAATGTTCGGAGCATCGGCCCTTGGTCGTTTCCTCGAACGCCTCGAACAGGATTGTGACGACGTGAAGAAGCTCGTCGCGGATATGCAGGGGCAAATGATCGCCACCGGTACGCAGCATCATGACCGCGCCTCCTGTAGGCGACGCTGGCAACCTTTCGGGCGCGGGTGGCCGGTCACGTCATGCACGCGATCCACCAAGGCACGCACAAGGGGCGTGATCGTGGCGGGAATGAAGCCGCCCGTGCGCGGCCGGTCTTCCTCCCAATCATGATAATGATAGCCCCATTTCCAGTAGGGCGAGAGAACCGCCGCCAGCCGCGCCATGTCGGGACAGTCATTACCGAAGCCGCAGGCATTGGCGTAGGCAAGTGCCTTGGCGATGTCCTGCTTGATGTGGCGGGCGTTCCACGCATCGGAAAAGCCCATATCGAGAAGATCGGCGCACAGGGCCTGCTGGGTCACAAAACCGGCCTGATGTAGCGCGCCCTTTGCATGTCGCGGCTCAATGAGGAAATCCGCTTCCAGCGTGGTCATCCACCGTTCCGCATTGTGATAGCGGAAGCGACTTATGCTTCGCCCCTCTTTCGTCCGCACAAGTCCTGCGGGTTCATCATTGTAGCGCTGGTGAAGCGCTGAAAGTGCGCCACCCGAGGGAGAGCCAATCGCCGACGCCGCGACCGGCGCGATAGCCAATCCGCGCAGCAGGGCGCGGCGCGATGTTATGATCTGCGAATCGCTCAAGCGAGAATCGGATGAAATCATGGACCTGCCTTCCTCAGTTCGCTGTCCCGGCCGCATTACGGATGCGTTCGGAGCATTAAGCGGCACCGCTTATAGCGCAAAAGGAAAGCAATGTTCAATAACCGGCACCGGTTATTCTGGTTCTGATTGAACGGGGGACACGTGCGGCTACGACGCAAGTATGGGAAGACCACCGCTGAACGTGAAATCGACGAACATCCGATTGCCCGAGGGTCTCGGTGAGCGGATCGACAAGTTGGTGGGGCGGCAGCGCCGCGCAGCCTTTATTCGGGAAGTGCTGGAACGCGAAGTCGAACGGCGCGAAAACGAGCAAGGTAAGGCTTTGTAACACGGGCCATTGATGCCTGAAGGAAACCTCTGAAACTGCGATTGTCGCATATTTTCCTGCGAGGTCGCAGGGTGTCGAGATTTAACGGGATCAACGCGAATTTGCCCACAGAGCGCAATGCGCCATTCGCCGCTATTCGCAACTGTGCGCGCGCTCGGAAGCCGTCATTCACTGCCCAATACGAGCGTGATCCTGAAGTTTGCGTGGGCTAGATACTTGCTTAAGGAACGGGTCTAGGTTTCCGCTATTCTTGGCAGAGTACAAATTTCGATTTTAGGATCAGTGCGTGTGCCGGTGTCGCCGCTAAACGACATTTCCTACTGGGTAGACGAAACGGCCAGCGCTTCTCGCATGATGTAGTAAAGGCTGTGCTGTTCGATCGTGCCCCTTACCAGATGGGCCATCGGGCCGGAAGCGCGGGCAAGAACATCATCGCCGCCGTGCGTCTCCGATCCCAGTGGCACAAGCGCCTGCTGGCGATAGTCGAGTGCGGTAGTGTCAGCCTGGAGCGGGTCGGTGCGGGGACCATCACCAATCGCACCAGGACCGTTGGCATAGCCAAGCGTCGTATAACCCTTGCCGTCCTTTGCCTTGAGCGGCTGCCCCGCAAAAGCGGCAGCGCCCAGGATCGGGTTGCCGCGCCCCGGATAGCCGCTGATCGCGAAGGTATGGCTATGGTCAGACGTGACCAGTATGAGCGTATCCTGGCGATCGGTCATGTCGAGGGCAACTTTGACGGCCTCATCCAGCGCAATCGTGTCCTCCAGCGCGCGGCGGGCATTGCCGCCATGGTGTGCGTGATCGATCCGCCCGCCTTCGACCAGCAGGACATAACCCTTCTCCCGACTGCCCAGCATAGTGATCCCGGCACGGGTCATCTCGGCCAGAGAGGGTTCACCGCCTCCATCCTTCGCCCGGTCAGCCTCATACTGCATATGGTCAGGCTCGAAGAGGCCAAGGATGCAAGGCGCGCTAGCCAGATCGATCTTGCCGAACGCATCGCTATTCCAGACATACGCGCCGCGCGGGTTGCGCCGCCGCCATTCAGTGACGAGGTTGCGGCGATCGGCCCGCTTGCCTTTACGATCGGCATATTCGGGGTCGCGTGTAGTCGTGGACAGGAAGTTGGCGCGACCACCGCCAAGGATCAGGTCCAGTCGCGAACCAATGTCACCCTCCACCATCTGCCGGGCTATATCCATGCATCCCTGCTGCTTTGCCGCTTCGGGCAGGTCGCTATCGGCTTCCCAATCGCGCTGGGGCGTGTGCGCGGCGACTGACAGGATGCGAGCGTAGCGACAATCAAGATGAGAATCGGTTGTTGGGGTGTCGGTGAAGGGCGGAGGGCGTAGCCCGAAGCCCGTAGCCGAGACCCCAACAA
>JAVBXL010000161.1 GCA_030824575.1 bacterium | reverse complement strand
AGCAGACCAGCGTCATCATCACCACCAACCTCGCCTTTGGCGAGTGGCCCACCGTGTTCGGCGATCCCAAGATGACCACCGCGCTCCTCGACCGCGTCACCCATCATTGCGACATCGTCCAGACCGGCAATGACAGCTGGCGCTTCAAAAACCGAAGCTGATCCGCCCCAGCGGCGATCAATTAATAGATGCCTTGCGCTGCGCGCGCCTCCGGTCGGGCTACGCCCTCCCTACGCCGCGCGCAGCGCAAGGAAGCGCGTCACATCAACGTTCCGCCATCCTGATAGGGGGTCCATTTTGCGCGCCGATAAGGGGTCCCGTTTGGACGCCGATTGACAATCACGGTGCGCGTTCCCGACGCCTGCCGCATGCTGGGCATCCGGCGCAGCAAATTCTATGAACTGATTGCTGATGGCGAGATCAAAATCCTCAAGCTGGGCAGCGCCACGCTCGTTCCCATGGAACAGATCAGAGCATTGGTGCGGCGGTTTGAGAAAGGATGATCGGAAAGGAGGCTGGCAGCTACGACCTGCCTGCGGCTATCCAGGCCGGGTTTTAGAGATGAACAGCGTTCGACCGGTAAACGCATGCGGCTCACTGATGATGCAGCATTTTCTCGAACCCATCATTCGCCTTGGCCATCTTAGCGATTTTCCTCAGATGGCCGCGAACATGGCGTTCGAACCGCACATCGTCGTAAACGCCGGTTTCGCGATATGCCTCCTGGCCGATCAGCGCCTTGAGGCGCTGGGCAAACTGGGTCTGCTCTTCAGTGCAATCAGGAGCCTGAAGGGCGCGGCACACCCATTCCTCAGCGGCGGCCTTGTCATACTCGTCGCGTGCCTCATAGCCGCGCCGGTCGGCCGCCGCCTGATCCAGCTTCGACACGTCCAATCTGCGCGCTAGCCATCTACGGACCAGCGCACCATCCCATGGCTTCGACGGATTGCTCATGCATTCGCTCCACATCCAGATCGCCAGCCCTATATCAGTTGCCCGCTCGGGTTCGATCACGGAATGCTGACGCGTTGATGTTATTGCCGTGCCAGCAGCTGAAGGGTGTCGCGCACGCCGCCGAACCAGCGGTCCAGTGCGACGCTGAACAGGTCACCGCCCGTAGCGGCCTCGAACAGGGTAAGGGACGATCGTAGCTTCATGGCGTTCACCTCGCCCAGCACACCCGCCACGCTGCTGCCGTGCGGCAGGTCTTCCAGCGTCCGCACACATTCTCGCAGGCGGTCGCCGAGGGTGGGTGCTCCAGATAGGCGCGAGCCTCGTCCAGTGACGCGATGGCGTAATGCTGTGCGGTAGGGCTGCAGCCCAGGCCAGCTATCTGTGGGAAGATGCACCACATCCAGTGGCTGGTCTTCCGGCCTTGGCGCAGCTCGGCAAGCGCGGCCGCATAAGTGGACTGTTGGGCGGCAAGGAAGCGGTAAAGGTTGTAAGGGTGGTTGCGCATTTGGCTATGACGCGGTCAGAAGCTGGTCGTTTCGCGTGACCGCTATGCGCCAATCTCGGCTATTTAGCTGACATCAGGCTGATCTCAGAACCTGCCTTTCGTTGCGCGTTTGCGGACGATTTAGGCTAAAATCGCGCCGATAAAAAAAGCAGGTGTAATGGGGAAATGCGCTCGGCGCTGTAACTGACTTTTTCCTTCGCAACGCAACATGTGTAGACGTAGTGAAGTGGAACGCCAATTTTAGTGAAATCTGTCAAAACATGAATGTGGGCCAACCGATCTGATTTAAAAATTGCTCGATCAGGTCGAACAGGAAAATGGCGCATTGTGGGAAGTAAGCAATCTCTGCATAGAGTTGTATTATGGCCACGATATGGCGTCAGGGTTAATGAGCGGATCGTATGGCACAGGCGCGACTTATCAGTTCCGACATTCGCATAACACCTGTCATCCTGGCGGGTGGGTCAGGCACCCGGCTGTGGCCACTTTCCCGCAAATCCTACCCCAAACAGTTTGTGCCGCTGGTGGGCGACACCACCCTTTTTCAGGCCGTAGCCCGTCGCCTATCGGGTAAAACGGACCATTTCACCTTCACACGACCGATGGTGCTGACCAATGCCCTGTTCCGCTTCATCATCGCTGAGCAGCTAACACAGGAAGGCATCGATCCTGATGCCATCTTGATCGAACCGGAAGGTCGCAATACGGCACCAGCCATATTGGCCGCCGCGCTGCATCTGGCGGCGCGCCAGCCCGACGCCGTCATGCTGGTGGCGCCATCCGACCATGTCGTACCTGATGTAGCCGCCTTTCAGGACGCCGTAGGCAAAGGGTTGGCCGCGATAGAAAGGGGCAATCTGGTCACCTTTGGCATACAGCCGACGAGAGCCGAAACTGGCTACGGCTATTTGCAGATTGCTGATCGACCGGACGGGTCGGGACAGCCTATCATCCTGAAAAGCTTTGTCGAAAAACCCAATGCCGCCCGCGCGGAGGAGATGCTGGCGACCGGCAATTATCTATGGAACGCTGGGATTTTCCTATTCGCGGTCAGGGACATCATTGCCGCATTCGAGCGCCATGCCCCTGCCATGCTTGAAACCGTCCGGCTTGCAGTGGAGCAGGCGGAGGCGGATCTGGGCTTCCTGCGCCTGGCAGCTGAGCCATGGGGCAAAGTCGACAATGTAGCGATCGACGTGGTTATCATGGAACGAGCCGACAATTTGTCCGTCGTGCCCTATGATGCGGGATGGTCGGACCTCGGCGACTGGGACGCGGTATGGAGCCATATGCAGCCTGACGAACAAGGTGTGTCCTTGTCGGGTGCCGCGACTGCATTGGATTGCCGCAATTCACTGTTGCGATCCGAAAGTGAGGGGTTGGAAATCATCGGCTTGGGCCTCGACAATATCGTCGCGGTGGCGATGAACGATGCGGTCCTGATTGCCGACAAGTCTCGCACGCAGGACGTGAAGCAAGTGGTCGAAGCACTGCAACGCAAAGGCGCGGTCCAGGCCGAAACTTTCCCCAAGGATCATCGCCCTTGGGGCTGGCACGAAAGCCTGCTCATCGGCGGGCGCTTTCAGGTCAAGCGCATCACCGTGCTGCCCGACGCGTCGCTCAGCCTCCAAAGCCATTTCCACAGGTCGGAACATTGGATTATCGTGGAGGGGACAGCCAAGGTTACGCTGGACGGCGACATTTCGGTGCTGACGGAAAATCAGTCTATTTATATTCCGGTCGGCGCGCAGCACCGGATCGAAAATCCGGGTCGCATCCCCATGGTCTTTATCGAAGTGCAGACCGGCCCCTATGTCGGGGAAGATGACATCATCCGCTATGAGGACCGCTATGCGCGGGCATGACCATGCCCGCCGGTCCCGATAACTGGCCATGATGAACGACCCGATGGCCCGCTATGCCTTCATCGCAAAAGGCGAGAGTGCGGAATTGTTCGATATCGGGAACGGGCAGGCACTGAAGCTGTTCCGCGACAGCGTGTCAGACGAGATGATCGCGCGCGAGGCCGAGGCATCCATCCATGCCGGCGCCTACGGCGTGCCGACGGCGGCGGCGATCAGGAGGCAGACATGGGGCGGGCGACGGGGCATCGTCTATCCCCGGCTTGAAGGTTCGACGCTGATGGACTGGATACGGCGCAACCCGATGCGGGCAGGATGGGCGCTGAGTCAGATGGGTGTCATCCATGGCAAGATGCACCGGGCTGGGGGAGGGGCGTTGCGTCCGTTGAAGAAGGTGCTGGCGACCGACATCGTTTATGGTCCGGCACCCCTTACAGTGCAACGGGCGGCCATCGCCTATCTAGAAACGCTGCCTGACGGGGACGTACTGACCCATGGCGACTTTCATCTGGGCAATGTCATGATGACGCCGCCGGAGATGATGGTGATAGACTGGTCGAAGGCGGCAGCAGGGCATCCGGCGGCCGACGCAGTGCGATCCGAGATGCTGATGCGCTTTGGCATCGGTCCCGCAGACTGGGTGACGAACCTGTGGCGGGACTGGGCGGCAGGGCGGTTGCGCCGGGCTTGGCTGGCGGCATTACCGGACGTGAATGGTCGCGATCTCGATGCGTGGCGGCCCGTGGTGGCGCTGGCTTGGCTACGTGCGCGAGATGCCAGGCGAACGCCGGCGTTCATGCGCTATATGGACAAGGCGTTGCAGCGAGTGGGTCTGCCGACGCTGCACTGACGCGGATCAGGCTGGTTTTTCCAGCACCGCCAGACTTTGCCAGAAAGGTGGATGATCCGTGCCGTACTGTCCGTCGGTGAAGCGCGGCGCGGCGAAACCAGCGTCGCGGGCGAAACGGCGGATCCAGTCGCGATGCAGAAATGCATCAAGATGCTCCGCGGAATGGCCCGTGCGCAGATGATCTAGGCTCAGGACTCATTGATTGAGCCAGAATATGACGGTTGCGGCGATGTAGATGGCGGACATGAAGGTGTGGGCGCATCGGTCGTAGCGGGTGTGTATGCGCCGCCAATCCTTGAGTC
>JAVBXL010000106.1 GCA_030824575.1 bacterium | reverse complement strand
ATCACATCGTCGAGCAGCGCGGTATCGAGATTGTTGCGCGACTGAAGCGCCTTGAGCAACTGCGTCGCCATTTCGACCGAGCTTATCTCATGCAGCGCGCCATCCGGGCGGCCCTTGCCGCGCGGCGTGCGAACATGATCGTAGATATAGGCTTCCATCGTAAATTCCCGATCCGTGATCCGATATTTTGCTGTGTCCGCTCTTGGCGCGGGCAGCCCTGTCCGCACCTATCCAACGAAAGGCGCATGGACGGCCCCGCGCTGCAATCTGGTGAGAATATAGGATCGGCAGATAGTTAGGAGCGGGCTTTCGTGGGCATCAAGGGCGAGGACAGCGCCGCAATTCGCATAACGGCGACAACGCTGGGCGACTTGCTTTTGAAAGGGCGGGACAAGGGGCGGACCAAGGACGCGCTGGTCTTTCCGGGCGAACGCAAAAGCTATGACGATCTGGTCGCTGGCGTGCTGCGCCGGGCGCGGGGGCTGAAAGCGCTGGGCATCGGTCGCGGCGACCATGTCGGCATATTGCTGCCGTCCAGCATCGAATTTGTCGAGACGCTGTTCGCCAACGCGATGTGCGGCGCGGTGTCGGTGCTGATGAACGCGCGCTACAAGGCGCCGGAAATGGCCTATGTCGCGCAAAATGCTGATCTGCGCGCGATCGTCACCAATGATCTGGTAACCGAGCATGTCGATTTCGGCGCGCAGTTGGTGGAGGCCTTTTCTGGCCTGCCTACCGTGGCTGATCCTGCTGCCCTGACCCTGGCGGAAGCGCCGCTTTTGCGGCAGATCATCATGCTGGGCGGGCGTTCCGCGCCCGGCTTCGTCGACCAGGCCCGGTTCGATGCGGCGGTACAAAGCGTCAGCGAAAGCGACATCCATGACACGCGCCTGACGGTGCGGGTGCGCGACACGGCGATGATCCTCTATACGTCCGGCACGTCGGCCAATCCCAAGGGCTGCCTGCTGAGCCATGAGGCAGTAACGCGCGAGGCGAATAATCTGGCGCGCTATCGATGGGGCTTCCAGCCCGACGAGCGGGCCTGGTCGCCATTGCCGCTATTCCATATCGCGGCGATGCTCTGCATGTTGGGCGCGATGGATGTCGGCGGCACCTTCATCGGCCAGCCGCATTTCGACGCCGGGGAAAGCCTGCGCCAGATCGAGGCGGAGCAGGTGACGATGATGTTCCTGCCCTTCGTTACTTTCCATCAGGCGATGATCGCGCATCCCGAATGGGAAAAGACGGATATGTCGTCCGTCCGCCTGCAAAATAGCTGCTTTGCCTTCATGCCGGATCGGGTGGGCCAAGCCTATCGCGACAAGGCCCCCAATATGCTGCAAGTCGGCACTATGGGCATGACCGAAGCGACCGGCATCGTCACCACCGGCGGCCCGGCGATGGACCCGGAAATGGGATTCAGGAAACTGGGCTATCCGCTGGCCGGGATCGAAATGAAGATCGTCGATCCCGATACCGGCGCGGAACGGGGCGTGGACGAGCGGGGCGAGATATTGATCCGGGGCTATAATCTGTTCGACGGCTATTATCGCGACGCGGAAAAGACCGCCGAAGCGATCGACGCCGACGGATGGTATCATAGCGCCGACATCGGATCGATCGACGCGGAAGGCCATATGATGTTCCATGGCCGGTTCAAGGATATGCTGAAGGTCGGCGGCGAGAATGTCGCGGCGGCCGAGGTTGAGGCGGTGCTGGCGAGCCATCCCGCCGTGCGGCTGGCGCAGGTCGTCGGCCTGCCCGACGATCGGCTGGCCGAGATTCCCGCCGCCTATATCGAGCGGGACGGCGATGTCGCGGTGGAGCCGGACGAACTGATCGCCTACACCAAGGCGCGGTTGGCGTCGTTCAAGGTGCCGCGCCACATAAGATTTATCGACGAATGGCCGATGTCGGCGTCGAAAATCCAGAAGTTCAAGCTGCGCGCGGCGCTGATGGCCGAACTGGGCCTGAGCGACTGACAAGACAGAAAAAAGGAGAGGTTGAATGCGGGTCATCATCACAGGCGCGGCGAGCGGCATCGGGCGGGCCTGCGCGCAATTGTTGGCGGCTGGCAGCGTGATCGCGGGCGAGCATCAACTGCTGCTGGCGGATCGGGATGCGGCCAATCTTCAAAGCGTGGCCGATGCGATCGGCCCGGCGGCGGCGACCTGCGTGATCGACCTAGCCGAACTGGATTGCGGCGACCGGATCGTGGCGGCGGCGATGGCACATATGGGCGGGATCGACGCGGTCATCAGCAATGCCGGGATCATCATGGGCGGCGCGCTGGTCGATCTGCCGGCAGGCGATTTCGACCGCATATTCGCGATCAATACCCGGTCGGCCTGGCTGCTGGGCAAGGCGGCGCATCCGCACCTGAAGGCCAGCGGGGGGGCGTTTGTCGCCACCGCGTCCATGTCAGCCACCGCGCCGACGCCCGCGCTTGGTTTCTACTCATGCAGCAAGGCGGCGTTGCTGATGATGATCCGGCAACTGAGCATCGAATGGGGACCGGACGGCATCCGGTGCAACACCGTGTCCCCCGGCCCGACCTATACGCCGATGACGGCGGCGGGCTATGACGACCCGGCCCGGCGCGACCAGCGCGAAGCGACCATACCTCTGCGAAAGCTGGGCATGGCGGAGGATGTCGCCAACGCCATCCTCTTCCTGATCGGTCCTCATGCCGGGCATATCAGCGGCATCGACATATTGGTCGATGGCGGGATGAGCAACATGCTGATGCCAGCCAGTGGTGGCGGCACCGGGCAGAAGCGGCAGAATTAATATGGGGTCAGGCCGCCCGCACCTCTGTTTTCTGGCCCGGCAGGCGCATCGCGCCGTCCTGTGCATCGACCAGCAGGCGGGCGGTCGCCATCAGGTGATCGCCCAGCAGCGCCACCGCCCGATCGGCGTCGCGGCGCAGCGTCGCGGTGACGATATCGCTATGTTCGTGGACCAGGTCCCGCTCGCCGGTCGCCAGCGGGACCGTCAGGTAGCGATAGCGTTCCGACTGGGCATAGAGCCAGTCGCGCATCCGCAGCAGCCAGGGGCTGTCGCAGGCGGCCACCAGCGCATGGTGGAACGCGCCATGGGCGTCGGCATAATCCTCGTTCAGTCGGGCAGGATCGGTTGGATCGCGGGTCGGCGTCTTGCTGAGGCGATGGGCGGCGCTGACGATCGCGGACTCCCAGTCCAGCCCGCCACGGGCGATGGCGCGGCGCAGACATTGCCCCTCTATATCGCTGCGCACCGTGACCAGATCCATCAGGTCGCCGATCGAAATCGGCGTCGCGCGAAAGCCGCGCGCATCGTCCTGCGTCACGAAGCCTTCGGACGTCAGGCGCGACAGGGCTTCGCGCACCGCGCCCAGGCTGAAGCCGCGATTATCGGACACATCCTTGATGTTGATCCGGTCGCCCGGCACCAGCCGGCACGTCAGCAGATCGTCCCGCAACTGGCGATAGGCCCGCTCGGTCAGGCTCAGCTTTTTCATCATCACAAAAGCCATAGCAGTTTTGAAACCATAGGCAAATGTAGATAGTATATTCCAAATCACAGAATATATTTCATATTGACCCGGACGGCAGCGGCCGCCACGGTGACAGGGTATCAGGAGGACAAGAATCATGCGTTTGGCTAAGGTTTCGAAAAATGGGCAGACCGGTTTGGCGGTCGATACCGGGGCGGGCATCAAGGCGCTGTTCGGCGATGCCGCGCTCTATGATCTGGACGCGCTGATCGCGCAGGGCGGCGACGCGCTGACGCAGGCGGGCGATGCGGTCGTGGCAGGCGGCGAGGATGTCGCCATCGACGACCTGACGTTCCTGCCGCCGCTGATCAAGGCGCCCAAGATCCTGTGCCTGGGCCTGAACTATAAGGACCATGCCGCCGAGGGCGGTTTCCAGGTGCCCGAGTTCCCGACCGTGTTCGGCCGGTTCAATAGCAGCCTGATCGGCCATGGCGCCCCCATCATCAAGCCGCCCTGTTCCGACCAGCTCGACTATGAGGCCGAGATGGTCGCGGTCGTGGGCAAGGGCGGCAAGGACATCGCCAAGGACGATGCGCTGTCGCACATCGTTGCGTATTCGGTGTTCAACGACGGGTCGATCCGCGATTATCAGTTGAAGACCCCGCAATGGACCGTCGGCAAGAATTTCGACGATACCGGGGCGTTCGGGCCATGGCTGGTGACGGCGGACGAACTGCCCGCGGGCGGCGCTGGCCTGAAGATCGAGACGCGCCTGAATGGCCAGACCGTACAGAGCGCCAACACGTCCGACATGGTGTTCGACGTGGTGGATACCGTCGCCCTGCTTTCGACCTGCTTCACGCTGGAGGCGGGCGACGTGCTGGTGATGGGGACGCCGTCGGGCATCGGCCTGGCGCGCAAGCCCCCGCTGTTCATGAAGGATGGCGATGTGTGCGAAGTGGAGATCGAGAAGATCGGCCTGCTGGTCAACCCGATCAAGGCGGCCTGA
>JAVBXL010000132.1 GCA_030824575.1 bacterium | reverse complement strand
GCAAGCTAGCCTTGAAACGCGCAGGGGACGATGCTGGCAGGGTCGGGTCGCGCGGCGATGCGGCGGAAGCGCGCGAGATAACCGCCAGCAGTCGGCTTGGCGATCACCTGCTCCATGCGAAAACCCATGGCGGCCAGTTCGCAGCCCAGCAGGCGCGGCGGCGTGCCATGCTGGTCGGTCGGCCGGTTTGCATCGACCACGATCAGCTCGCCATCCTTCTTGAGCGCGGGGCTGAGGTGCCAGAGGAAGGCGTAGGGCTCGGCAATCTCATGATACATATGGACCATCAGGATGCGGTCGAAGCTGTTTTCGGGCAGGCGCGGATCTTCCGGCGCGCCCAGCTTCACGCTGACATTGTCCCATTTTTCGCGCGTGATGCGGCGCGACAAGGCCTCGATCACTTCGGGCATGATATCTTCGGCCAGGACGCGGCCCTTGGCGCCGACCCGCCTGGCCAGGCGCACCGTATAATAGCCTTCGCCCGCGCCGATATCGGCGACGGTCATGCCCGGACGGATGCCCGCCCGGTCCATGATATCCTCCGCCTCATTCACCCGGTCGCGGGATTCCTCGCTCGACCAGCGGGTCGATACGATCGGGGCGACCGGCCGGTCGGCCTGGGGGAAGGGTTCGGCGGCGGCGGACCGCTGCGTCCCCTTGCCGCCGCCAATCCGATCGCAGGCAGCCAACGGGACGGCCAGCAGGACAAATGCGCCCGCCAAAACCGCCCGGTTCATCAGTCGACATCCTCCACATCGACCGATTCGCCTGTCACCTTCTGCGACAAAGCGGCGGCCATGAAGGGATCGAGCGCGCCGTCCAGCACATCGTCGGGCGCGGTCGAGGTGACGCCGGTGCGCAGATCCTTCACCAGCTGATAGGGTTGGAGCACGTACGAGCGGATCTGGTGGCCCCAGCCGATTTCGGTCTTGGCCTGATAATCGGTGTTCGCCGCTTCCTCCCGCTTGCGCAGTTCGGCTTCGTACAAACGCGCCTTCAACATATTCATCGCGGTCGCACGGTTCTTGTGCTGCGACCGGTCATTCTGCGACGCCACGATGATGCCCGAAGGAACGTGGGTGATGCGGACGGCGGAGTCGGTGGTGTTGACGTGCTGCCCGCCTGCACCCGATGCGCGATAGGTATCGATCTTGAGGTCGCTTTCCTTGACCTCGATATCGATATTGTCGTCGATCACCGGATAGACCCACACCGACGAGAAGCTGGTGTGGCGCCGCGCCGCGCTGTCATAGGGGCTGATGCGGACCAGGCGGTGGACGCCGCTTTCGGTCTTGGCATAGCCATAGGCATTCTCGCCCTTGATCAGGAAGGTCGCGGACTTGATGCCGGCGGTTTCGCCGGCCTGATAATCGACCAGTTCGACCTTGTAGCCGCGTCGTTCGGCCCAGCGGCGATACATGCGCGACAGGATTTCGGCCCAGTCCTGGCTTTCGGTGCCACCTGCGCCCGCGTGGATTTCCAGATAGGTGTCGCTGCCGTCGGCCTCGCCGGACAGCAGCGCCTTGATCTTGTCCTCATCCGCGCGGTCGGCCAGCGCCTTCAAGGACGCGATGGCTTCGCTCACCATATCCTCATCGCCCTCGGCCTCGGCCATTTCGATGAGTTCGGCGGTGTCGGTCTTGTCCGTCCCGATCGCGCGGGTGGCGCCGATCGCACTGTCGAGGCGCGTACGCTCGCGCATCACCTCCTGCGCCAGCTTGGCATTGTCCCACAGGGTCGGGTCTTCGACGCGCGCATTCAGCTCGTCCAGGCGGCGCAGGGCGCGGTCCCAGTCCAGCGATTGGCGCAGCAGGGCCAGCGCGGCGTCGATACGATCGATATATTGCTGCGCTTCGGCGCGCATGACTGATTCTCCAACTTTCACGCCTCGGCGGTCGAACAATGCACTAGGCGTTCGGCCCCGATTTGTCGAACGGCCGTCCTTCTTGAGGAAATGGCCGTTCGTCAAGCACCTGCCTTGTCGCAAGCGTAATGCGGTCCGTCGAAAAGCCGGTGCCGCCCTATTGCGAACCGCGCGCAAATGCGAAATTTTCAGGACATATCAGGCCGCTAACAGGGGTGTGCGCAGAGCCGATCCAACGCAGGTCGGCCGGCGCGGCAAAAAGGGGGACAGGCTTCATCAAAAGGCTATCCCATGACGACCATCCCTAACACCGCCCATTCCATCGTCGCCCGCCAAAGCCCTTCGGCGCTGTTCCTGTTTCTCGACGCCGTGCGCTGCTGGGGCCAGGCGCGCCGGCACCACCGTCCGACGCTGACCAGCCTCTATGCGCGACTGGGCCATTATGGCTGCGGCCAGATATTGCCGGCGATCGACAGCCTGCTGGACCTGACCGTCACCTTGCTGGGCCGTCCGCTGCGGCTGGGCCGGGGCAAGGCCCTGTCCGATGATGGAAATCGCCTCATCAACCTGCTGCAAGGCCGCCGCACCGCACCCTTCGTCCACACATGCAGCGACGCCCTGCTCTGCACCTTCTGCTGCGCGCTGCGATCGGTGCAATTGCTGATGGATATGGAATTGGGTCAGAAAGTAGCAAAGCGCGCGGCGTAATTTCTCGCTAGTCATCTCCCACTCCGTCATTCCCGCAAAAGCGGGTTGGCCGGAAGCGCGTAACTCCGGCCAACCCGCCTTCGCGGGAATGACGGGAGTATGGGAAAGTCCGAAAAAGCCTCAATGAGGCACTAAAAATCGACAGTTGCGCTGATCGTCTCTTCTATCTTTTCCGCCGCCCCGATTTCCCGATACATTTCGAAGCGGCCATCAAATTCAAGCAAACTCCATACGCCGATAATGCTGCTCCCATCAGGCGAAAGGCTGCCTACATAATCTACTGGGTTGCCATACTCCTCCGGCGCCTCTGCATCGTAGGTCTTTATGAAGTCGACGTGCAGATCGTGGCGATAGCCAATGATGATTGCGTTGAGCACCGCCCCACCGCCCAATTGGTCCAATTCCATGATAACGCCCCTGATATGACCGCCACTATCCTGAATTCGAGCGTTAAAGGGCGTAACCGGCCCAGCGTGATCGGGATAATAATATGTTCCCCACCATTCGCCGGTCAGGTCCATCCTCAATAAATCCCGCCCTGTCCTTCCAGGAAGTCGGCGTCGGTGCGGCGGCGGCCGCCCGATACGGCGCGATCGGCGCGGGCGGCGGCGACCTTGGCCTGCTCCTCCGCCTCTTCCTTGCGGATGGTGCGGCGAGGTTCGGATTCGGGCTTGAACGCTTCCCAGATGATCGCGGGCTTGGCGTCGGTGCCGGGCCATGCGCCATAGACGCGCTTGCCCGAACGACGGTCGATCGCGACCATGCGGATGCCGGCCGGCGCGACGAAGGGCGTCTTGGGCATGGTTTCCAGCAGCGGCGTCATCGCCGCCTTCCAGATGGGGGCTGCGATGCGGCCGCCCTGCGCCCAGCCGCCAAGGCTGCGCGGCTGGTCGTAGCCGATATAGACGCCCGCGACGATATCGGGCGATCCGCCCACGAACCAGACGTTGGTCGGGCCGTTGGTGGTGCCGGTCTTGCCGAACAGGGGGCGTTTCAGATCCGCCAGCACCGTGGCGGTGCCGCGCTGGATCACGCCCTCGGTGATGTGGACGACCTGATAGGCGGTCATCGGGTTCATCACCTGCTTACCCTCCATGCCGAAGCGGGGCATGGGCTTGCCGTCCCAATTGACCATGTTGCAGCCATCGCAGGGGCGCCAGCGTTCCGGCCAGATCACCTTGCCGCGGCGATCCTGGACATAGTCCATCACCTTGGACGGGAATTGCTTCCCCTGATTGGCGAGCGTCGCATAGGCGTTGACCATCCGCTCCACCGTCGTCTCGCCCGCGCCCAGCGCGAAGGAGAGATAGGGCTGATAGTCGCCGATGCCCATATTCTTGATGGTGCGCACGACGCGGTCCATGCCGGTCTGGCTGGCGGCGCGCACCGTCATCAGGTTGCGCGACTGTTCCACGCCCCAGCGCATCGTCTGCGGCCCGGCGCTGCCGCCCGAGAAGTTGCGGAAGCATTTCTGCCCCAGACCCGCGCCCTGATAGACGCATAGCGGCCCATCGACGATGATCGAGGCCGGGGTCATGCCACCGTCCAGCGCGGCGGCGTAGACGAAGGGCTTGATGGTGGACCCCGGCTGGCGCAGCGCCTGCGTCGCACGGTTGTAGCTGGACAGGCGCGAATCGAAACCGCCCTGCATCGCGCGGATGCGGCCCGAATGAACCTCCTGCGCGACCATGCCGCCCGATACTTCGGGAATGTTGCGCAGCGCCCAGCTGGCGCCATTGCGCGCCACGACGATCAGGTCGCCGGGCTTCATCGCGGAAAAGGCCGGGCCGCCGGTCTTGCGATAGGGCGTGTTGGCGGCGCCGGCCGGCAGCGTGCCGGTCGATCCGTCGGCAAAGCCGATCTGCGCGTCGCTCGACGACCGGCTGATGACGACGGCGACGCGCCATTCGGCATAGTCGA
>JAVBXL010000086.1 GCA_030824575.1 bacterium | reverse complement strand
GGTACGCGGCCCTCACGGCGGAGGGCGCGGGAGGCTCCCTTGCCTGCCCGATCGCGTGCCTCGGCCGACAGCGTAAGCTGCTCGCTCATTGCGTGTCTCCAAAAGCAAAATTGATGTACGTTCCCGCCACGCCTCCAGGGATGACCATAGCGGGAGGCGGCCCTTTAGCAGAAAAGGGCGGGAATGCAAGGGTGGGGCGCGAGCGACATCCGTTCGTCCTGAGTAGAGGCTGAGCTTGCCGAAGCCTCGTATCGAAGGATGGAGGCAAACCGATCCTTCGATACGCCATTTGCCCTTCGGTCATCTTCGACTCCGACTTCGCTCAATGGCTACTCAGGACGAACGGCCGTTGATGGTGAATTACTGCACCCTTGTCACCGTGAACCCCTTGGCTTTCAGCAGTTCGATCAGATTTTCCCGGCCGGTCAGGTGACCCGCGCCCACCGCGATGAAAGGGCGGCCCTGCATCGGTTCGATCGCCTTCACCCAGTCGCGGTTGCGAGCGACCAGCACGGCTTCCTCGACCATCGGGTCGGGCTGCTCGCCGATCTGGTCTTCCTTGGCGATCGCGTCCATGTCGCCCTTGCCCCAGGCGGTGAGGATGCGGTCATACAGCACCTTCATGCCCTTGGCTTCATGGATGGTCTGCACCAAAAGGCGCGATTGCGCCGCTTCGGGGAGGGTGTCGAAGGCGGCGAATTGCCGTTCCACCGTCTCCAGACCGCCGATCGGCTTGCCGGCCTTCTTGAAGCGCTCGATCAGCACCGGCTCGACGCCGTCATCCTGGCTGACGCCCAGCCCCTGCTGGCTGGACGCGGACAGCAGCATCGCGGCGGCCCAGCTTTCATAGCCGGACAGCAATTGGCTGTTGGTGCCGCCGTCGGCCATCGCCTTGACCAGGGCCGTCTTTTCCTCGTCCGGCACGCGCCGTTCCAGCGGCGGCAGGCCGGCGCTGCGGCCCATTTTCTCGAACAGCGACAGCGTCTTTTGCTCGTCCTGCAAGTCCGCGGCTTCCAGCACCAGCCGGTCGGACGCGGTCATCGCTTCGGTGATCGTCGGCGTGTCCCAGGACAGCCCCTTGGGCAGGACGTGGATAGTGCCGAACAGCCAGCCGTTAAACGCGCCGCGCTGCACCTGCCACAGGGCCGGGCCGCCCTGCGCCTTGGCGGCGGGCGTGTCATTCTGTCCGCAGGCGGCGACCAGCGTCAGCGCGAACAGGGCGACGAGGCGGGTGACGACGCGGATCATGGCTTTACGTCCTTTAACCGGCGGGCGCGCAGGCCCAATGTCTTGAGTTGGTCCTGCACGCTGCCCTTGCCGGCCAGATGGCCCGCGCCCACGGCGACGAAGACGGTGCCGGGCTGGTCCAGCCGCGCCTTGATCCACTTGGCCCAATTGGCGTTGCGGCCGGTCAGCAGCACCTGCGCCAGTTCCGGCGTCGCTTCGAGCGATTCGTTCATCGATTTTGCCAGTCTGTCCGGCTGCCCCGCCTGCCAGTAGCGCAAAAGGTCGCCAAATTCGCTTTCCATATCGGGCAGGCCGTCGACAGTAGCGTTGAGGAACTGCACCTGTTGCGCCATCGGCAGGCTGGCGAAGAAGCCGACCTGTTGTTCGACGGTTTCGAGGGCATCGACTTTCTTGCCAGCGCTTTCTGCCGCGCTGCGCAGGATTTTTTCCGCGCCCAGGTCGTTTTTATACCCCAGCTTTGCGAGCGGGGCGACCGACAGGGCCATGCCGCTCATCCATGGGTTGAACATGTCGAACGTGCGCCAGGGTAGGCTATTGGCGTCCATCGCCGCCTGATATTTCGCGCGCGCGTCTGGCGTAAGGCGATCGGACAATTTAATGCCGTCCTTGGCCAGCGCGGTGCTGGTCATGGTCGCGCCGATCGCGTTTGGATCGTCCGGCTCTATGATTTCCAGCACCAGTTCGTCCGAGCGGTCGAAGGCGCGCTTTATGTCGCCATGGAACCAGTCGATGTCCGGCTTCATCACATGGACGGTGCCGAACAGATAGATGGTGGTGTCGGCATCCCGCACCGCCCATAGCGCCGGGGTGGCGGCGGTGGTCTGGGCATAGGCAGGGACGCCGCCGATCAGCAGCCATGCGGCGCTCAAAGCCCGCAACAGGGTGGTAAGGCATTTCATGCGTCCTTCAATGGGGAGCACGCGGCAGGAGGGCAAGCCGCTTAACCCTGTTTACGGGGGCTTCCCCCTAACCCTTGGCCCTTGACCCTATCGGCCCCATGGGCCAAGGCGCGGTCCCGTAAATCAGCACTTTCGATAAGGACGTTTCGTGGCCGAAGGCAAAGCGCTTTCCTTCCAGGACCTGATCCTGACCCTCCATGCCTATTGGGGGAAACAGGGCTGCGTCATCCTGCAACCCTATGACATGGAAGTGGGGGCAGGCACGTTCCACCCCGCGACCACGCTGCGCGCGCTGGGGCCGCAGCCCTGGAACGCCGCCTATGTCCAGCCCAGCCGGCGGCCCACGGACGGCCGATATGGCGAAAATCCCAACCGGCTGCAGCATTATTACCAATATCAGGTGATCATGAAGCCATCGCCCGCGAACTTGCAGGAACTGTATCTGGGGTCGCTGGTGGAGATCGGCATCGACCCCCTGATCCACGACATCCGCTTCGTCGAGGATGACTGGGAAAGCCCGACGCTGGGCGCCTGGGGCCTGGGCTGGGAAGTGTGGTGCGATGGCATGGAAGTCACGCAATTCACCTATTTCCAGCAGATGGGCGGCTATGACTGCAAGCCGGTCGCGGGCGAGTTGACCTACGGGTTGGAGCGGCTCGCCATGTATATTCAGGGCGTCGACAGCGTATACGACCTGAAATTCAATGACGCCGGCGTCACTTATGGCGACGTGTTCCTGGCGAACGAGCAGCAGATGTCGAAATGGAATTTCGAGGTCGCCGACACCGACAAGCTGTTCCGCTGGTTCAAGGATTGCCAAGCCGAGTATGGCCGCTGCATCGAGGCGAACGTGCCGCTGGCCGCCTATGACCAGGCGATCAAGGCGAGCCATGTGTTCAACCTGCTCCAGGCGCGCGGCGTGATTTCCGTGCAGGAACGCGCCAGCTATATGGGCCAGGTGCGCGACATGGCGAAGGGTAGCTGCGAGGCGTGGATCGCCAGCAATAGCGATGCTTGGAGCGAAAAATTTCCGGGGTGGGTGGCGTGATAAAGATGCGCGCAATTTTTGCCCCGTTCGCCCTGAGCCTGTCGAAGGGCTTCACTGGGGCGAAGGTGAAGTGCCTTCACTGCGTTCAGGCGAGGGCTTCGACTTCGCTCAGCCTGAACGGTTTGGGATATGATCAATGACTGATTTCCTCCTCGAATTGCGCTGCGAGGAAATTCCCGCGCGTATGCAATTGAAGGCGTCCGACGACCTGGCTCGCCTGTTCACGGAAGAGCTGGCCAAGGCTGGCCTGAAGCCCGCGGCGATCGACAGTTTCGTCACGCCGCGCCGGCTGGCGCTGATCGCGCGCGGCCTGAGCCAAGAAACCGCGGCGGTGAGCGAGGAGTTCAAGGGGCCGCGCACATCCGCGCCGGCGCAGGCGCTGGACGGCTTTTTGCGCAAGACCGGCCTGACGCAGGATCAGTTGGAAGACCGGGACGGCGTCTGGTTCGGGCAAGTGAACAAACCCGGCCGCGCCACCATGGATGTGTTGGCGCACGCCGTGCCCGCCGTCATCCGCGCCTTCCCCTGGCCCAAGGCGATGCGCTGGGGCGTCGCCAGCCAGACGACCGAGAGCCTGCGCTGGGTCCGCCCGTTGCAGGGCATCGTCGCTATTTTCGGTGAGGAACTGGTCGATATCGCGGTCGAGCATGTGCGGTCGGGCTATGCGACGCTGGGCCATCGCTTCCATCATCCCGGCGCGATCACCATCGGCGGCGCTGACGATTATGTCGAAAAGCTACGCGCCTGCCATGTGATCGTGAGCCATCAGGAGCGGCAGGCGATCATCGCGGAGAAGGCGGCGGAGGCTGCGGCTGCGCATGGTTACACCGTGATCGAGGACAAGGGACTGGTCGCGGAGAATGCGGGGCTGACCGAATGGCCGGTGCCGCTGCTGGGCGATTTCGACCCGGCCTTTCTGGAAGTGCCGCCTGAAGTCATCCAACTGACGCTGCGCATCAATCAGAAATATTTCGTGCTGCGCGACGGCGAAGGCAAGCTGGCGCCCGCCTTCATCTGCACCGCCAATATCGAGGCGAAGGATGGCGGCGCGGCTATCATCGCGGGCAACCGCAAGGTGCTGGCCGCGCGGCTGAGCGATGCGCGCTTCTTCTGGGAGCAGGATCGCAAGACGCGGCTTGAGGACCATGCGAAGAAGCTGGGGCGGATTACGTTTCACGAGAAGCTGGGCACGGTCGCGGACAAGGTCGAGCGGGTCGCCAAGCTGGCGCGGTGGCTGGTGGAAGAGGGGATTGTCACGGAAAAGCCCCTCCCCTTCAGGGGAGGGGTTGGGGTGGGGGCTATCCCGAC
>JAVBXL010000114.1 GCA_030824575.1 bacterium | reverse complement strand
GGTCCGGCCGGCGACCACTTCGCCATGATCGTCGCGCCAACTGGTATGGGTCATGCCCAAGGGCTTGAAGATGCGCTCGCTGGTGAAATCGGCGAGCGACTGGCCGCTGACCCGCGCGACGACGATCGCCGCCAGATTATAATTGCTGTTGCTGTAGAGATAATGCGCGCCCGGTGCGAAGTTGAGTTCGCTCTGGCGCGACGCGATCTCCAGCACATCGTCATTGCTGGCGGTACGGCTGTTGCGCGGCCAGCCTTCAATCGCGGCGACCGATCCCCAGTCGCGCAGGCCACTGGTGTGATGCAGCATGTGGCGGATGGTAACGGGCGCGCTGTAGGTGGGCAGCTCGGGCAGATATTTGCGGATATCGTCGTCCAGTGACAGCTTGCCCTCGCGCGCCAGCATCAGGATGGCGGCGGCGGTGAACTGCTTGGAGTCCGACCCGGCCTCATAGATGCTGTCCGGGGTCGCGGGCACGCCCTTTTCCAGGTCGGCCATGCCATAAGCGCGAGTCGCGATCGCCTGTCCGTTGCGCGACACGGCGACGGCGCATCCGGGCGAATCCTTGCTGTTCCATTTGGCGAACAGGGCGTCGAGGCGCGCCAGCGCAGCGGGCTCGGCCGGTGCGGCAACCTGTGCCAGAGCGCCGCCTGACAGCGGAACGGCCATGCAGAACAATATCCCCGCGAACGCGGAGCGACCCGTCATCATAGTTCTGATTCCCCTTGGAAAATGGCGAAGCGCTTATTTGCGCGTCATTTTTTTGCGACCCGAAGGCTGTGGATTGTCATCCCGCCATTCGTCTTCCCCATTATCCTAACCGGAGTCGCTGTCATGAACCTGACACAATGGGTCGGACACGGGCCGATGCGTAATCAAAGGCAAGATCGGCGCCGACACACTTCGCATTTGCAATCCCACGCATGATGCGTATCGCAATTTAATGTCCATCGCGGGAAGGCGCCCGCGGGACGGAGGGTTTGTCAGTTCATGCGTTTGTTGCTGGTGGAAGATGATGAGCGGCTCGCCCGCGGCATGGTCGCCTCGCTGGAGGCGGCCGGATTTGCCGTCGATATTCTCACGACCGGCGAAGACGCCCTGAAGCTGGCCGACCAGGAACCCTATTGCGCCATCATACTTGATCTCGGCCTGCCCGATATGGACGGGCTGGATGTGCTCAGCCAGTTGCGCGCGCGCGGCGCTGCCACGCCGATCATCATCCTGACCGCGCGGGACATGATGGATGATCGCATCCAGGGTCTCGATCGCGGCGCCGACGACTATATGGCCAAGCCCTTCCACCCCCGCGAGCTGGAATCCCGCATCCGCGCGCTGGTGCGGCGCAGCCAGGGGCAGCTGGACCCGATGCTGCGCATCGGCACGCTGATGTTCGACCGGTCGAGCCGCACCGTCTATCTCGATGACAAGATGCTGGACCTGCGCCGCCGCGAACTGGCGGTGCTGGAAACGCTGATGGGCCGACCGGGTAAGGTCATCGCCAAGGAACGCCTGTCGGCCGAAATCTTCAATTTCGACGATGCCGTCACCCCCAATGCGCTGGAAGTCTATGTCGGCCGGCTGCGTCGCAAGCTCCAGCCGTCCGGCCCCGCGATCCGCACCGTGCGTGGGCTAGGCTATATGATAGAGGCTGCCTGATCCGCATAATCTGCTAACAGCGCGCTGATGCGGAACCTGCCCCCTTCGTTGCGCCTGCGCCTGACCGGCGCGGTCATGATGCCGCTCGCGGCCCTCGTCCTGCTATTCGGCATCATCACCGCCTGGGTGACGCATGATACGGAGGCCGACACGGTCGACCGCGTGCTTGTCGGTTCGGTCCGCACGCTCAGCCTCGTCTACAACAGCCGATCGCCGGAACGGGAAAGCCTATTGCCGCTCGCCGTCCACTTGCTCCAGCGCCGTGCGCGACCGGTCGTTCATTACAGCGTCTATCGCGGGAAGGAGTTGCTGGCGGGAGACGCCGCGCTGCCGCCCCCGCGCGATTATGGCGAAACATGGAATGGCGTGATCGACCCGCATCCGCCGGCCACCTTCGTCAACGCCTATCGGGCCAATCCTACGGTGCGCGGCTATCTCAATCCCGCCGATGCCAGGCAGGTGACGCAGGCCGCCTATCTGCGCGACGGCATATTGCACGGCAAGCCTGCCCGCATCGCCACGGAAATCCGCCGCCCTGCCGGCGAAACCGGCCTGATCGTCATTCAGATCGCCGACTATATCGACGATCGCCGCGCTTATGAGCATCAGTTCATGATCCGGGTGTTGATGGTCGGCCTTGCAGTGCTGGTCGTTACGGGCCTGCTCTTCTGGTGGGCGATCCGCTGGGGTCTGCGCCCCCTGATCGACCTCACCAGCCAGGTGGAAACGGCGCAACAGGATGCCTCGCCCGCTTTCCGTCTGGAAAGCAGCGGCAGCGATCCGACCGAAATCCGTCCCTTCGTCGATGCCTTCAACGGCCTCATGACCCGACTGGAGCGCGCGAGCAATTCGCTGCGGCAATTCACCTCCAACGCCTCGCATCAGATGCGCACGCCGCTTGCCGTCGCGCGCGTCCATCTTGATGTACTGGAACGCTACGGCCCCCATTCGCCGCAGGGACAAGCGGCGCTGACGGATATTCCGCACGCGATCGACTCCCTCGAACTGCTGCTGCGGCAGATGATCGCACTGGCCCGCAGCGAGGATCAGGGGGACATGCAGATGCGCCCCGTCGATCTCGCGGCCCTCGCCGCCACCGTGACTGCCGATCGCGCCGCGCAGGCGCCCGCCACTCTCGATATCGCCTATGACAATCGCATGGACGGTCCGGTCATGGCGCTTGGCCAGGCGGCGTTGGCGGGTGAATTGCTGGGCAATCTGCTGGACAATGCCATCCGCTATAACCGCCCCGACGGTGCGGTCGCGGTCAGCGTCTGGCTGGACGATCAGGAGGCGGTGGTCGAAATCGACGATAACGGCCCCGGCATCCCCCCCGATCAGCGCGACAAGGTGTGGGAGCGTTTCTATCGCATCACCGGCCGCACGTCGGCGCCGGGCACCGGGCTTGGCCTGCCGATCGCCCGCGCGCTGGCCGACCGGCTGGGCGCAGAGATAGAATTGCGGGATGGGCGAACGGGGCAGGGACTGTGCGTCCTCATTCGTTTCCGCCGAGCCCCGGCCTGACGGACCCGATATCGTCATGTGACAGGTTCATGTCAGCCGCCTTGGCTAAGTCTCCATGGGTCTGCCGCTTATCGGCATCGTCCAAGGGGACCGCCTTCATGTCTGCCATCTTTTCCCGCCGCGCGTTGCGCACCCTGCTCTGCGCCGGTGCCGCCGCCATTCTGTCCGCCGCCCCGACGGTCCATGCCGAGGAAGAGGAAAGCGGCGGCCAGTTGAGCACGACCACTGTTCCCAGCACGCCCATAGCTGGCGATTTCAGCTTCGCGGCAGTGGGCGACCTCATCTATCTGCGGCCGATGCTGGCGACGATCGAAAAGCAGTCGCCCGACATGCTGCGCATCCTGCGCGGCGCCGACATCACCTTCGGCAATTTCGAAACGACGGCGCTCGACCTCAAGACGTTCAAGGGATCACCCCAGGCCGAATCGGGCGGCACCTGGATGCTTGCCGATCCCGCCGTGCCGGCCGACGTGGCCAAGATGGGCATCGACATCGTCGGCCACGCCAACAACCACACCACCGACTGGGGCGTGGAGGGCATGGCCGAGACGCTGGACCTGCTCGACGCGGCGCATCTGACTCATGCGGGCACCGGCCACAACATGACCGCCGCGCGCGCGCCGGCCTATCATGACGGTCCTTCTGGCCGGGTCGGCCTGATTTCGGCCACCACCAGCTTCACCCCCATGTCGCCGGCCGCCGATCCGCTGGGCAAGGTGCCCGGCCGTGGTGGCGCCAACGCCATCCGCAGCACCGAAATCGGCCTTGTGTCTGACGCGGACCTGGCCACCATCGCTCGCCTCGCCGGCACCAAGCCCGGCACGCCGGTCAAGATGAAAGGTCGCGAATATCGCGCGACCGCCAATCCGGCCACCCCGATGAAGATCGAATATGATCTTAATGCCAGGGACGTGGCAGCCAATCTGCTGTCCATTCGCCAGGCCAAGCAGAACGGCAATTTCGTCGTGTTCTCGCTGCACAATCATGAACCCGGCAATGCCAGCCAGATCACCGCCAACTTCGCCCAGCCGCTCGCGCATCAGGCGATCGACGCCGGCGCGGACGTCTATGTCGGTCATGGCCCGCACCAGTTGCGCGGTATCGAGATCTACAAGGGCAAGCCGATCTTCTATTCGCTCGGCAACTTCGCGATGATGAACAATTCGCTCGATGACCTGCCGGCCGATATGTACGACCAGTTCGGTATCACGCCCGGCACCGTCACCGCGCCAGAACTGCTCCAGGCGCGCGGAGCAAAGGAATTTGGTGATCCCAACCTGTATGAAACGGTGATCGCGGTCAGCCAGTTTCGTGATGGCAAGCT
>JAVBXL010000149.1 GCA_030824575.1 bacterium | reverse complement strand
TGGGCCGATCGCGCGCAACGGCAGGCGGCGCAGGGCGACATGTTCGGCTTCTTCATCGGTGGCGCGAAGGAGCGCAACCCGGCCGCGGCGCAGGCCATGATCGTGGCTTTGGGGTAACACCCCTGTTGCTCTGTTGCGTTTGATGCAATCGGCATGTCGCGCTTTGCGATTGTTACAAGAATATGACGGGCGTAGTGGCCCGCATCCCCAAAAACCGGGGATTGATTCTTGCAACTATGGAGCAAAATATGCGTCAGATGTTTCAGGGCACTGTGCTGGCCGTTGCGGTCGGCGTTCAGATGCTGACCTTCTATTCGGTGCTTTATGCCTGATCGCGTATCTATCGCGATCTTCATCCCGTGTGATCGGGATGCCAAAAGGCCGCTCCTGCGATAAGCAGGGCGGCCTTTTTACTTGATATCGACTTTGGTGGTCCCGATCGAACGGCTCTGCAGGCTCAACCCTCCGCCAGCCATCCGGCCAGCAGATAGGCCACGACGCCGATCGGCCCCAGCGCGCAGAGCGTCAGCAGTACGAGCGCGACGCGCAGGATCGTGACGTCCAGGCCGGTGCGGTTGGCGATCCCGGCGCACACGCCCATGATCTTGCCATTGCGACGGTCCAGGGTGAAACTGTTGTTCATGTCTCTGACTTTCCGTTGATAGGATGGATGGGGCGATCAGGCGATCGGCGCGACGGGAACGGCGGCGCTCACGAACAGGCCGGCGACGATGAAAGCGCTGGCAAGGGCGAAGGCGGCGTTCTGGATCTTGGCGATGGACATGGTGGATACTCCCTGTTGTACGTTGGCCGACCATCCGGCCTTGATGCCAACAGACTTTGCAGAGGCCGTGCCAAATCTGCATTTTCGGCAGAAATCCGCGTATTTTCGATGGTTGCAGGACAAGGGGCGACGATGAAATATCCCGTTATTGGGAAATTTCGCCGCAATATGGTGAAATGGACGCGCGGTGAGCGATAGCCTGTTATTCGTCTATGGCACGCTGCGCTTTGCCTTCGACGGGCCGATGGCGCGGCGCCTGCGGGCCAAGGCGCAGCTTGTGGGGTCGGCACGGGCGCAGGGCATGCTGTACCGCCTGGCAGGCTATCCGGGCTTCGTACCGGGCGCAGAGGGTGTGGTGACAGGCGACCTGTTCGCATTGAGCGACGCGGAGGTCACATTGGCCTGGCTCGACGATTATGAGGAATGTGCGGTGGATAGCCCGCAGCCGCACGAATATCGGCGGCTACGGCTGATGGTCGAGGGGGAACAAGGCCCGGTCGCGGCATGGACCTATGTCTATGCGCGCGACCCATCCGAATGGCCGATCATCGCCAGTGGCGACTTTCTGGCATCTGTTTAACGCCGTTTGAAGTCAGCATGATCCGATTCGATCGCATCGGATCATGCTTTAGGAGGCCATGGACCGCGGCGGATTGCGCAAGGTGCTGACATCCACGGCGCCGGCGAATTCCACGCCCATGCGATCGTCTCTCGACCATTTGCTGGTGGCGTTGACGAACTGGTTTTCGGCCAGCTCGATCGCGAACAGCGTGCCCACCGGCACGTTCCACAATCCTTCGATCAACGCCCCGGTGGCGGAGATATTGCGCACGCGGCCGATATAGACATGGCCGTCATGATGGACCGCGATGGTGCGCAGCATCGTCTTGCGTTCGGGGCGGCTGGACTGGAAGCCATTGGCGCTGGCCGCCGTGCCGGCGCGGTTCTGGCTGGCCATCACATCGGCCATCGGCATCGGCCGGCCGTAAATATAGCCCTGGATATGGCTGCAACCCAGCTGGCGGATCAGCGCCAGCTCATCCTGCGTTTCCGCGCCCTCGGCCGTGGTGTCCATGCCCAGCGCCTCGGCCAGGCTGACGATCGCCTTGATGATCGCGCTGTTGCGATTGCCCTTGATCGCGGCGCCGCGCACGAAGCTCTGGTCGATCTTGATCTTGTCGAACGGCGCCTTTTTCAGATAGCCGAGCGAGGAATAGCCGGTGCCGAAATCGTCCAGCGCCAGGCGGACGCCGATTGCCTTCAACCGGTTGAACATCGCGTCCGTGCCATCGTCGTCGTTCAGGAAGACGCTCTCGGTAATCTCCAGCTCCAACCGCTCAGGCGCCAGCTGCGCGGCGGCCAATGCACTCATGACGGTGGAGGGGAAGCCGGGATTGGCGAACTGGGTCGGCGACACGTTCACCGCGACGCGGATACCCTCCTGCCATTCCGCCGCGTCGCGACAGGCGGTGCGCATCACCCATTCGCCGATCTGGGCGATCAGGCCGCTATCTTCCGCAATGGGTATGAACAGCGCCGGTGAGATCGGCCCACGCACCGGATGGTTCCAGCGCAGCAGCGCTTCGTAACCGGTAATCTGCTCCGTCTTGGACGACACGACCGGCTGGTAGACCAGGTGCAGGCCGTCGTCGGTCAGCGCGCGACGCAGATCCTCCTCCAGCTGCCGGCGATTTTCCGCGTCGGCATGCATGTCCGACGAATAGAAGCGATGGACGCCGCGCCCGTCGCCCTTGGCGGCGTAGAGCGCCAGGTCGGCGTTGCGGATCAGCGCATCGGCGGTCACGCCATCCTGCGGACAGACCGACAGGCCGATCGACACGCCGATGACCACGGCATTGCCTTCGACCGTATAGGGTTGCGACACCGCGCTGATGACCGCCTGCGCGAGATGGGCGAGCACGGTCTGGTCGTGGCGGCCGGGCAGCAATATCTTGAACTCGTCGCCGCCTTGCCGTCCGACCAGCCCCTTTTCGCCGACCACGCGCTGCAACCGCTGGCTGACCTGACGCAGCAGGGCGTCGCCGGCGGGGTGGCCCAGCGTGTCGTTGACGATCTTGAACCGGTCGAGGTCCAGCATCATCAGCGTGCATTCGCCCGGCTTGCCATGGCGATCGGCCACCGCCTGCTCCAGCGACCGCAGCATCTGGATGCGGTTGGCCAGGCCCGTGAGCGAATCGAACTGGGCCAGGCGCGTGACCTCCGCCTGGTTGCGGCGCGTTTCGGTCAGGTCGGTGCCCGCCCCGCGAAAGCCGTGGAACTGGCCATATTCGTTGAACACCGGCTGGCCCGAAATCGACCACCAGCGCTCCTCTTCCTTCGCCATGGCGGCGCAGACGGGAATATCGGCAAAGCCGGTACGCGCGGACAAATGGAAGCCCAGCGTGCGTTCGCCATCGCCCTGCTTCTTGTCACCGGGCCGCACGATCTCGGTGATCGGCTTGCCGATCAGCGTCCCGACGGACACGGACAATGACTGGGCCAACGTGTCGCTGATATAGGTCAGGCAACCCTGGCGGTCGGTTTCCCAGAACCAGCCGCGCCCGGTACGCTCATGCTCCTGCAACAGCCGGTCGGAACGCTGGGCGCGCAGATCCTGCTGGTGCCGGGCGATCGCCTGGTCGCGGTCCGCCGTCGCCTGGCGCAATGTGGCGACCAGCATGACGATGACGCAGCTGAGCAACAGGCCGATCTGGGCCATGCCCGCCTTTTCCACCACCGACACCAGCAGCGCGCCGAGGAAATAGCTGATGCCGAGCAGGCGCCGGTCGCCGAAGATGCAGACGGCCAGCAGCGCCACCGACAGCTCGGGCACCGCCGCCAGGAACAGCGCATCGGTCGCGGCCTTGGTTTCATAACCCAGCCACAGGCTGAAGGTCAGGCCCGACAGGAACACCATCGGCAACATCATCCAATTCTGGATATGCGGCATGCGGTGGCGGAACCAGTTGCGGCGCGGCAGCAGCATCAGCGTACCGTCGATGATCAGCATGGCGACCATCAACGCGATCTGGAGCGGTTCGCCGGAATAGAAGGGCAGGTTGAGCAGGGCGACCACGCTGAACTTGGTCAGCAGGATCAAAGGCCAAAGTCGCGCGATATGGAAAAAATTGCCCGAAATCCAGGACGCCGATACTTCGGTCCCGCTCTCCGAAAGGCCGAGCGCGACCATCAATGTCATGGAACGGGACGGATTATCGTCGAGGGATGCGCGCAGTAAAGACATGCTCCACCGGTAGCGCAAACTCCTTGCCAGAGGATTACCTCCGGCCCGCTTTGGTGCAGGCTGAAACCTGCACCAAAGGGCATGTGCAGGCGAAAACCTGCGCTGCAATAACCGTCAGACGCGCATCGGCATCAGCACGTAGAGCGCCGGGCTGTCGTCGCTTTCACGGATCAGCGTCGGCGCGGCGGCATCCGCCAGATGCAGCTCGACCAAATCGCTGTCGATCTGGCCCAATATGTCGAGCAGATAGCGGGCATTGAAGCCGATATCGAAACCTTCGCCCTGGAACGCGCCGGGCACTTCTTCGGCCGCGGTGCCATTTTCGGGGCTGGTGACGGACAGGGTGATCTTGTCCTTGTCCAGGCTCATCTTGACCGCGCGGGTCTTTTCCGTGGCGATGGTGGCGACGCGGTCGACGCCATCCTCGAAGCTGCGCGGATCGATCTTGAGCAGCTTGTCGTTCGCGGTCGGGATGACGCGGCTATAATCGGGGAAGGTACCGTCGATCAGCTT
>JAVBXL010000104.1 GCA_030824575.1 bacterium | reverse complement strand
AAACCCGCACAGGAAGCCGCGCCGCAGGATGTCCGCATCCCGCGCGATGGCAAGGATGCGCTCTGCATCCGCGGCACCGTGGCCACTGCCGAGGGCCGCTACGACATGCTGCAACAGGCCGGGCGCAGCGACGGCGCGATCATCGTGCCGGTTGACGACAGCGGTACCGTGCTGGCCTTCGATCCCGCCGCCAACGGCGCTGGTTACAAGCTCTCGATCCACATGGTTGGCCAGACCGATCTCTATGGCGTCTATGACAAGGTGCCCAGCCCGCACCAAGTGGCCGCGATTATCGACGGCAAGGACACCCAGACAGCCGAAGCCCAAGCCGTCGCCACCTATGCCGCCAATGGCGAAGTGACGGTCAGCCACCTGGCGCAAAAGGGGCGATAACGGTCCTTCCCGTCCTGCCCGAAAGCGGCTTTAAGTCTTGGGCATGATTTCGAACGCTACTCGTTTTGCCCGTACCCGCGCTCGTCTGGAGGCAATGCATGTTCCACCCGGCCCACCGGCATGGGTGTTCGAATTTCTGCTGTTCGGTTTCAAACAGGGCTGGGCCTGCCTGTTCGGCGGCCTGATGTTGGCGCTCCTTCTGGCAACGCACCTCTTCTACCCGTCCGATGCACTACTCCATCGTTATGATTTCCTGACGCTGGCGGCGCTTGCGGTTCAGGCCACCATGCTAGGTTTCCGGCTCGAAAGCTGGAGCGAGGCGAAGGTCATCTTCGCTTTCCACCTGATCGGCACGGTGATGGAATTGTTCAAGACCCATGCCGGTTCGTGGATCTATCCGGAAGCCAGCCTGCTCCATGTCGGCCCAGTTCCGCTTTTCTCAGGCTTCATGTATGCAGCGGTAGGCAGTTACATTGCACGCATCTGGCGCATTTTCGACTTCCGCTTCACCCATTATCCGCCGGTCTGGGCCACGACGCTGCTGGCCATCGCCATCTACGTCAATTTCTTCGCCCATCATTGGCTGCCGGACATTCGGCTCGTCCTGTTTGCGGCGGCGATCGGACTGTTCGGCCGAACCTGGATTGTCTTTACGCCCTGGCGCATGCCACGGCGGATGCCGCTCCTTGTAGGGTTCTTCCTCGTCGCCCTGTTCATCTGGTTCGCTGAGAATATAGGCACTTTCGCCAATGCCTGGACCTATCCCGACCAGCGCCATGGCTGGCAGATGGTGAGCGTCACCAAATTGGGCAGTTGGTATTTGCTGATCATCATCTCCTTCGTGCTCGTTTCGCTCATCCACAGCACCAGCACGAAGCGTCCTCAGATCAAATAGCCCACCTCATATAGCCCCCAGCGCCGCCCGCCGAACACCAGCGGCACGAACACGCTGCGCAGCGCGCGATAGCGACCCTCGCCCAGATCCTGCCGATAGGTATAGAGGAAGAAATCGCCTTCCTCCTGCAAGGCGCGGCGGGTCTGGCTATCCATGAAAATCTGCCGGTTGCGGGCATTTTCCATGTTCCAGTCATGGGCGCCGGGCCGCTGCGGCTGGCAACGCACGCTGATATGGGTCGGCAGATAGCCGTTCATGTCGAGCAGGCAGCAGCCCACGATCGCGCTGTCTTCGCTGGTGCGGCGGTCCAGCACCGGCCGCAATATGCCGTCCGCAAAATTGGTGAAGCCGTTGAGATATTGGACTGGCGCGGAGCCCCCGATCGGGCGGTAATCGGTGTCGAACAGTTGGGACAGACTGATATCCCCCTTCTCCAGCGCCCGCTCGATCAGCGCGCCGACCTCTTCCGCACCATCCTCGGCCAAAGCGATATAGCGGCTGTTGCGCGTCTTCTGCGGTCCATGCGCCGCGGTATTGAGCATGGCGTTGGCCATGCCCTCCAACCCTTCCAACTGCTCGCGCGCGACATCGACCCGCGCCGCGCTGTCGCTGGCCGACCGGCTGAACGCCGCCAGCCCATGACGCAGCGCTTTGACATCGCCATCGGCCGCGTCGGTGCAGGTGACGATGGCACCCGATCGTTCGCCAAATTGGGTGACCAGCGAAGCAATCTCCGCCATGCTCAACCGCAGCCGGTCGATATGGGCACCCGCCCCCCGGCCGCGCACAATATTGGCCTCCACCCCGCCGATCAGATGGCGTGCATCCCGGTCCAACTGCGTCAGCTTGTCGCCGGCCGATGCCGCGGACTCGCCCGCTTGCCCCGCCAACCGTCTGATCTCGTCCGCGACCACGGCAAAGCCCTGGGTCGCGGCACCGCCACGCGCCGCCTCGATCGCGGCATTGACCCCCAGCATCCGGGTCTGGCGCGCGATCGCACCCAATTCCTCGCTGATATCGCCCACCGCCTCGATCACGGTCAGGAACTGGCGCAAATGCCCCTCCAGCCCGGTGACATGGTCTACCAACGCGGCGACCTCGCCCAGCGACAGGCCGATCACATCATGCCCGTCGGCGATGATCCGGCCGGCGCGGCGCGCGGTCAGGCTCAATTCCTGCGCCGCGGCGACGCTCTCATTCTGACTGGCGGCCAGAGTTTCCATATTGGCCTGCAGGGTCGCCAGATACGCCGAATCGCCCTGGATACGGCGGTTCAACTCGCTCAAATATCCAGCCGTCTCGCTGCACTGCAATGCAATGTCGCCCGACCGTTCCCCCAGGTCAGCCAACAAATCCCTGTTTTCCAAGCGCGCCCCGCGTCCAATATGTGTTGTGGATAGTGACGGATTAACCATGCACCGCAACACTTAATATTCGGACAATCCAGGTGGTGACGGCAGCTTGCATCGTCGCGCGCGCTGGCCGACAAGCATGGCCATGCTGCTCAACTTTCTCGACGCGCTCCGCGCCGCCGGCATCAACGCCAGCATCAAGGAGCATCTGCTGCTGCTCGAAGCGCTCGACCGGGACGTCATCGCGCGGCGGCCGGAGGATTTCTATTATCTCGCCCGCGCGACCTATGTGAAGGACGAAGGGCTGCTCGACCGGTTCGACCAGGTGTTCGCCAAGGTCTTCAAGGGTGTGTTGGGGCAGGACGGGGTCGAAGCGGAGATACCGGAAGACTGGCTGCGCCTCGTCGCCGAAAAATATCTCAGTGCCGAGGAGATGGAGAAGATCAAATCCCTGGGCGACTGGGACGCCATCATGAAAACGCTAAAAGAGCGGCTGGAGGAACAGCAGGGCCGGCATCAGGGCGGCAACAAATGGATCGGCACCGGCGGCACGTCCCCCTTCGGCAATGGCGGCTATAACCCGGAAGGCGTGCGCATCGGCGGCGAATCCCGGCACAAGCGCGCGATCAAGGTGTGGGAAAAGCGCGAATTCGCCAATCTCGACAATGCCAAGCAATTGGGCACTCGCAACATCAAGGTCGCGCTGCGCCGCCTGCGACGCTTCGCGCGGGAGGGCGCGGCCGACGAACTGGACCTGGACGAAACCATCCGCGGCACCGCGCGCCAGGGTTGGCTCGACATTCGGATGCGGCCTGAACGGCATAATGCGGTCAAGCTGCTGCTGTTTCTGGACGTGGGCGGATCGATGGACCCGTTCGTGACGCTGTGCGAGGAGCTGTTCTCCGCCGCGACCGGCGAATTCAAGAATATGGAATTTTTCTACTTCCACAACTGCCTCTACGAAGGCGTGTGGAAGGATAATCGCCGCCGCTTTGCTGAGCGGATTCCGACCTGGGATATCCTCCACAAATATGGCCATGATTATAAGGTCATCTTCGTCGGCGACGCGGCGATGAGTCCTTATGAGATCGCCCAGCCGGGCGGATCGGTCGAACATATGAACGCGGAAGCCGGCGCGGTTTGGCTCCACCGCGTCGCCCATACCTATCCCGCCTGCGTGTGGCTCAATCCGGCTGCGGAAGCCCATTGGGGCTATAGCCAATCGACCAAGATGATCCGCGACCTGATGAACGATCGCATGTACCCACTGACGATCCAGGGCATTGATACGGCGATGCGCGAACTGACGCGCAAGCGGTGATCCATCGGTCGCAGTTTTGCGGGGAGCCGGATCATGATCTGGAATCCAGCAGAACTTGCTCTCAGAATATGGTGCCTCATTGTTTGGAAGCGGCTGGTCCCCAATTCCCCCCTCTTCCCCATTCCCGTAAATGCGCCCCTCACACTTGGAACAACACCCCGCCCGTCATCGCCTCCGCCACTCCCGTCGTACCCGGAAAGCTGATCGGCAGCCCTTTCAGGTGCCGCACCGCCATATAGGCGAAACCCTGCGCCTCCAGCGCGTCGCCATCCCATCCCAATCCATCGACCGACAACACAGTCGCGCCGGTCCGCTCGGCCAGCATCGCCATCAATGTATCATTATGCCGTCCGCCGCCCGCGACATGGATCGCCGTCGGCCGCTCCGGCAGATGATCGACCGCGCGCGCGACCGCCGCCGCCGTGAACGCCGTCAGCGTCGCCGCGCCATCCTCCAATGAAAGCCCCCGCACCGCATCGATGCTGAACTGCTCGCGATCGATGCTCTTGGGCGGCGGCGCGTCGAACCAGGGGTCGGCCATCATCGCCGCCAGCCGCGCGTCATCCACCCGCCCGCGCGCGGCGCAG
>JAVBXL010000173.1 GCA_030824575.1 bacterium | reverse complement strand
TCCTTGCCGCGCCCGCCGCGGCGACCTCTATCAAAACTCATGCCCTGTTAGTCACTTTCGCTTCGCCCCAAGACCAATCGGACAAACACATGTCGGGCGAATGACATGCAGAATCCACCGCAGACGCGGATTTGGGAATCACTATATCAACTTTTCAGAGCAGCGCGAATGATTTTCACTGTTGCGATCCTGTTCCGTTCCAATTGGGCAAAATGGCCCCCAACCACCGCCATGCACCTGGCAAATGACGGCTTTCGTCGCGAAGATCCGGCCCGGCAAAGCCTTGATTGCGGTTGGGCCTGTTTCACCATAAGGGAAGCATATGACCGTTCATTTCCATGAAGAAGATCTGCCCGCCGGCGTGCTCGCCCCCGGCCCGATCGCCATCGACACCGAAACCATGGGGCTGATCACCCCGCGCGACCGCCTGTGCGTGGTTCAGATCAGCGATGGCAAGGGCGACGAACATCTCGTCCGTTTCAAGCCCGGCAGCGATTATGCCGCGCCCAACCTGCGCGCCGTGCTGGCCGATCCGGATCGGCTGAAACTCTATCATTTCGGCCGGTTCGACCTGGCCGCGATCAAACATTATATGGGCGTGGTCGCCGCGCCCGTCTATTGCACCAAGATCGCCTCGCGCCTGATCCGCACCTATACCGACCGCCATGGGCTGAAGGAACTGGTGCGCGAGCTGCTGGGCCAGGACATCAGCAAGCAGCAGCAGTCGAGCGACTGGGGCGGCCCCGTCCTGTCGGACGCGCAGAAGGATTATGCCGCGTCGGACGTGCGCTACCTCCATGCGCTGAAAGCCGAACTGGACAAGCGCCTGATCCGCGAAGGGCGGATGGAACTGGCCCAGGCCTGTTTCGACTTCCTGCCCCACCGCGCCGAACTCGACCTGGCCGGATGGCCGGAAATCGACATTTTCTCGCATATGTGACGTAGGCTGAAAGGTCCAACCATGTCCGTCCAGGCCGATCAGCAACGCGATGTCCGCCGCCAGTGGGCGCAGCCGGGCGGGAGTCATGACCGGCTGGTCGCGCTGCTCAAAAACTGGCTGCCGGTCGCGGTCGGCGTGCTGGCGGCCCTGTTGGCGACCGCGCCCTTTACCGGCGGCGACAAGGTCAGCTTCGTGCTCGACAAGAACAAGGTCGAGGTGGCGAAGGACCGGATGCGCCTGACCGAAGCGCTGTATCGCGGCGAGGACAGCAAGGGCCAGCCCTTCTCCCTGCGCGCTGGCTCTGCGGTGCAGAAAAGCTCGCGCGAACCGATCGTGGACTTAAGCAGCATGTCGGCGCGCATCCTGCTGTCGGACGGCCCCGCCGTGCTGACCGCGCAAAAGGGGCGATATGATATGGACACCGAGCGGGTCGGCATCGAAGGGCCGGTGCAGTTCGAGGCGGCAGGCGGATATCGCCTGACCACGCGCGACGTCGGCATCGACCTGAAGACCCGGCGGATGCGCAGCGCGGGGCGCGTGGATGGGCGGATTCCGATCGGCACGTTCAGCGGCGACCATCTGGAAGCGGACATGGGCGCGCGCACGGTCACATTGAATGGCCGGGCGAACTTGCGCATCGAGCAAAATGGCCTCAAAGGGCGAAACTGATGACACGCACCCTGATCCTGCTCTCGACCGGCTTTGTGGCCGCCGCCGCGATGATGTTCGCCGGCGTCGTCGCGCCATCCTTTGCGCAGGTGATGAAGAATCACGACAGCAACGCGCCGGTCAATTTCAACGCCGATCGGATCGAAGTGCAGGACCGCGCCGACCGCGTCGTCGTGTCGGGCAATGTCGAAGTGACGCAGGCCGGCATGACGCTGAACGCCGCGCGCATGACCGTCGCCTATAGCAAGCAGCCGAACGGCGGGTCGAATGGCGTGGACATCGACCGGATCGACGCATCGGGCAATGTCGTCGTGACCAAGGCGGACCAGACCGCGCGCGGCAACGTCGCCATCTACGACTTGAACAGCAAGCTCATCACCATGTTGGGCAATGTCACCCTGACGCAGGGCGCGAACCGGCTGAGCGGCGGGCGTCTGGTCATGGACCTCAACACCGGCCGATCGACGGTCGATGGGCGCTCATCGGGCGGCGTACCGGGCGCGGCGACCAGCCCCAGCGGGCGCGTGTCGGGCACCTTCACGGTGCCGCAGCGGAAGAATTGAGGCAGGGTCGGCTGACGGGTGGTGTCTGGAAGCGATCATTTCCAGACATCCAACATCCGTTCGGGCTGAGCCTGTCGAAGCCCTATTCTTTCTTCTAATGCCTGTATTTTTATAGAAGAGAAGCCCTTCGACAGGCTCAGGGCGAACGGGTGTTTGGGATTTACTGCGGTGCCAGCGCATCCATGATCTGGCGCACCGGGGCGATATCATATCCCGCCGCCGCGGCCTGTGCCGCCAGCACGTCGGCATTGTCGCCAGCGCGGGCGCGGGTCAGCGCCCATAGGAGCGTGCTGCGCGTGCCGGACCTGCAATAGGCGAGCAGCTTGCCGTCTCCGGCCTGTTCCAGCGCCTGCGCCATCCCGTCGAGCTGCCAGGGGGCAAAGCCGCCATGGGCGACCGGGACGGCGAGATAGGCGATGCCCGCGGCCTTGGCCGCCGCCTCGATCTCGGCGCCGTTGACCTGGCCGGGCTCTTCGTCGTCAGGGCGGTTGTTGATAATGAGGGTGACGCCCTGCGCCTTGGCTTGCTCGACCTGATCGATCGTGATCTGTGGGGCTACGAGGATGCGGTCGGTCAGCTTGCGGAACATGGGATGCGTCTCCTTTGACGGACGCCATGCGCGCTCATATCCGAGGTTTCAAGAGACTTGGCAGCGTTCGGGCGCCGGGAAATAGGATTTCATGCGCTTAACTTCGCACATTTCCTACCGGTTTCGACATTACATATCCTTCCGGCGACATATTGTTTCAAGAGGCGAGATCGGCGATGCCAGTATAGCAAGACGGGCGGCGATAGGACAGCTACGGCCGCCCCCCTATCAGAGGAACGGCCGGATCGCGCTGAGAAAGGCATCGCCCCAGGCGTCGAGCTTCTTCTGGCCGATGCCGCTGATATGACTCATCTCGCGGATGCTGGACGGGCGTTGTTCGGCCATTTCACGCAGCGTCGAATCGTGGAAGATGACATAGGGCGGCACGCCCGCCTCCTGCGCCAGTTCGCGGCGGCAGGCGCGCAGCGCGTCGAACAGCGGATCGCCGACCGGATTGGCCTCCGCCCCATTGCGGGCGTTGCGCTTGCCGCGTTCGCGCTTGGGCGGCATCAGGATGCGCACCTCTTCCTCCCCGCGCAGGATCGGCCGGGCATTGGGGCCGAGCATCAGGCCGCCATGTTCGGTCGTCTCCAGCGCGTCGCGCACCAGCAGCGCGCGCGACACTGGGCGGAGCAGCGCGGTTTCCTCGCCCGTCACGATGCCATGCACCGAAATCTTGTCATGGCCGCGCTCGCGCACCTTGTCGTTCGCCGCGCCGGTCAGCACCGCTTCGATATGGCCGCTGCCGAAGCTCTGGCCGGTGCGGTAGACGGCGGAGAGATATTTGCGCGCCACCTCGGTCGCATCGACGCTGGCCGGGGGCGACAGGCAATTGTCGCAATTGCCGCAGGTGGCAGGCGGCGATTCGCCGAAATGGCGCAGCAGGATCGCCCGGCGGCAGGTCGCGGTTTCGACCAGCGCGCCCAGCGCCGCAATGCGGGTGCGCTCACCCTGCTGGCGGCTTTGCTCCAGTTCCATGATGCGCATCCGGGCGCGGGCGAAATCCTCCGCCCCCCAGAAGAGATGCGCGACCGCCGGTTCGCCATCGCGGCCCGCGCGGCCCGATTCCTGATAATAGCCCTCGATCGACTTGGGCAGGCCTGCATGGGCGACGAAGCGCACGTCGGGCTTGTCGATGCCCATGCCGAAGGCGACGGTGGCGACCATCACCATATCCTCGCTGGCGATGAAGGCGGCCTGGTTGCGCGCGCGCACCGCCGGGTCGAGGCCGGCATGATAGGCGCGCACCGCCCGGCCGCCCTTGCCCAGCGTTTCGGCGAGTTTCTCGGTGGCGGCACGGGTCTGGGCATAGACGATGCCGGGGCCGGGATTGGCGGCGACGAGGTCGCTCAACTGGCGGGTCAAGCCATCGCGCGGATGGACGGCGTAGCGGATATTGGGCCGGTCGAAGCCGGAGATGATGAGGCCATCGCGCGGGATGCCGAGCTGGACCAGGATATCCTCGCGCGTGTGCGCGTCCGCCGTAGCGGTGAGGGCGAGGCGCGGGACATCGGGAAATTCGTCGAGCAGCGGGCGCAGCAGGCGATAATCGGGGCGGAAATCATGGCCCCATTCGGAGACGCAATGGGCTTCGTCGATGGCGAACAGCGCGACCTTCGCCGCGCGGAGCAGGTTGCGGAACGGTTCCTGGCTGGCGCGTTCGGGGGCGACATAGAGCAGGTCGAGATCGCCGTTGCGGAGGCGATCCTGCGTCTCGCGCCAGTCGGCATCCACGCTGGTCAGGCTGGCGGCGCGCAGGCCCACGGCATTGGCCGCGCGCAACTGGTC
>JAVBXL010000072.1 GCA_030824575.1 bacterium | reverse complement strand
GGCGGCTACACCTACATCATGACCAAGAAGCCAAGGGGCGTTCTCTATATCGGCGTCACAGCCGACATCACTGCGCGCGCCGAAAAACATCGAAACGGCACTGGTTCGGCTTTTTGCAAGAAGTACGGGCCGACTCGCTTGGTTCTGATCGAGCCACATGATGACATCATGCGCGCCATTGCCCGCGAGAAGGCGCTCAAAGCCTGGAAGCGGGAATGGAAAATCCGGCTTGTCGAAGAGAGCAATCCAGGTTGGCGCGATATGTCAGACGTTATCTTCTGACCGCCTAAGACCCCAGCCTTCGCTGGGGTGACAATAAGAGGAATGGGCGCTTCCAAACAATGGCACACCATGTTTTGAAGGCAAAAAATTGTCGTTGCCCGACCGGCAGCTTTCGTCCCGCCGACAATCACGTCATTGCCGTCACCCGGCACCTTCCGCGTGCCTGCTTACGCCGAACAGCGGTCGATTTCCTCCGCCACCATCGCTTTGATCGGTTCAAGGCTCATCGCCGCCTGCCAAACAAGCTGGGCATCGACACCAAAATAGTCATGGCTCGCAAAGTTGCGGAACGTCGCCATTTCGCGCCATGGCAGATGGGGATGACGCGCCTTGATCTCGTCGGGCAGCTTATTGCTCGTTTCGCCGATCATCGCGAGACGATAGGTTAAAGCGTCATAGGCTTCGTCGTTTGCGACCAATGCGTCGAACGTCCGTCCCTCCACCGATTTTTCGGCCCGCGCGATCAGCAAGGCCAAATCATCCAATATGTCCAGCAACCCGGCCATCAGAAGACCCGGATCATCTCGTCCTCGACACGCGCCCGCAAGCGGGGGCGCAGGCCGACGCGCGATACCAGATCGACCTTCGTTTTCAGCGCATCGGACAATTCCAGCATCGCCCCGGCCTGATCGAACAGGCTGAAGGATCGTGCCGGGTCATATTCGTAGAGCAGATCAAGGTCGGACGCCGCGCTGGCTTCGTCCCTGGCGGTCGATCCGAACAGGTACAGCGCGTTGATACCGCGCGCCCGCAAGCGGCGCTCAAAGGGCTTCAACCGGCTGATCGCTTCTGCCTTGTTCATGTTTCCATCATGCACCAGCGGTCTGCAACGCGCAATTCGATGATGCGCGATCCTCCTCGTTCCGACGCACGATACCCTTCCAATGTAGGATTTTTCCTGATCTATCCTGTCGAATGACCCGTTCAGCCGCTCACTATTTCCCGGCTCCACGCCACCTCGGCGGGCCAACTGTCGCGTCGCCACCGCGCACCCCGCGCTTTCCCGCCGCGCGCCTATCGCGGCGGTGTCGCGTATCTGTCGCGTCGCCATGACCCTGGCGTCGCGCCGCTGTGACCCTGGCGTGACCTCGGCGTTACTTCCCAGTGGCTTCCCACTAGCTTCGCCGGGGCTTTCAGGCCAAAAAGCCCGACAACGCTGTATACTTCGGCCCGTCGCGTCCCGGCACGTCCCCGCCACAGCCCCGCTTCCACGCCCCCAAGCAAATCCTTCGCTTGCACCCCGGCGCTTGCCGCCTATCTCTGTCGCCCACCCGAATCGCATCTGAAGGCCTGATATGACCGCCACCCACAGCACCCGCATGTTGATCCTCGGTTCCGGCCCCGCCGGCCTGTCCGCCGCTATTTACGGCGCGCGCGCGGGCCTGGCGCCGATCGTGGTGCAGGGGATGCAGCCCGGCGGGCAACTCACCATCACCACCGACGTCGAAAATTATCCGGGGTTCAAGGATGTGATCCAGGGGCCGTGGCTGATGGAGCAGATGCAGGCGCAGGCCGAACATGTGGGCGCGCAGATGATGTATGACCAGATTGTCGACGTCGACCTGTCCGAACGCCCCTTCCGCCTGCGCGGCGACGGCGGCACGCTCTATGTGGCCGACACATTGGTCATCTGCACCGGCGCGCAGGCCAAATGGCTGGGCGTGGAGGGCGAGGAGCATTTGCAGGGCAAGGGCGTGTCGGCCTGCGCGACCTGCGACGGCTTCTTCTATCGCGGCAAGAAGGTGGTCGTGATCGGCGGCGGCAACACCGCGGTCGAAGAAGCGCTCTACCTCACCAACCACAGCCATGACGTCACCCTGATCCACCGCCGCGATTCGCTGCGCGCGGAAAAGATCCTGCAACAGCGGCTGCATGCCCATCCAAACATCAAGGTGCTCTGGAACAAGGCGGTCGATCGCTTCGTCGGCGGCGGCACGCCCGAAGGTCTGATCGGCGTCGACCTGATCGACACGGTGACCGGCGAAAAATCGCATGAGCCGACCGACGGCGGCTTCGTCGCGATTGGCCATCATCCCGCGACCGAACTGTTCGCCGGCAAGCTGCCGATGGATGAAGGCTATTTGCTGGTGGAAAAGGGCACGACCCATACCGCCATCCCCGGCGTCTTCGCGGCGGGCGACGTCACCGACAAAATCTATCGTCAGGCGGTGACCGCGGCGGGCATGGGCTGCATGGCCGCGCTCGACGTCGAGAAATTCCTGGCGGAGCAGGATTTCGAGGCAATGGTGGAGGCGTAAGCCTTCGCCGCGGGCGGGGTGGGCTTTTAGCCGACTTTCGCCCGGGCAAAGGCGACCAGCGACCCGAACGTCTCGAACGTGTCGCCATCGATATCGTCATCCTCGATCAGGATGTCGAAGCGATCCTCGATCTCGGTCAGCAGGCCCGCGACCGCCATGGAGTCCAGTTCCGGCAGCGCGCCGAACAGGGGGGTGTCCGCGTCGAAGCTATCGACCTGGGTTTGCGGCAGGCTAAGCACGTCGCGCAGCAGCGCCCGCATCAGCCTGTCCACATCGAGGGTCCGGTCGTCCGGCTGAGAATTTTGCACCCGCATGATGCGCGCTAAATAGGGGCTTAAAGTCTAGCCGACAAGCGCGGAAATGGCAGTCCGCGCCGCGGGCAGCCAGGCAGAGGCGAAGCGCGGGTTGAACGCATCGATTTGGTGGAGCGGGATGCGCCTGTCCATCCAGTCGGTCTTGTAGCCATTGTCGCCGGTGCCATAGTCGATCATGCGCACGCGATCATGGTCGATCGCCTGCGCAAACATCGCATGGCTCAGCAACGTGCCGGGGGAAGCATGGTCGAAACTCCTGTCATGGCTAAGCTTATGGATCAGGGCGACGTCCTGCTCCACGGTCCAAAGCTGCGTAGCCACCGCGCGCGCGCCCAGCCGCGCAAAGCCCAGCCGCAACGTCCCCGCCGCGCTTTCCCGCTCGGCCAGGTCGCGAAGGAAATCCAGACCCGGCTCGGCCTCCTTCCAGCTGCGATCATGCACATCGACATAGTCCTGCCACAGATCGTCGGTCAGCCGCGTGGCGATAGACAGGACAAACGGGTCGCCGCGCCCCTTGCGCTTGACCAGATTGCGCAGCCGCCCAGGCCGCGCCGCCCAATAATCGGCAAAGCTGCGCCCTTCGAGCCTGAGCAGATGGCGGCCACCCATGGCCCGCTGGACCGCAAACCACCCAGCGCGGCGCAGCGCAGCCAGCAGGGGCGCGGCATCCTCCAGCGGATAAAGGTCGATCTGCGCGCTGGTCGCCAGCAGATGCCGGGCCAGGCTTTCCAGCAGTCGCTGCCGGGTCGCCGCATCGGGTTCGCCGATAAAGACAGGCGCCCAGGCAAAGCTGTACCAGTTCGCGAGCGCGCTGGCGCGGCGGGCGGCGGGGGCCAGCAGAAACAGCCAGGCCTGCGCATCGCCCTCCTGCGCCTGCACGATGCGGATGGGCTGGTCAGGGAAGCAGCGATCGTGCAGAGCTTCGAACCAGTCGATCCGGTCGAACAGGGCCAATCCAGGCGCGCGGTCAAGCTGGCCGGCCAAAGCCTGCCGCGCTTCATCGAGCGTCTGATATTCCCTTGCCGCCAGCAACCGACTATCCCCGCCCCAACCGCGATCCAAAACCACCATGCGGCATAGGAGAAAAGTCTGGAAATGGAGTTAAGCCCGCCTGTGCCCACGGACTTCCCAGTAATCGACGGCGCGCATGTGCGGCCGATCGACCATCTGCTGTTGCGCGGCGATCCGGCGCGAGCCGCGCTGGACGGTCGTTCGGGCAGCTACAGCTATGCCGAACTGGAAGAAACGCTGGGGCGGCTGGCGGGCTGGCTGGCGGGATTCGGACTGGAAAAGGGCGCGCGAGTCGCCAGCTGGATCGCCAAGGGGCCGGTCGCCGCGCTGATGCCGCTGGCCGCGCCCCGCGCAGGCCTTGTCCATGTGCCGGTCAACCCGCTGCTCAAACATGCCCAGGTCGCGCACATCCTGGCCGATAGCGGCGCGCTGCTGCTGATCGGGACGGCGGCACGACTCGACAGCCTGTCGCCCGATGAGTTGCCGGCCGGTTGCCAACTGCACCGCGAGGATGACGCCGCCTGCGCGATGAGCGGCGGCCAGGCGATCGGCCCGTCAGCGGCAGCGCCCGATGATCTGGCGGCGATTCTCTATACCAGCGGCTCCACCGGCCGACCCAAGGGCGTGATGCTCAGCCACGCCAATCTGTGGCTGGGCGCGGTGGCGGTGGCCGATTATCTTCAACTGACGGAGGGGGATCGCACCGCCTGCGTCCTGCCTTTCAGTTTCGACTATGGCCAAAATCAGCTGCTTTCGACCTGGTATGGTGGTGGCTGCGTCTATCCGCTCGACTATCTGACGCCGCGCGACGTGATGAAGCTGGTGGATCGGCGCGACATCACCACGCTGGCCGGGGTGCCGCCGCTCTGGGTGCAACTGACCGAACTGGACTGGCCGGTGGATGTGGCCGCCAAGCTCAAGCGGCTGACCAATAGCGGTGGAGCCTTGGCCCGGCCATTGGTGACGAAGCTGCGCGCGCTGTTTCCGCAAGCCGACCTCTATCCGATGTATGGGCTGACCGAGGCATTTCGCTCCACCTATCTGCCGCCGGCGCTGGTTGACAGTCATCCCGATTCGATGGGCCGGGCGATCCCCCTTGCGGAGATATTGGTGGTGCGCCCGGATGGCGGCATCACCGACGATGAGGAGCCGGGCGAACTGGTCCATTGCGGCCCGCTGGTGGCGCAGGGCTATTGGCGCGACCCGGTGCGGACCGCCGAGCGGTTCAAACCCGCACCCGCGACGTCGGTCTATGGCGGTATGGCGGTCTGGTCGGGCGACACCGTGCGGCGCGATGCCGATGGCCTGCTTTATTTCGTCGGCCGCGACGATGCCATGATCAAGTCGGCGGGCAACCGGATCAGCCCGACCGAGATAGAGGAGGCCGCCGCCGCCGTGCCGGGAGTCGCCGAAGCGGTGGCGCTGGGGATCAAGGATGATCGGCTGGGGCAGGCGGTGCTGCTGCTGATCCGCGCCAGTGATGCGGCGGTGGCGCAAGCCGTCGCCGTGCATCTCAAAAGCGAACTGCCCAATTTCATGCAGCCCAAGGATATCATCGTGCGGCCAGATTTCCCCCGCAACCCCAATGGCAAGATCGACCGGGTCGCGCTCACTCTGGAGCATGGCGCATGAAACCGATGGGGCCGATTCCCGCCTGGTTCGCGCAGGAAGAAGGCATGTTGATCGTCGGCGGCTGCGGCGCGGCGAGCCTGGTGGACGAGGCAGGCGACACGCCACTCTTCGCCTATGACATGGCCATCGTGGAGGCACAGGTCCGCCGCTTTCGCGCCGCCATGCCCGATGCACTGCACCTCCATTATGCGATCAAGGCCAACCCCTATGCGCCGCTGCTGGCGCGCATGGCGGGGCAGGTAGATGGATTCGACATCGCATCGGGCGGCGAACTGGAGATGGCACTGGCGGCCGGAATGGCGCCGGATCGGATCAGTTTCGCAGGACCAGGCAAGCGCAATGACGAACTGGAAGCGGCGATCTTCGCAGGCGTGACCATCAACCTGGAGTCGGAGGGTGAAGGCCGCCGCGCGCTGGCCGTTGCCGACAAATTGGGCAAGGTGCCGCGCCTGGCCGTGCGGGTGAACCCGGACTTCGACCTCAAAGGATCGGGCATGCGCATGGGCGGCGGGGCCAAGCCGTTCGGCGTCGATGCCGAACGCGCCGCCGCTATGGCGCGGGCGATGATCGATGCCGGGGCGGATTGGCGGGGCTGGCATATTTTTGCGGGCAGCCAGAATCTCGACCCGCTGGCGATCATCGAAACGCAGGCGGCGACCATCGCGCTGGCGGCGCGGCTGTCGGACGATGTCGGTGCGTCGCCGCCGCTGGTCAATCTGGGCGGCGGCTTTGGCCTTGCCTATTTCCCCGGCGACGAACGGCTGGATATTCGGCCAATCGGCGTGGCTTTGGACAGCCAGTTGGACAGTTTGCCGGACATTCTGACCGGCAGCGCCTTCGCGATCGAACTGGGCCGCTGGCTGGTGGGAGAGGCGGGGGTCTATCTGACCCGCGTCATCGACGTGAAGGTCAGCCAGGGCGAAACCTTCGTCGTGGTCGATGGCGGCCTGCATCATCAACTGGCGGCCAGCGGCAATTTCGGGACGGTCGTGCGGCGCAATTATCCGATAGCGGTCGCCAACCGCTTCGGCGCGCCGCCGGCGGAGGCGCCCGTAACGGTGGTCGGGTGCCTGTGCACCCCGATCGACCGGCTGGGCGACAAGGTGGCGTTGCCGCTGGTGCAGGAAGGCGACCTCATCGCCATCTTCCTCGCCGGGGCCTATGGCGCGTCAGCAAGTCCCGGTGCTTTTCTTGGTCACCCAAGTCCTCGCGAACTTTTACTTGGCTGATTAGCTTGGGAGTTAACTCCTAACGGTATCTTTACCCTTTCCCGGCAAGAAGAAACCCGAAGCCATGTGCTGACCGGTTGCCTTGCCCTCTTTGGCTGCCGCTGGTGCATGGCCGCACAAAGAGGTGAGAATATGCGTTTTGTGTCGGTTTCCAGGCTTTTGATCGGTGTATCTTTACCCGCTATCGCCTTGTCGGGCTGCGCCTCCGCGCCGTCCGGGCCGCAATTGCCGCCCGCATCTTTCGTGTCGACGCAGGAAGGGCCGGGTGAGGAATATATCATCGGCCCGCTCGACGACCTCACCATCTTCGTGTGGCGCAATCCCGAACTGGGCGCGAAGGTGCAGGTGCGCCCCGACGGCCGCATCACCACGCCGCTGATTACCGACATGCCCGCGGTCGGCAAGACGCCCAAGATGCTGTCCGACGACATCAAACTGGCGCTCACCCAATATATCGAAAATCCGCTGGTGTCGGTGATCGTCAATAATTTCAGCGGGACGTTCAGCCAGCAGGTGCGGATCGTGGGCGCGACGGAAAAGCCGGCGTCCATTCCTTACCGCGCGAACATGACCCTGCTCGACGCGATGATTTCCGTGGGTGGCCTGTCCGAATATGCGGCGGGCAACCGCGCGCGGCTGGTCCGATTCGACAAGAATACGGGCAAGCAGAAGGAATATCAGGTCCGCCTGGGCGACCTTTTGAAGAAGGGGGACACGCGCGCCAATGTGCTGCTGTCGCCCGGTGACGTCATCATCATTCCTGAAAGCATGTTCTGATCATGGCCGGTCTTTACGACGAACTGTTGGTCCTGCTCCACGGCATATGGAGCCGACGTTGGGTGGCGCTTGGCGTCGCTTGGGGCATTTGCATGCTGGGGTGGCTGGGCGTAGCGCTCATCCCCAACAGCTATCAGTCCAAGGCGCGGGTCTATGTGAACACCCAGTCGCTGCTGGAGGACAAGGTGGGCATCACCCAGGTCCAGTCGCAGCAGGATCTGGACCGTGTGCGCAGCACGCTGGCGAGCGCTGAAAATCTGGAAAAGGTGGTGCGCGACACTGACCTGTCCCAGTCGGTGTCCGGCCCGCGCGATATCGCTGCGAAGATAACGACGCTGCGCGAGAACATCACCGTGATGGCGCAGGCAGATCCCAGCATGATCGACATCAGCGCCATCTCCGCCGACTCGGCCCTGTCGGACGGCGCCAATGCGCGCATCGCGCAGCAGATCGTGCAGAAACTGATCGACATCTTCCAGGAAGAGAATCTCTCGGGCGATCGTAACCAGACCAAGCAGAGCCTGGCTTTCCTCGACCAGCAGATCGCCGCGCGCGGCAAGCAGCTGGAAGCGGCAGACCAACGCCGCGTCGCCTTCGCCCAGCGCTATGTCGGGCTGTTGCCCGGCGCGGGATCGATCAGCCAGCGCATGGATGCCGCGCGGGTCGAAATCAACACCATCGATTCGCAACTCGTTCAGGCGCAGAGCGCCTTGAGCGCGATGAACGGCCAGCTGATGGGCACCCCGGCGACGCTGCCGGGCGTCAGCGCATCGGGCGGCGCATCGCCGCTGGCGCAGGCGCAATCCAATCTGGCGTCGATGCGCGCGCGGGGTTGGACCGCCAATCATCCCGACGTGATCGCCGCCCAGCGCGAGGTCGATGCCCTGCGCAAGAGCGGTGGCGGCGGCAGCGCGGGTGGCGCGGGCAGCACGCCCAATCCCGCCTATCTGTCGATCAGGTCGATGCAGGCCGAACGGGCTGCCACGGTGCAGGCGCTCCAGATGCGCCGGGCGCAGTTGCAGGGTGACCTTAACACCATGACGTCGCGCCAGGTCGATGAACCCGGCGTCGCGTCCGAACAGGAAAAGCTCGACAGCGATTATGTCGCAGTCAAAGCGCAATATGACAAGCTGATGAGCGACCGCGAGGAAATCCGCCTGCGCGGCGAAGTGAAGACCGAAACGGGCTCCGTCCAGTTCCGCGTCATCCAGCCGCCCAGCACCCCGACCGCGCCGTCGGCCCCCAACCGGCCGTTGCTGCTGCTCGGCGTGCTGATCCTGGGAATCGGTGCGGGCATCGGCGTCGCCTTCGCCCTCGGCCAGCTCAAGGGCACATTCCCGACCGCAGCTAGGCTGGAAAAGGCACTGGGCCTGCCGGTTGCCGGGTCGATCAGCCAGACCATCAGCGCGGCGCAGGTCGCGGTCGAAAAGCAACGCATGAAATGGTTTGCTGGGGCGAGCGGAGGGCTGGTGGCCGTTTGCCTGCTGCTGGTCGTCGTCGAATTCGTCCAGCGCGGTATGGCGTGAAGGAGCCAGGGAACATGAACCAGCATAGCTCCATCAAGGGCCGGGGATCGCTGATCGAGCGGGCCACCGAGATCTATGACTTCAACGCCGCGCTGCGTGGTCGCGCCGCGCCTGCGGTCGATGTCTCCGCCGACCTGCCGCCCACGCCCGTCGCGCCGACGCCTGCCGCCGTCGTAGGCGATGCGCCGGTTGCGCCGACCTTCCGCGCCCCGGCCTGGACCGGGCCAGTGCAGGCGATCGACCGCATCAAGCTTGTGGAGGACGGCTTCCTGCGTCCCGACAGCGCGGTCACGACGATGAGCGAGGAGTTTCGCCTGCTCAAGCGCGACCTGCTGTCGCAACTGCATAATAACCCGCGCGGAAACCGCATCCTCGTCTGTTCCGCTCATAGCGGGGAGGGCAAGACCTTCTGCGCGATCAACCTGGCGCTCAGCCTGGCGGCGGAAAAGGATCGCGAAATCCTGCTGGTCGACGCCGATTTCGGCAAGCCGGGGATTCCCGCACAACTGGGGCTGGAGGCTGGTCCCGGCCTGATGGACGCGCTGGCCGATCCCATGGTCGCGATCGAGGATTGCGTGATCCGCACCGACATTCCCTCGCTCGCCGTCCTGCCCGCCGGGCAGCGCAGCCATAACGACACCGAATATCTCGCATCGGCCCGGACCGAGCAGCTGCTGAAGCGGCTGACCGAGGGGCGGCCTGAACGGATCGTGATCTTCGATTCGCCGCCGCTTCTGGCGGCATCGCCCGCCGCGGTGCTCGCCAGCCATGCCGCCATCGCGCTGCTGGTCGTGCGCGCCGACAAGACGCCCGAAAGCGCGCTGCGCGACGCTGCGGGCCTGTTGAAGGGCGGCGCACAGGTGCAGCTCTTGCTCAATGCCGTGCGCTTCAACAGCGGCGGCCGCCGTTTCGGCAGCTATTATGCCAAGGGGGAAGCCCAGTGAAAACCGTTCGGCTCTGGATCGCAGGCGCATCGTGCGTCGCGCTGGCCGCAGCAATGCCCGCCCATGCGCAATCGTCCGCGGATGAGAAGCGCGTCGATGTGATCCCCTATATCGGGGTGGATCAGGTCGTGATGGGTCCGCTCAAGGGCGGCGGCGACGTGCTGACCTATTCCAACGTCACCGCCGGCCTGACCGCCGAGGTGCAGAACAGGCGCGTCGAAGCAGCGGTCGACCTGCAATATAATCACAGCTTCGGCTGGAGCAGCCAGGCGGTCGATCAGGATGTGCTAAGCGGCTTTGGCCATGCGACCATCAATGTCGCGCGCGGTCTGGGCATCCAGGCGGGCGGCCTCGCCACGCGGGTCCGCACCGACGGCCTGTCGGGCGCATCGACGCAGCGCGACACTTATACCAGCCAGGTCTGGTCCGGCTATGTCGGGCCATCCTACACGACGCAGCTGGGCGACTTCAACGTCAACGCCGGCTATCGCCTGGGCTATGCGCGGGTCGATGACAGCGTCAGCCAGAATAATGTGCAGGGGCAGTCCGGCGGGTCCTTTGCCGACAGCTGGACCCACAGCCTCAATGGATCGGTCGGCTTTTCGCCTAACACGGTATTGCCGGGCATTGGCCTCACCGCCAGCGGCGGCTATGATCGGGAGGACGCCAGCCAGCTTGACCAGCGGTTTGAGGATCTGTGGGGCCGGGTCGATGCGACCGTGCCGATCACGCCAACGCTCGCCGCCGTCGGCGGCGTCGGCTATGAAAAGATCGAAATCAGCCAGCGTTCGCCGCAACTGGGCGCGGACGGCCTGCCGCTAATCCGCAACGGCCGCTATGTCACCGACAAAAGCTCGCCGCGCGCCCTGGTCTATGATTTCGACGACATCATCTGGGACGCGGGCGTGCTGTGGCGGCCCAGCCGTCGCACGACGCTCCAGGCGCGGGTGGGCGAACGCTATGGCGGCATGACCTATCAGGGCAGCTTCCTGTGGCAGGGCCGCGACAGCCATGTCGCCGTCATCGTCTTCGACGGGATCGACAGTTTCGGCCGCATGATGACCGCGGATGTCGCCGCCCTGTCGGGCAGCAATTTCGACGTGGCGCGCAATCCCTTCACCGGCGACATTACCGGCTGCGCCTTCTCCACCACCGGCGGCGGCCAGTGCTTCAACGATGCCTTGTCGGGCATCACCGACGCCAATTTCCGCTATCGCGGCGTGTCGGCGCAATATGCGCTGCGGCGCGGGCCGTGGGGCTGGGGGCTGGGCGCGGGCTATTCGCAGCGCAAGTTCATCACGCCCAGCGGCCAGACCGTGCTGATCCGCGGATCGCGCGACGAAAACTGGTATGGCAACGGATCGGTGACCTATACGATCAACGATCGCGACAGCATCGACCTGGTTGGCTACGTCAATTATTTCGACGCCAGCGGCGATCGGCCCGATGTGCTGAACTACGGTTCGTTCGCCAGCTATTACAAGGGGTTGTCCCGCCGCCTGTCCGCATCTGCCTCGCTCGGACTGGACGGGGTGCAAGCGGACGATCTGGACACCATCATCAGCGCGATGGGGCAGGTCGGCCTGCGCTACAGCTTCTAACCGGTCGCCTTGGAGACGAAGAGATGTACGATCAATTCTACGGATTGCAGGGCCGTCCGTTCCAGCTGACGCCGGACCCGCATTATTATTTTGAAAGCGCGACCCATCGCAAGGCGCTGTCTTATCTCGGCTATGGCCTGGCGCAGGGCGAAGGCTTCATCGTCATCACCGGCGACATTGGCGCGGGCAAAACCACGCTGGTCGGCCATCTAATGCAGACGATCGACCCGGCGCGCCTGACCGCGGTCAAGATCGTGTCGACCCAGGTCGAGGGCGACGACATGCTGCGCCTCGCCGCGCAGAGTTTCGGCCTGTCCACCGACGGCCTGTCCAAGGCGGCGATCCTGCAACAGGTCGAATCCATGCTCCATACCCAGGCCCGCGCCGGGCGGCGCAGCCTGTTGATCGTGGACGAGGCGCAGAACCTGCCCGTTTCCGCGATCGAAGAATTGCGAATGCTGTCCAACTTCCAGCTGGGTGGCCAGTCGCTGTTGCAGATTTTCCTACTGGGTCAGCCGGAATTCCGTGATCTTCTGAAGTCGCCGCAGCTGGAGCAATTGCGCCAGCGCGTGATCGCGACCCATCATCTGGAACCGATGATGGCCAATGAAATCGAACCCTATATCCTTCATCGCCTGGCGATCGCGGGCTGGAGCGGCAATCCGGCTTTTACGCCGGGCGCGTTTTCGGCGCTCTATGCGGCGACCGGCGGCGTGCCCCGCCGCCTGAATGCGCTGGCCAGCCGCGTGCTGCTGCTGGGCGCGATCGAGCAATTGCATGTGATCGATGAAGAGGTCGTGGACGCCGTCGTGGCGGATATGGGATTGGACGTCGATGTCGCACCGGCGGCGATCACGCCGTCGCTGCTGGATGTCGCTGAAGAGCCGCTGGCGTTCGAGCCGGAGCCGGTCGAGCTTGCGGTTATGGACGAGAGCGTCGAGGAGGAGCAGATCGAGGATCAGCCGTTCGGCTACTATCCGACCGAGGATCAGATAGTAGCGGATGCGCCGGTCGAGGACGACGCCATCGAACTGGATGCCGCCTGGGCACAGCCGGACTGGACGACGGCCGAGATTGAACCGGTCGCTGCGGCTGCCCCGGATCCGGTCGAGCGGGAAAAGGATTATGCGGTCGAAGAGCCTGTGACGCCCAACGTCGTGGCACCCTTCGCCCGGCCGGCCTTCGCCGCCTTTGCGCCGCCACGGGCAGTGGAGACTGTGTTCGAACCGGAAGCCGAGCTTGACCCCGTCGATGATGAAGTCGAGCCGGAAGAAGCTGCCGATTTTGCAGCGCCGTTTGCGCTGGAGCAGGACGAAGCCGAAAGCGGCGTGGAGGCCGAACCGTCGGTCGCGGTCGAGGCTTTCGACGAGGTCGAGACGTTGGTCGAAGCCGAACCTGTCGTTGAAGCCGAGCCCTTTGTCGAAGCAGCGGCCGAGCCATTCGCCACGGTCGATGCAGTCGATATCGACGCGCTGCGCGCCGACATGCTGGGTGAGATCGAGGCGTTGCGCGCCGAGATCGCGTCGCTGCGTGCGGTGCAGTCGCATATTCCCTTCGGCCAGCCGGTGCAGCCGGAAATCGATCCCGAAGCGCTCAAAGGCTGTTTCACCCTGATCGAGGAACGGCTGTCGGCGCTGGAGTTCCGCGCAGAGGAGCAGGATACGGCGCTGCGCCGCGTGCTAACCCTGCTGGTCGACTGGGTCGAGCGCGAGGAGCGGATGGCGGATGTGCAGGCCGGCGTCGCCGCCTGACGCCTATATGACGGATAAGGTTGGAGAATCATGCAGAACGCCCTGTCTGTCGATGTCGAGGACTGGTTCCAGGTCGGCGCGTTCGAGCGTACGCTGCGGCGTGCCGACTGGGACGGCCTGACCCACCGGGTCGAAGCCAATAGCGACGCCGTGCTGGACCTGCTCGCGCAGGCCGACGTCAAGGCGACCTTCTTCACCCTGGGCTGGGTGGCGGAGCGCTATCCCGCGTTGATGCGCCGCATCGCGGACGCCGGCCATGAAGTCGCCAGCCATGGATATGACCATGCGCGCGTCTTCACCTTCACCCCCGAACAGTTCCGCGCCGATTTGCGCAAGTCGCGTGCGATATTGGAGGATGCGAGCGGGCAGGCGGTCACCGGCTATCGCGCGCCCAGCTTCTCCATCGATCCGCGCACGCCCTGGGCGCATTCGATATTGGCCGAAGAAGGCTATCGCTATTCGTCCAGCGTCGCGCCGATCCGGCACGATCATTATGGCTGGCCGGATTCGCCGCGCTTCGCCTGGAAACCAGTGGCGGGGTCGGATCTGGTCGAATTGCCTGTCACCACCGCCAAATGGGGCAAGCGCACATTGGCGGCGGGCGGCGGGGGCTTTTTCCGCCTGCTGCCCTACGCCTTTTCGCGCTGGGCGATCCGGCAGGTCAACGAACAGGCCGGCCGCCCTGCGATCATCTACTTCCATCCCTGGGAAATCGACCCGGACCAGCCGCGCGTGACGGACGCGCCGCTGCGCTCGCGGCTGCGCCATTATAGCAACCTGTCGGTCATGGCGGCCAAGCTGCGCCGGTTGACGCGGGATTTCGCCTGGACCCGCGTGGATGCGCTGGCGGATGCGGAAGCGGCGCGCGCGTCATGATGGTCGGCAATGCCGCCGGGATGGCGGTGACGATGCTGGACATCGATGATCCGGCCCAGGCGCAGGCCGCCGACGCTTTCGTCATGGCCCATCCCGACGGCACGCCCTTTCATCGTACCGCCTGGCTGCGCGCGATCACGCAGGCGACGGGGCATCGTGCGCTGCTGCTCGCCGCCTTCGCGCCTTCTGGCCAGATCCGGGGGGGGGTGCCGCTGCACCACGTCAAGAGCCGGTTGTTCGGCGATGCGCTGGTATCATCTGCTTTTGCGGTCGACGGCGGCCTGCTGGTTGCGGATCACCGGGCAGCCGCGTCGCTCGCCGCGGCGGCGCAGGGATTGGCGCGCGACAAAGGCGGTCCGCCGCTGGAATTGCGCGGCGGGCCCGCGCCGGGCGGCGACTGGCAGCGACGTGAAGGCGAATATGTCGGCTTCGTCCGGCCCCTGGCCGCAGATGACGAAGCGGAGCTGCGCGCCATCCCGCGCAAGCATCGCGCCGAACTGCGCAAGGCGCTCGCCAACCCGGCGCTCAGCGTTGAAACCGGGCGTAGCACGCGGCTGCTGCGCGAGCATTATCGCGTCTATGCGGCCAGCGTCCGCAATCTGGGCACGCCGGTTTTCCCCAAACAGCTGTTTCACTCGGTGTTGCAGCAGTTCGGTGAGGATGCCGACATTTTGGTCGTCCGCGAAGGCGATCGGCCGGTATCGGCGGTGCTGACGCTGTATCACCAAGGGCGGGTCATGCCCTATTGGGGCGGCGGGGTTGCCGATGCGCGGCAGTTGCGATCCAACGAACTCATGTATTATCGGCTGATGGGCCATGGGCGGGCGCGTGGCATGCGCCATTTCGATTTCGGCCGGTCCAAGGTCGGCAGCGGCCAGGCGGCGTGGAAGAAGAGCTTTGGCTTCGATCCTGTCCCGCGCGTCTATTATGGCTGGTCGGCCGATGGCGCCAGGCGCGATGTCAATCCGACCAGCGCCAAATATCAGCGGCGGATCGAACTGTGGAAGCGTCTGCCGCTGCCTGTCGCCAATCTGCTGGGACCGATGATCTCGCGCGGCCTTGGTTGATACGCATACGAAATATTCAACCCTGACCATTAGGTTCGGGCGGGGGGTGACGAGGGAAATGACGTCCATGAATGCAATCACCGGTCTGGGGGTCATCGTCGATGAGGCACGCCTGTCCGATGCCACGACCCTCGCCGAGATCGACGCCTGGGTCTGCGCCCAACCGGATTCGACGCCCTTTCATCGGCCCGGCTGGATCATGGGGGTCGAAGCAGGGACCAGGCAGAAGGCGAAGATGCTGGTGGCGCGCCAGATCGATGGCGGGATCGTCGGCCTGTTGCCGCTGACCTATATAAAATCCGCGCTTTTCGGACGCGCGTTGGTGGGGAGCGGCTTTGCCGTCGATGGCGGCATATTGACCAGCCATCGTAAGGCGGGGCCGGCGCTGGCCGACGTCGCCTGGACGCTGGCGGAACAACTGGGCTGCGACACCTTGGAATTGCGCGGCGGGGAAGCGCCCGGCGGGCTGCTATGGCAGGAGAAGGCGGACGCCTATCTGGGTTTCGCGCGGACGCTGGCGGCCGATGACGAGGCGGAACTGAAGGCCGTGCCCAAGCGGCATCGCGCGGAAATCCGCAAGGGGATAGCGAACGACCTGCATTTCGAGACGGGTCGCGACAAGCGGTTGCGCGACATTCATTACCGGCTCTACGCCCATAGCGTGCATAATCTGGGGACGCCGGTATTCCCGCGCGCGCTTTTCGACCAGATCGTGGACCGGTTCGGCGACGACGCCGACATCGCTATGGTGTCCAAGGATGGCGTGCCGCTTTCGGCGGTCATCAGCTTCTATCATCGCGGTGCCTGCATGCCCTATTGGCATGGCGCGGCCGAGGGCGCTCGGGCGATGCGATCGAACGAATTTCTCTATTTCAGCCTGATGCGCGCCGCGCGCGAGCGGGGCTGCGCCGTCTTCGATTTCGGCCGGTCGAAGGTCGGCACCGGGCCTGCCGCCTGGAAGAAGACATGGGGGTTCGAGGGCGAACCGCTCGGCTATCATCTGCGCACCGCGCCGGGCAAGGAGACGCGCGACGTCAATCCGCTCTCCCCGCAATATCGACGCAAGGTCGAATATTGGAAGAAGCTGCCCGAATCGATCGCCAACCTGATCGGGCCGCATATCGCGCGAGGGCTGGGATGACCGGCGAGATCCTTTTCCTCTGCCACCGCATCCCCTTTCCGCCGGATCGGGGTGACAAGATCCGGTCCTATCACCTGCTCCACCGGTTGGCGCAGATCGCGCCCGTCCATGTCGGCTGCTTTGCCGATGATGATCGCGACATGGGTTTTGCAAGCGACATGGCGCAGGTCGCGGCCAGCCAGTGCGTGCTGATGCGCGACCGGTCGAAGCTGGTCGCCGGGTTGACCGGCCTGGCCAAAGGCCAGTCGCTGCTGGTGTCGCTGTTCGACCATCCCGGCCTGCATCGCTGGGTCGCGCAGACGCTGGCGGAGCGGCCGATCCGCGCTGTCGTCGCCTATTCAGCGCAGATGGCGCATTTCGTGCCGGAGCTCCCTGCGGACGTGCGCTTCCTGATGGATTTCGTCGATTTCGATTCCGCCAAATATGCGATCTATGGCGCAGAGGGTTCGGGACCGATGGGCTGGATCAACCGGCGCGAGGGGCGGGTGCTGCTCGACTTCGAACGGCGAACGGCGGCGCGGGCGGACGTCAGCAGCTTCGTCAGTGAGGCGGAAGCCGCCTTGTTCCGTGACGCCTGCGGCCTTGGACCCGACCGGATAGTCGGACTCGAAAATGGCGTGGCGCTCGACTATTTCGATCCAGCGGCGGACTTCCCGGCGATCGACCGGGGGGCGGGACCGCTGCTCGTCTTCACCGGGCAGATGGATTATCGCCCCAATGTCGAGGCTGTCGAAAGCTTCGCGCGCCAGAGCCTGCCCGCCATCCGCACGGTTCATCCCGATGCGCGCTTCGCCATCGTCGGGCGCAATCCCGCCAAGGCGGTGCAGGCGCTGGCGCAACTGCCTGGCGTGATCGTGACCGGCGGCGTGCCCGATGTACGCGGCTGGCTGGCGGCGGCGGACGTCGTCGTCGCGCCGCTGCGAATCGCGCGCGGCATTCAGAACAAGGTACTGGAGGCGATGGCGATGGCGCGGCCTGTCGTCGCCTCGCCGCAAGCGGCCGAAGGCATCGACGCCAGGGATGAGGTGCATTTCCTGGTCGCCGCCAATCCGGCCGAAGAAGCGGCGAAGATCGTCGTGCTGCTGTCCGACCCTGCGCGCGCGCAACAATTGGGTGTCGCCGCGCGGAAGCGGACGGAAGAACGCTATCGCTGGTCCGCGACATTGGCGGCGCTGCCCGACCTGCTGCTGGGCACGCCCGTCAAAGGCGCGTGCGCAGCGTGAACGAACGGGCGATCCCCACGGACCGGATGCCGCTGAGCGACCTGACCGGCTGGCGCGGGCATCTGATCGCATTGGGCGTGGTCGCTTTTGCGATCATCGCGCTGTTCTTCGCCGATGTTCGCAGCATGGTGTCGATCTGGTGGAACGCCTCCACCTTTGGCCATTGCCTCTTCATTCCCTTCCTCATCGCCTGGCTGGTGCAGCAGCGCCTGCCCGGATTGCGGCAGTTGGAGCCGGTCGCCTGGGCACCGGGGCTGCTCTGGCTCGCCGCGGGCGCGCTTGCCTGGCTGCTGGGCGCGGCCGCGGGGGTGGCGATGGTGCGTCACGGCGCGTTGATCGTCATGTTGCAGGGCGCGACCATCGCGCTGCTTGGCCCGGCGGTGGCGCGAGCGCTGATCTTCCCGCTCTTCTACGCCTTCTTCATGGTGCCCTTCGGTGAGGAGATCGTGCCGCCGCTGCAATTGCTGACGGCGCGGCTCGCCATGCTGCTTCTCGACCTGTCGGGCGTACCGGCGCATATGGAGGGCATCTTCATCACCACGCCAACCGGCTATTTCGAGGTGGCGGAGGCCTGTTCGGGCGCAAAGTTCCTGATCGCCATGACCGCCTATGGCGCGCTGGTCTGCAATGTCTGCTTCAAAAGCTGGTCGCGGCGCGCGGTGTTCATCGTCGGCGCGCTCAGCCTGTCGGTGCTGGCTAATGGCGTGCGCGCCTTCGCCACCATATTGGTCGCGCATCTCACCACAGTCGATGCCGCCGTCGGGTTCGACCATGTCGTCTATGGTTGGGTCTTCTTCGCGATCGTGATGGCGATCGTGATGGCGACCGCATGGCCCTTTTTCGATCGAAAGCCGGGCGATCCCTGGTTCGATCCGCGCGCCCTGCAACGGGCGGTGGGAGGGTCGCCGCGCACTGGCATAATCGCGGGTGGGGCGCTGGCGCTGATCGTCGCGGCGCCGCTTTGGCTCGCCGCGACCGCTGCGACCGCCGATCCGCTGCCGCCCGTGCTGACCCTGCCCCAGGTGCAGGGCTGGAGCCGGACCGACGCGCGGCAGGCTTATCCATGGACGCCGCGCTTCGATGGCGCGGATCATTTCGTCATCGGGCGTTATCAGGGCGCGCAGGGGCAGGTCGTCGACCTCGCCATCGCCGCCTATGCGCGGCAGGATGAAGGCCGCGAACTGGTAGGCTTTGGCCAGGGAGCCGCTGATCCCGACAGCGAATGGGTCTGGTCGTCGCCGGCCCGCGCACCCGCTTATGGCCGGGGCGAGCAGATCACCGCGCCCGGTCCGGTGGTGCGCCATGTCGTCAGCTTTTATGGCATAGGCGGCGGCGCGCCGTCGGGCAGCAAACCCGCGGTGAAGTTGGCGACGATGAAGGCACGATTGTTGGGGCAGGACCAGCGCGCCGTCGCCCTATTGGTGTCGGCGGAAGATGCAGAGGGGCGCCCGTCCGACGCGGCGATAGCGGCGTTCCTGAACGATTTGGGCGACGTGCGAATTTTGGCTGACCGCAGCGTCGGTATCCGATGAACGTCTTTTCCGCATTCTGCGAGCCGTCGGCTGTTCCAGCCGACTTCAGAATACTCTAGGGCTTATTCGCATGTGCGGCATAGCAGGCATTTTCCATCTCGAAACGGCCAAGCCCGTGGACCCGGCGCGGGTGCGCGCGATGCTGGACGTCATGCCGCATCGCGGGCCGGACGGCAGCGGCATCTGGACCGCGCCGGGCGTGGGCCTGGGCCATCTGCGCCTTTCGATCATCGACCTGGAAGCCGGTGCGCAGCCGATGCTGACCGAAGACGAAAGTCTGACCGTCGTCTTCAACGGCGAAATCTATAATTTCGCGGAGGTGCGCGCCGAACTGGAGGCGAAGGGCCATGTCTTTCGCACCCATAGCGACACCGAAGTCATTCTGCATGGCTATCGGCAATGGGGCGAGGAATGCGTGCAGCGCTTCAACGGCATGTTCGCCTTCGCGCTGTTCGACGCGCGGGCGCAATCGCTGTGGCTGGTGCGCGACCGGCTGGGGGTCAAGCCGCTTCACTATGCGCTGCTGTCGGACGGCAGCCTGATCTTCGGGTCGGAACTCAAGAGCCTGCTGGCCCATCCGTTGCTGCGCCGCGCGCCGGACCTGAGCGCGGTCGAGGATTATATGGCCTATGGCTATGTGCCCGACGATGCCTGCCTGGTGGCGGGCGTGCGCAAGCTGGGCGCGGGCGAGACGCTGCGGCTGGTCCGCGGCCGGCCCTTGCCCCAGCCGCAGCGCTATTGGGACGTCAGCTTCGCCGACCGTACCAAAGCGAAACCGCAGGAACTGGAAGAAGAACTGGTCGCGCTGATGCGGCAGGCGGTGCGTTCGCGCATGGTAGCCGACGTCCCACTGGGCGCTTTCCTGTCCGGCGGGGTCGACAGCAGCAGCGTCGTGGCGCTGATGGCCGAGGCGTCGTCGCAGGCGGTCAAGACCTGCACCATCGGTTTTGACGTCGCGGCGCTGGACGAGACAGCCTTTGCCGATCGCATCGCCCGCCGTTTCGCCACCGACCATCGCAGCCGGATCGTGTCGCCCGACGATTATGGACTGATCGACACCTTGGCGTTTCATTTCGACGAACCCTTCGCCGATGCGTCGGCGCTGCCGACCTTCCGCGTGTGCGAACTGGCGCGCGAGCAGGTGACGGTCGCGCTGTCGGGCGACGGCGCGGACGAGGCGTTCGCCGGCTATCGCCGCCATCGCTTCCAGATGCAGGGCGAGCGGATTCGCGGCCTGATCCCCGCATCGGTGCGACAGCCTTTGTTCGGGGCACTGGGCAAATATTATCCCAAGGCGGACTGGGCACCGCGCGCGCTGCGCGCCAAATCGACCTTCCTCGAACTAGCGGGGGAGGGCGGCGAGGCCTATGCCGCGTCGGTCGGCGTCACGCCGCGCGCTCTGCGCCAGCGCTTGTTCAGTCAGGAGATGAAGGGCCGGCTGGGCGCTTATCGGGCCGAAGATCGTTACATCAAGGCGATGGCGGACGCTCCCGCGCGCGATCCGCTCGACCGGGCGCAATATGCCGATATCCGCATCTGGCTGCCCGGCGACATCCTCACCAAGACCGACCGGATGAGCATGGCCGTCAGCCTGGAAGCGCGCGAGCCGCTGCTCGACCATCGGCTGGTCGAGTTCGCCGCGCGCCTGCCGGTGGCGCAGCGGATTCGCGGCAACAGCGGCAAATATCTGATGAAGAAGGCGATGGAGCCGTTCCTGCCGCAGGATATCCTGTATCGCCAGAAAATGGGGTTCGTGACCCCGATCAGTGCCTGGTTCCGCGGCGCGCTGGCGGGGGAGGCGACGGCGATCGCAGGCGGATCGGCGCTGGCGCGGACCGACTGGTTCGACACCAAGATGCTGGCGAAGGTCGCGGCCGACCATCGATCGGGCGTGTCGGATCATGGCCGGCTGCTGTGGCAACTGCTGATGCTGGACAAGGCATTGACGCGGTTATTCGGGGTCTAGGCATCCATATTCTTGGTTTCGAGCGTGTCGAGAACCGCGGGCACGACGCTAACCGCTTCTCGACTGCGCTCGAAGCGAACGGATGTGGGGACGCGAAGCCCTTGCAACCCGCGCCCGCCGGTGCCAACGGAACGCATGGCGATAATCAGGGCGCATCGGTGACAGTCTCCAAGGAAATCGTGCGGCTGCGGCTCTATGCGCTTTGCCTGGCGGGCGACATGGCGGGGCTGTTCTGCGCCTTCCTGGCCGCCAACTGGTTCGTGCTGGGCGCACTTTGGGGCGAGCCTGGCAAGCCCCATGGCCTCATCATGTTCGCCATGGTCGCGCCGCTCTACGCGCTGCTGGCGGTGCAGGGCGGCGCTTATGGCATCAATACGCTGGACCGGGTGCGGCGGGGGATCGTACGCGCGCTCTGGGCGCTGGCGCAGGCGGCGCTGCTGATGCTGCTGATCGTCTATCTGGGTAAGATCGCCGAGCAACTGTCGCGCCTGACCTTCATCACCGGATTAGGGCTGAGCGCCGTTGCGGTGACTTTGGTCCGGCTCGCGCTCGTGCGACTGGCGGTGCGGGTGCTGGGCGACGTGCCGCATCTGACCGCAGTCATCCTGGATGGCGTTGCGATCGAAACGGGACCGCATATGGACGTGATCGACGCCGATGCCGCCAATCTCCACCCCGAACGGCATGACGCCGACATGGCGGCGCGGCTGGCGGCGGCGGTCGGCATGGCGGAGCGGGTGATCGTGGCCTGTCCACTCGATCGCATGGCGGACTGGTCCGCCGCGCTCAAGTCGCTGTCGGCGCGCGGCGAGATCGTAGTGCCCGAATTGCTGCGGTTCGCGCCGGCACGGATCGATGAACTGGACGGCCAGCCGACGATCATCGTGGCGGGCGGTCCGCTGCATTTCCGCGATCGCCTCATCAAGCGTCTGTTCGACCTGATCGTCGCTACGGTCGCGACCATCCTGCTGTCGCCGATCCTGATCGGCGCGGCGCTGGCGGTGCGGCTGACCAGTCCCGGCCCGTCGCTGTTCCGTCAGCCGCGGATCGGCAAGGACGCCCGGCCTTTCGCCATCTATAAATTCCGGTCGATGCGGACCGAGGCGAGCGACCACAAGGCCGCCACCCTGACCCGGCGCGACGACGACCGGGTGACGAAGGTCGGCGCTTTCCTGCGCAAGACCAGCATTGATGAACTCCCGCAATTGTTCAACGTGTTGAAGGGCGACATGAGCATCGTCGGCCCGCGCCCCCACGCCGCCGCCGCCAAGGCGGGCGACAGCCTCTATTGGGAGGTAGATGCCCGTTATTGGGAACGACATTGCATCAAGCCGGGCATGACTGGCCTGGCCCAGGTACGCGGCCATCGCGGCTCTACCGATCATCATCAGGATCTGATCGACCGGCTGCAATCGGACCTGGAATATGTCAGCGACTGGTCGGTCTGGCGCGACCTGCGGATCATTGTCGCGACGCTGGGCGTGCTGGTCCACCACAAGGCCTATTGAGCGGTGGCGACGAACCTGATCCTGTGCGCTGTCCTGCTGCTCTGCCTGATCGCGGTGGCGTGGCCGTTCCTGTTCTACCCGTTGATCCTGCGCGCGCTGCCGACCGTGCCGGAAGCGCCGGTCGATAGCCCGCCGCCCAGCGCATCTTTGCTGTTTTGCGCCTATAATGAGGCGGGGGCGATGCCGGAGAAACTCTCCAACCTGGCAATGCTCAAGGGGCGCTATCCGGCGCTTGAAATCCTCGCCTTCGACGATGGCTCGTCCGATGGCACCGGCGACCTGATCGCCGCGCAAGGCGATCTTGTGACGTTGCTGCGCGGGCCAGGGCGCAGCGGCAAGGCGCATGGCATGAAGCAACTGGCCGGCCGCGCGCGGGGCGAGGTACTGATCTTCACCGACGCCAATGTGCTGCTGGACGGGGAAGCGGTGGAGCGCCTGCTCGCCCGCTATGCCGACAGCGAAGTCGGCGGCGTGCTGGGGTCGCTATATTATATTGGCGCGGAAGATAGCGCGACAGCCTCTGTAGGCTCGCTCTACTGGCGGATCGAGGAGCGGTTGAAGGACGAGGAATCCCGCACCGGCAATGTGCTGGGCGCGGATGGCTCCATCTTCTCGATCCGGCGCAGCCTCTATCCCGATTTTCCCGACAGCGTGCTGGATGACCTGACTGTGTCGATGGCGGTGGTGTTTGCAGGCAAGCGCCTGGTCAAGGCGAAGGACGTAATCGCGCGCGAACGCCTGGTGACCGCCCGCAAAGACGAATATCGGCGCAAGGTGCGGATCGCCGCGCGCGCCTGGCATACCCACGCCCATCTGCGCCCGCAGTTGCAGCGGATGGCGGCGATCGACCGCTTCAAATATGCGTCGCGCAAGATCGTGCGCTGGTTTGGCGGGCTGTTCATCCTGGTCGGCGCGGTTGCGGCCGGCGCACTGGCGATGCGGGTGTCGCCGTCGCTGTATCTGGCAGGGGCGCCGGGCGTCGCGCTGTTGCTGTGGATCGGCGTGCGGGCGAAGAGCGGTCCCTTCGCCGCGCTGGTCGATGTGCTGATCGCCTATGCCGCGACCTTGCAAGGCGTGGCCAAGGCGATGACGGGGCGCACCGTCACCGTCTGGAACCCCGCCCAGTCTCGTTAAACCAGTCGCGCCGCGCTATTGCCCCTTCACATAGACCCGCTTGCCGCCGATCCAGGTTTCCAGCACCTGGGTCTGGCGGATGTCTGCGGGGCGCGCCGCCGAAATGTCGCGGTCGATCAGCAGGAAGTCGGCACGCTGGCCCGGAACCAGGCTGCCGAATTTCTTGTCGGCGAAACCGGCATAGGCGGCCTGGCGCGTGAAACCGTCCAGCGCGGCTTCAAAGTTAACGCGCTGATCGGGCATCCAGCCGCCGGCCGGTTCGCCTTGGGCATCCTCGCGGCTCATGGCCACGGCGATGCCGGCAAAAGGGTTGGGGCTTTCCACCGGCACGTCGGAGCCGAGGGCGAGCGGCACTTTATTGTCCAGCATCGCCTTCCACGCATAGGCACCGTTCAGCCGGGCTTCGCCCAGCCGCGCCGTCGCCATGCGCCAGTCCGACGCTTCATGGACCGGCTGCATCGATGCGATCGCGCCTAGCTGCCCGAAGCGCGGCAGGTCGCTGGGCGTCACGATCTGCGCATGTTCGACGCGCCAGCGCCGGTCGCCCTTATAGGTGTCGTTCAGTTCCTCGATCGCGTTCAGCAATTCATGATTGGCCGCGTCGCCGATGGCATGGACCGCGACCTGGAAATTATCCATCGCCGCGCGACTCATCAAATTGCGCAATTGCGTGTCGGGGATCATCGGCAAGCCACGCTGGCCCGGCGCATCGGCATAATCCGCGCGCAGCCACGCCCCGCGTGATCCCAGCGCGCCGTCGAGCAACAGTTTCACGCCGCCCATGCGCAGATGATCGTCATAGAGCCAGGGCGTCGGTTCAGGCCCGGCGATCAGCACCATATTGTCGATGCAATAGGCGTAGGACATGATCCGCACGCGCAGCGCGCCGCGATCGGCGGAACGGCGAAACGCCTGCCAGTCGTCGATACTGGTGCCCATGTCGGCAATGCCGGTGATGCCCACGGCCAGCAGCGCGCGCTGCGCCTTTTCCAGCGCGATGTCGCGGTCCTTGGGCGCGGGCGGGGGCGTGACCTTCTGGATCAGGTCCATCGCCTTGTCGACGAAGACGCCGGCCGGCTTGCCGCCCGCCATCTCGATCCGGCCGCCCATCGGAGCCTTGGTCGCAGGCGTGATGCCCGCCGCGCGGATCGCCGCGCTGTTGGCCCAGCCGGCATGGCCGTCGATCCGCTCCAGCCAGACCGGAATGTCGCCAACTGCGGCGTCCAGTTCGGCAGCGGTGGGGAAACGGCCCAGGCCCCATTGTTCCTGGTTCCAGCCAGTGCCGATGATCCATTTGCGGCCCACATTGGCCTGCGCATAGGCGCGAATTTTCGCCTGCGCTTCGGCCAGCGACCGCGTGTCCGACAGGTCGAGGGTGATGAGCGACAGGCCATAGCCCATCACATGCCCATGCGCATCGATCAGGCCGGGGATCAGCGTCTTGCCGCCGCCATCCAGCTTGAAACTGGGCGCTTTGGGGCGTTCGGGCCAGGGTTGGCCCTTTTTCGGCTTCTTGGGCTTATATTCCGGCTCCTGATAGCGGCCGGGCAGCAGCTTTTCGACCTTGCCGTCATCGTCGATCAGCAGCGCGCCAAAGCGCACCACCTTTCCGCTGGGGTCGAGCGCGATGCCGTTGACATTGTCGACCACGCCGCTGGCATAAGCGGGGAGGGGAAGAGCGAGCGCGGCGATAGCCGCAAGGTATATCGCCTTCATGCGCGCGTCACCCGGCGCACCAGCGCACTGGTGTCCTGCCGGTTGCCGCCCAGCGCCTGCACATCGGCGTAGAATTGATCGACCATCGCCGTCACCGGCAGCGTTGCGCCATTCGCGCGCGCCTCCTCCAGCGCCAGGCCCAGATCCTTGCGCATCCAATCGACCGCAAAGCCGAAGTCGAAACTGTCCTGCGCCATCGTCTTCCACCGATTGTCCATCTGCCAGCTTTGCGCCGCGCCGCCCGAAATCGCCTCGAACACCATGTCCAGGTCTAATTCGGCCGCCTGGGCGAAGCGCAGCGCTTCCGACAGGCCCTGCAACACGCCGCCGATGCAGATTTGGTTCACCATCTTAGTGGTCTGGCCCGCGCCTGCGCCGCCGACATGCGCGATGCGCGCAGCATAGGCCTGCATCACCAGCTTGGCCGCCGCCACCGCCGGCTCGCTGCCGCCGCACATGATCGACAGCTTGCCGTTTTCGGCCCCTGCCTGACCGCCCGACACTGGCGCATCGACACTGTGGATGCCGCGACTTTCGCCCTCAACGAACAACTGCCGCGCGATCCGTGCCGACACGGTGGTATGGTCGATGAACAGGCTGCCTCGCTTCATCGATCGGAAGGCGCCTTCGCGCCCCAGCGTGATCTGCGACAGATCGTCGTCATTGCCGACGCAACTGATGACGATGTCCGCATCCTCCGCGGCCTTGGCCGGGCTGATGGCGACAGCGCCGCCATAAGCTTCCGCCCAGCTCTTCGCCTTGCCGATGGAGCGATTGTAAACGGTGAGGCTGTGCCCCGCCTTGGCCAGGTGCCCTGCAACAGGGCCGCCCATGACGCCCAGGCCGATAAACGCGATATTAGCCATATGCCTCGTACAATTTATGCGTGCGCCCTGCCATAGGGCCAGTTTTGCGACAGTGCCAGTTTCTTAACCCGCAATTTTCGTTTAGGGGCCAGCCCATGAACACGCTCGCCAAGATCGAAAGCGCCTTGCCGCTGCCCGTCACCGTCGATGACATACTTGCCGCTCGCACCCGGATTGCCGGTTCGATCGTCAAGACGCCGACGCTGATCAGCCAGACGCTGTCGAACATGCTGGGCTGCAACGTCTATCTGAAATTTGAAAATCTCCAGTTCACCGCAGCCTATAAGGAGCGCGGCGCACTCAATCGCCTGATCCAGCTGGACGATGCGGCAAAGGCCAAGGGCGTGATCGCGGCATCCGCGGGTAATCATGCGCAGGGGCTGGCCTATCATGGCAAGCGGCTGGGCGTGCCCGTCACCATCGTCATGCCCACCACCACCCCCACGGTGAAGGTAACCCAGACCAAGGGCCATGGCGCAACCGTGGTGCAATATGGCGAGAAATTCGACGACGCCTATGCCCATGCGCGCCTGCTGGAGGTGGAGCAAGGCCTGACCTTCGTCCATCCCTTTGACGAGCCCGACATCATGGCCGGGCAAGGCACGGTAGCGCTGGAAATGCTGGAGGATGCGCCACAGATCGACACACTTATCATCCCGATCGGTGGCGGCGGCCTGTTTTCCGGCATGGCGACTGCGGCGCGGGCAATGAAGCCGGATATCCAGCTTTATGGTGTGCAGGCAGAGCTGTATCCCTCGATGTACGACTTCATCAAGGGCGCGGACTTGGCCTGCGACGGCGATACGCTGGCCGAGGGTATCGCCGTCAAGCAGCCCGGCGAACTGACGCGCCGCTTCGTGGAGCGGCTGGCCGACGACGTGCTGCTGGTGACCGAGCGGCGGCTCGAAGAGGCGCTCAGCCTGTTATTGCAGATCGAAAAGACCGTGGTGGAGGGCGCGGGCGCCGCCGGCCTCGCTGCGCTGCTGACCTATCGCGAGAAATTCGCGGGGCGCAATGTCGGGCTGGTGCTGACCGGCGGCAATATCGACACCCGTTTGCTCGCCAATGTGCTGCTGCGCGACCTGGCCCGGTCGGGGCGTCTGGCGCGTCTGCGGATCATCCTTCAAGACCGTCCCGGCGCGCTGTTCCATGTCGCCCGCATCTTCGATCAGGAAGCGGTCAACATCCTCGAACTGGCGCATCAGCGCATCTTCACCAACCTGCCGGCCAAGGGGCTGAGCCTGGACGTTGAGTGCGAAACGCGCGATCGCGCGCACCTGCAACGCCTGATCGCGGCGCTGGGCGAGGCCGGTTATGAGGTCGCGCCGATCGAGGTGGCGTGACGGCGGGAAGGGGCCGCAATTTTTCGTGGTAAACGCCCTTTTCAGAGGGGCAAGGTGGCGGCATAGTCAAAAACATGACTGACGTCCGCCACCGCCATGAAAGGAAGCCTGGAGCGTGACTGCCGCCTTCCGTTTCCCCCGTTTCTTCGTCACCAATCCCAGCCCTTGCCCCTATCTGCCGGGCAAGAGCGAGCGGAAGGTGTTCACCGAGTTGAACGGGGACAATGCGACGGAGCTGAACGATGCGCTGGGCCGAATCGGCTTTCGCCGCAGTCAGAATGTCGCCTACCGGCCAAGCTGCGCGGATTGCTCCGCTTGCGTGTCGGTGCGCGTTTGCGCTCATGAATTTCAGCCCAATGCGACTCAGCGCAAGCTGATCCGTCGCAACAGCGACCTGGTCGTCACGGCCTGCAAGCCTTGGTCCACCGAAGAGCAGTTCGCGCTGCTCCAGCGCTATCTGGTCGATCGTCATCCCGGTGGCGGCATGACCGAGATGGACGAGATGGACTTCTCCGACATGGTTGAGCAGACGCCGGTCGACAGCTATATCATCGAATATCGCGAACCTGGCGTAGATGGCCGCCCCGGCAAGCTGATCGGCGCCTGCCTGACCGATCGGCAGGGCGACGGCCTGTCGATGATCTACAGCTTCTTCGACACGCAGCTGGAGCATCGGCCGGGCTTGGGCAATTATATCATTCTGGATCATATCACCCGCGCGGCGGGCGCCGGGCTGCCCTATGTTTATCTGGGCTATTGGGTCGATGGATCGCAGCGGATGCAATATAAAATCCGCTATCGCCCGCTGGAAAAGCTCAGCCGCAGCGGCTGGGTCCGCTTCGATCCGCATGAGCAAGCACAGGCCATTCGCGGCGCGCAGCAGCGGGACGAGCCGCCGCTGCCCGTCGAACTGGTGGGCATGTTCCGCAAATAAGCGGCAAGATCGGCTAAAATTCGATAAAGTCGATAATGGTTGGGATATTGCCCGGCTTTAGTGAATTTGTTTAATCTTCTACGCTAAATTCTTCTGATGCGCGTGAAGAGGATCATCGCATCGGGGTCGGCTTGTGGACCGTTTCGCTGATCGCCGGTTTCATGACGCCTGGTTGACGCCGGGCGACGACAGGCTTGCGAACGGGTCATTCCTGGAGCGCAATGACCTCTTGTTTTCGCCGGTTTTCGATCGGGTTTCACCGCCGCTGCTGCGCTGGGTGGCCGATCATCGCGGGCGGTTGATGGCGGTCGAGCGGGAGAGCAGCCGCTTTCTGCCCCGATTCGCGGCGGACCCGATCGGCCTTGGCTGGCGCGCGTTGCTGGCGGCAAAAGACCGGCGTACCCTGCTGGACGCGGCCCGCGCCAGCGAACGGCCCCAGCCACTGACCCTGCCATTACGCTGTACGGATGGGCAGGATCGCTGGTGCATGATCCGCATGATGCGGGTGCCGCTGCCCGGACAGCAGGCGCAATGGTATGGCACGGTCGAGGATGTGCATGAACGGCATGATCGCGATTCCCGCGCACTGGCAGCAGCGCTGGCCGAAAGTCGCGAACATTATCGCTCCTCCGTCGAACTCAGCCCGCAGGTGCCGTGGACGGCCGGGCCGGATGGCGACATTCAGGAAGTGGGGCCGCGCTGGCTCGATCTGACGGGGATGGCGCCGCATCGCGCGCTCGGCACCGGCTGGCTGGGCGCATTGCACCCTGACGACACGCAACGGGTGGTGGCGATCTGGCGTGGTCATCTGGCCAGCGGTGCGCCGGTCGATGTCGATTATCGCATCCGCCTGCGCGGTGGGGATTATCGCTGGATGCGGGCGCGCGCCTCGGCGCGTCGCGATGCCAGAGGATCGGTGATACGCTGGTACGGGACGTTGGAAGACGTCCATGCCGAACGCCTGGCGCAAAATGCGTTGAGCGACAGCGAGGAACGATTCCGCCTGGCGGTACAATCGGCGCGCCTTGGCATATGGGATTTTGATTGCGTCACCGGCGTTCGCACTTGGTCGGACGAGTTCCGCAGGATGCTGGGGCTGGACGAAGGTCAGCCCGCAACCACCGACATCGCGCTGACACTGGTTCACCCGGACGATCGCGAACGGCTGCGGGTGATGCTGGACGCTGTCGCGGCCGGCGCGGTTCCGCCGCATTTCGAAGCGACGTTGCGGGTCCACCGCGCCGATAATGGCGCGCTCCGCTGGTTTCGCAGCACGGGCTGGACAACGCGATCGGACGCCGGGCGGGCGTTGCGCATCGTCGTCACCTTTCGGGATATAACCGAAGAGCATGACGCCGAAGAGCGTATCCGCTGGGCCGCCACTCATGATCCGATGACCCGTCTGCCCAACCGGGCGCTGTGGCAGGCGACGCTGGAGGAAATGGCGGCGCGAGCGCAGGTTGATGGCAAGAATTTTGGTCTGCTGCTGCTCGATATCGACGACCTCAAGCGCACCAACGATTCGATGGGGCACGATGCTGGCGACGCATTATTGTGTGCCTTTGCCGAGCGATTGGCGTCGGTTGCGCCGCCCGATGCCGTGCTGGGCCGGTTGGGCGGCGATGAATTTGGCCTCGCTGCTACGTCACTGAGCGATAGCGCGGCGTTGGAGCGGTTCAGCGCTGCCTTGATCGATAATATGCGCATGCCCCATGTCCACCAGGGGCGTTCGCTCGATTGCGGCGTCAGCATTGGCGGGGCGGTGCTCGGCGAACATGCCGAGCGGGCGGATGATCTGCTCAAGGCGGCCGACCTGGCGCTTTATGCGTCGAAGGGAGCAGGGCGCGGGCGGCTGACGCTCTTTCAATCGAGCCTGCGATCGGAGGCGCAGCAGCGCAGTTCGATGATCCGCATGGCGCGACAGGTGGTCACCGATCGTCTCGCTACGCCCTATTATCAGCCGCGTATCGATATGCGCAGCGGGCATGTGCTCGGCTATGAGGCGTTGCTGCGCTGGCATCATCCGCGCATGGGCGTGCAACTGCCTGGCAGCATCGCCGCGGCCTTCGACCATGCCGAGATTGCGGTGGCCCTGACCGGGCAGATGCTCGACGCCGTGCTGGGCGACGTCCAGCGCTGGCTACAGGCCGGGTTCGATCCGGGGCGGGTCGCGATCAACGCATCGGCGGCCGATTTCGCCAGCGGCGATTTCGCCGATCGGGTGCTGGGTCTGTTGGACCAGTCCGCCATCCCTACCGCCCATTTCGAGATCGAAGTGACCGAAAGCGTATTTATGGGCCGTGGCGCAGAACAGGTCGCCTATGCTTTGCGGCAATTCGCGGACGCGGGCGTCAGGGTGGCGCTCGATGATTTCGGCACCGGCTTCGCCTCGCTCACCCATTTGAAGCAATATCCGGTCGATGTGCTGAAGATCGATCGTAGCTTCGTCAGCAATATCGAGCAGGATGCGGGCGACGCTGCGATCGTCGATGCGATCGTGAAGCTGGGCGGGAGTTTTGGTATGGAAGTGGTCGCCGAAGGGGTCGAAACAGCGTCTCAGGTGGACTTCCTGCTCAACCAAGGCTGCGTCGTGGGGCAGGGCTTTCACCTTGGCCGGCCGCAGCCGGTCGATAAATTCAGCCCCCTGCGGTTCGGCGGACATCAATAGGGGCCGGGCCTGTGCGGCCCGGCCCCTGTCCGGCGTCGTGACTCGCCGGACGAACGCTTATTTGCAGCGGCAGCTGCGCACCGCCCTGCGGCGCACCGGCTGGCGCACCCTTTCGGTGACATAGCTGGTCGTCGTGGTCGTCGTCGTGACGGCAGGGTTGATCGTCACGGTAGTCACTACCGGCGCGGGATAATAATATCCGCCGGCGATATAGCCGCCGCCCTGTTGCACTATCGGTGCCGGCCCCATCGACCAGTGCGGCGCGCCAGCATAGGTCGGCGCATCATAATCGACGCCAGCGCCGCGCACTTCGCCTTCGAATCGGCCATCATAGGTGCCGCTCACCTGCCGCCCGTCATCGGTGGTCCAGGTGCCGGTCCAGCGGCCTTCATAGTCGTTCTGACCATAGTCATTTTGGGTGGTGACGCTGTCGTCGGCATAGCCATAGCCATCATCATAGCCCACGCCCGGACGACGCGGCGGGGGCGGCGCGTTGCGGCGCGGCCCGTCTTCCGCCTTGTCGATCGCCATGCCCGCTACGGCGCCGACGCCGGCACCGATCAGCGTGCCTGCGGTGCGGTTGCCGCGTCCCGCAATGCGGTTACCCGCTACGCCGCCCACGACCGCGCCGATCGCAGCGCCGCCCACGCCATTGTCGCGGCGCGGTTCGTCATAATAGCCGTCATCATCGGGACCATAGCCGCCTTCGTAGCGACCCCAGTCGACGCCGCTGCGATGGTCGTAAACTCGGCCATAGCGGTCGGTCATCACCGCATCGTCATAATAGCGCGACCAGCCATAGCCATAGGCCGGCGCAGGCAGGCCATAGGCGCCATAATTGCCGATATAATAATTGGGGCTGACCCAATAACGCGGCAGGACATAGCCATAGGCGGGGCGCTGATAGCCGCCCCAGCCGCCCGGCGCGCGCCAACCGGCAGACCAGCGGCCATTCTGGCGCTGTCCCCAGCGATGCCCGCCCTTATTCCAGTTTCCGTTCCAGCCGCCGCCGGGACGCGGCATGTGCATGCCGGGACGGGGGCCGTTGTGCGGCATCGACCCGCCGGGGCGTGGTCCGTTCGCGCCGCCCGCGATCGCCGGTGTAGCGACACCGGCCAGCGCAATGCTCGCCCCGAGAAGAAGTAAGGTTGGAGTCCGCATGGTTAACACTCCCTGTTTGGCACGGCGCGCCAACCGGATGCGCAGCCTAAAATACTAACGCTTAGTTTAGCATGGTGATCCGCCGCTATCCATGATCTAGGCCGTCAAATCCTGTCCCGAAACGGGGCGGAAAGGGGCGCTGCTGGCTGGTGCCGTAAAGAAACAGGGTTAACCGATCAGGAAATGCGCGCCGCGATCCGCGCCGCCAGCGCTTCCAGCCCCTTTGCATCATCCGAGTCGAACCGTGCGGGCAGGGGGCTGTCGAGATCGATCACGCCGATCAGCCGCCCATCATGCAGGACCGGGACCACGATTTCGGACGCACTGGCCGCATCGCAGGCGATATGGCCGGGAAAGGCGTGGACATCCTCCACCAACTGGGTTTCGCGGGTCGCCGCCGCCGCCCCGCATACGCCGCGGCCGACCGGGATGCGGATACAGGCGGGCTTGCCCTGAAAGGGGCCAAGGACCAGTTCATCCTCCACTATGCGGTAGAAGCCCGCCCAGTTGAGATCAGGCAGGAATTGCCAGAGCAGGGCGGACAGGTTCGCCATGTTGGCGACCGGGTCCGGCTCCGATGCGGTCAGCGCATCGGCGGCGGACAGCAGGTCGGCATAGAGGGTGGGCTTGTCGGCGGCGCTGGCGGAAAAATCATACATGGTGCCGATATAGGCGTGCCGTTCGGTCGCGACCAGTCTGGATCAGGCCGCTCCGATGGCGCTGGACAAAAAGGGTTTGCACAGCTGCGGGTCCGCGCGGCCATGGGCATGGCGCACCTGCACGATCAAGCCGGCGAGCAGCGATATCGGCGCGATCGGATTATAGGCCATGACCAGCAGGGGCGAAGCAAAAGCGAACCATGTCGCGATCCGCTCCCATCGCGCTAATTCCGCCCAACGGCCGTATAACAATATCGCAAAGCCCAGGCTGGCGACCGTTAGATCATAGTTGAAAATATAAGGCATCATGATGGCGGTCGCCGATGCGCTGATGAAGGCCAGTTGTTTGGGATGGGCGTTTCGCGCCTGCCACGCCAGCCCCATGGCGGCAGCCGCAAAGGCGCATTGCACACCAGCCGCCAGCATGATCGGGAACCCGCGCAGGGCGACATAAGCTGATGGCATCATGAAGAAATAGAATTTTTCGCCACTAGCATTCATGATGCGCGCTTGCAGGGCGGATGTTTCGACCAGCCATTGACGCCACAGGTCGAATCCGAAGGCAAGCCCGCTCAGCACGGCCAGCGCACCGGCGACAGCAAGCGCGATCAGAATGGCTGAGAGCGTTCGCCGGTGGAGTAGGGTCAACGCGATAAACAGGCCAAGATGTGGTTTGACCGTGAGCAGGCCGGCGATGATCCCCGCCTTGCGCGGCGCGAGATCGATATGCCGGAAGAAGATCAGCCACAGGCCGCCGATGATGAAGCCATAATGTCCCCACCATAGGTTGATGATGGCTGCGGGTGTAGCAATGGCGGCCGCCAGGGGAAGCTGCGCAGGCATGTAGCTGCGCGCGGCCCAGAGGAAAAAGCCAGCGCCCGCCAAGGTCCATAGGATCAATGCCGGGAGATAGGGCAACGCGCCGAACGGGATGGCAAGGAACAGGCTTTGCGGCGGATAGGAGTAATTATAGGAATCGAGCGGACCGAATATCGCCGTCTGCCAGGACATATAGGCGGCATAGTCGTAGAGACGGTCCAGCTGGCCCGTCAGGGCCAGTCGGCCGCCGCTCCAGACGTTGAGGAAATCCCGCCCAACGACGAGCCGCGATTCCGTTAGCCTGATCCCGTCCAGTTGCAGGATGTCGGACCCGATGATCACCACGCCCAGAAGGATGGCGCTGAGCCATAACGCCCAATTCAGCGGTCTGCGAAGGGATGAAGCTGGCGAATGCGTGGGCATGTCATCCTCTAAATCGGGCCTTTGACGGCAATGCGAGTGATAAGGGAAAAATATGGTTAATTGGTAAAGGCTTGACGATGCGCGCTTCGATAGTCTCAAGGAATTCGTCTGGCAGGCTGTGACGGGCCTATCAGTCCAACTGAACCTTCCCGCGGCCCTGCTTGATGGTTCCGCGCGCTTTCTTGGCGTCGGTGCGCCGCGCCTTGGCGGCCTTGCCCGGCTTGGTGGCGATGCGGCGGGCGTCGCGAACATGGGCCTTGGCGATCATTTCGTTCAGCCGATCGCGCGCGTCTTGCCGGTTCGCCTCCTGCGTGCGAAAGCGGGACGCTTGGATGACGATCTCGTTACCGGATGTCAGGCGTGATCCGGCCAGTTCCTTCAGCTTGCGATAGGCGTAGGGTGGCAGGGCCAGCTTGAACAGGTCCACGCGCAATTGGACGGTCGTCGCCACCTTGTTGACATTCTGCCCGCCCGGCCCGCCGCCGGTGATGAAGCGCTCCTCCAGCGCGTCACCAGGAATCTCAAAGTCCGGCATCGTCCAGCAAATCCTGGCCGAAGCCGGCCGCGGCGAAGGTTGCGGGCAGGGCGGCCGTCGCTTCCGCCGCAGGCTTGTCCCCTCGCGGCACGCTCAGGAAACGGCTGTGCAACAGCATGGCGCCTTGTCCGTCGCCATAGACCGGATCGCCGACAATGCCGAAGCCCAGGCCATGGAGCGCATGGACGCGAATCTGGTGGGTGCGCCCGGTCTGCGGAGAGAAGGCGATCAGCGATCGGCCATCCTTTTCCGCCACCTTGCGCCAGTGGGTGATGGCGTTCTTCCCTGCCTTGGCCGGGATCATGCGCCAGCCCTCTTCAGCGGTGCTGACCTTCGAAAGCGCCAGTTCGATCGTGCCTTCATCCTCCGACGGCACGCCTTCGATCACCGCGACATAGCGTTTGACCACCGTCCCCGCCTCAAATGCGGCGGCGAAGCGCTTGTGCGCTTTGGGATTACGGGCCAGCAGCAGGCAGCCGCTGGTGTCGCGGTCCAGCCGATGAACCGGCAGCGGCCAGCGCTGAAAACCGAACGTCAGTGAAGCAAGGTGATTTTCGAGCGCCATGGAGCCGTCACGCGGCGCATCGACCGGCAGGCCCGCAGGCTTGTCGAGGATGAGGGCTTCGCCATCGATGAACAGCACATGGTCGGTAAGCAGGGCCAAGGAAGAGAATCCGATCGGGACAGGAAGGGTAGGGGAATTGACGCGCGCGCGGCTTCCTATAGGCGGTGGAGGCGATGGAATACAGGGGGCATGATCGGCGTCAGGCGCAATTTCGGCTGGACTGGGTCGATGTCGCACGCGGATTGGGCATCATGGCGGTGGTGGTCGGCCATGTCTGGACCCGCGGGCCGCTCCGCGACGCCCTATATAGTTTCCATATGCCGCTCTTCTTCCTGCTGTCGGGAACGCTCTCGCGGCCCCATGATGTCGGCGCGTTCACGCGGCGGCAACTGGTCGGCCAAATGCGGCCCTATGTCCTCTTTCTGGCGCTGCTGATCCTGGTCGACCAGATCATCGAACCGCTCAAGGGCGGTCGGCCCATTTTTCACCAATGGCCGCAGGATCTTGCGCCGATCCTGCTGGGCGGCTTCTGGTTGCGCGGGCCTTATACCATCTTCTGGTTCGTGCCCTGCCTGATGATGGCGCGCATCCTGTTCAATGTCGCGCTCCACCGCTGGCCCGATGTGCTGGACCGGCGCTGGGCCTTTCTCCTGCCTCCCGTTCTGGTTCTGGCCTACGCGCTGGGCTGGTGGACGCAGGCGTCGCCGCTGGGGCTTCTGAGCGTGCCGATGGCGTTCGTCCTGCTGTGGGTGGGGGCGGTCTGGCTGCGGGTGCGGTGGCGGGGCTGGATGGTCGCGCCGCTGGGGGCATTGGCCTTGGTCGGGCTGGCGGGCGTGGCGCCGACGCTTAACATGAAGGTCGCCGACTATGGCTGGCCGCTGCTTTCAATCGCCTCGGCCATCGCCACCGCGCTGCTGCTGTTCCGTCTCTCGGCCCTGGTCGTGCCCTTTGCCGGACCAGTCGCGGCGGTTGGGCGGGCGTCGCTGGTCATTATGTACTGCCATGTCGCCGTCATCCACTATCTCGCCCCCTATATGGGCAAGCTATCGCTGTTGCTGGCAGCGCTGCTGATCCCGTTCGCGATAGACCGGCTGATCCGTCTGTCGCCGACCGTCAGCCGCTGGCTGAATTAGCCGTCCTGAATCAAAGACATGCGATCGTCGGCACCCGCGCGGGCAACGATGGCGTAGGCGGCCTGGGCAATGAGTTGTGCCTGGGTCAGCGATGCCTTGTCCTCCGTCGATGCCTGCGCGGTGGCGACCGGATCGGCGACGGCGGCCGCCTGGGGGGAGGCGAAATAGCCTGCGTCGCTCAGCCGATCGGTC
>JAVBXL010000073.1 GCA_030824575.1 bacterium | reverse complement strand
CGGCCGCGATCATGAGGCACGGACAAAAGGCTCTCCCAGCTGTCCGATGACCCCGAAGACAACCATTGGCAATCGGGCTCAGGGAAAAAGAATGGTGATGCGAAAATCAATTAGACAACATTTTTGACCGTTAGCTTCGGAATCATGAATCGAGGGGAGCGGATATTGACGCGCGCAGATCCGAGTCTCCTTATTATCTGTCGTGCTGTATACACTGGCGCGGCGGGCTGCTCGGGGCCGTGATTCCATTCATTGTAGGAAACTCCAACCCCAGACCGTGAACCTGCCCCGCAAAACGCTCTTATTGAAACACTACCTCACCCCAAGCGACCGTCCTGCGAGAAACGTCCCTGCAAACCACGGCTACGCAATCTGCTTGGAATAGGTGACATTCGACATTCGATAGAAGGTTGAACCGGGCCAGCGGAAGCAACGCCGCCACCTTCTGTCAGGGATAAACGGGCGGCGACATTCGCGCATGCTTGATTTCGAGATCGCTTGGTTCGCGAAGCACATAGATCTTGTTCCTGCGCCGTACAATCAATCCGGCTTTCTCGAATGCGCTAAGCCACCCTTCCATCGGCCATATCTTCCAACGCGCCCGAAAGAGGTTGGCGTTGCGAACAATGTCGCTCAAATGTTGGAGCGGCGGGTCGAAAACATCGTGATATTGATGAAAGGCACCAGCGCCGCTCATGAATAACAGCGGCAAGCCTGCTTCGTGCGCGCGGAACCCGAAGTCGGTATCTTCGCCGCCATAGCCGGTAAAGGCTTCGTCAAACCCACCCATATCCAGAAATCGCTGGCGGTGGATGCCGAACGCCAGAGACCAGAACAGTCCGGCATTATCCTCTTGCCGCACGCCGTTTGTAGGAAATTGTCGAACCGGATGCCCTTGCGCGCGCGACAGGAGATTGGCCTCCTCCCATTCACCACGGGCATCGCTGGGGCCAAGATAGCGTATGTCGGCGCAAATCAGCGCATCATGGTCGGTGAGGCATTGCGCGATGGCCCCGGTCAGTGCGCGCATCGGGATGCAGTCGACGTCCAGGAACAACAGCTTTTGCCCGCTGGCCGCCCTTGCGGCGGCGTTCCGGGCTGCTGCGAGTGGTAGTCCGGGGCCATCGAGACGCAGGATCTGAATCGGGAAGCGCGCTTGTTCGGCACTGATCGGCGGACTGCTGGCCATGTCGACGATAATGAGCTCGTCGGGGCAATGCGTGCTGCGGCGCAGACCTTCGATCAGTTGCGCTAGATGGGCCGACCGGTCCTTGACGATGGTGAGGACGCTCAGGGTCATGCGTGCGCGCGCCACACGTCCAGGCGGTAGCGGGGCATCCGCTGGGCCGTGATGACGGTTACGGCAGGGCCGAGTGCGGCCTGCAATTTGCGCACCGCATCATCCCCGCTCTGGGGATAGTCGGTGTCGCCTGTCCAGTGGACGAGCAATATGTCCCCACCGGGCGCTATATGGTCGGCGATCCACCGGGCGGCGCGGCCGATGTCGTCATCATCCCAATAATAGGCCACTTCGGACAGGATGATGAGGTCGAAGGCGCCGTCCATAGGTGCCTGTCTCGGAAAAGCCATTTGGCCGAAGGAGACATGGTCGAACATGGCACAGCGCTCGCGGGCGGCCTCGATCGCAGTTTCGCTGACGTCGATCGCCAACAACGCTTGGCAATGGGGCGCCAGCGACTGCGTCAGGACGCCTTTTGCGCATCCAATCTCTAAACCCAATCCATAGGTCCGTCCGGCCAGGGCGCGGATGCTATGGGCATATTTATCCTGCTCATAGGCGCTGCTTTCCAGTTCCCAGGGATCGTCGGTCGCGCGAAACATCGTCTCGAAATAATCGTGACCCAGGCTGGTCTTGTGCCGCTTCATGAGGCTCTCCGCAGGTAGAGGATATCGCTGGCAGGCATGGCACGACGGTAGGCAGGCAGCCGGAAGCCGGGACCGTGGGACGCGGTAAGCTGGCTGCGGTGCGCGGCCAGAGCGTGACGGCGTTGCCCACGCAGCATGGGCGCGGTGCACAGCATCCGATGGGTACGGGAATCAGGGGCTCGCGACCAGACGACATATTCGGCCACGACCAGCCTGCCTCTGGCCCGTTTCTCCACCGTATAGGCCAGTTGTGCTGCGGCCTCATGATCGCAATGGGGTTCATGGGCAGCGGTGACGGCAAGCGCATCGACGTGCCAGCGCCGGCAAAAGGCGGTCAACCGCCGAACGGTCCGTTCAAATGCCCGACATCCCGGCTGAGCGGGAGCAGCGTCCTTCCAGTCAAGATGTAGTGGCGATTGGCGGCGGCTACCGGTCAGGCGGTGCAAGGCGGCGGCGGCTTCGCGCTTGCGGCTGCTCACCAACTTTCCCAACTGGCCCTTCGCTGTCTCATGCGATCCAGACCCATCGGTGAGATAGACAAGGCCCGCCAGTCGCCCCGCTTTCGCCGTCTGCGCGATGAGCGCGCCAGCCCCCAGCGTCTCGTCATCGGGATGCGGCGCAAGGACCAACCAGCGCCTCTTGCGCCAGGGTTTAGCAGACAAGGAGAGGCTTACCACAAGGCATCCTCCGCGCCCCACGCGTCATGGTCTAGCCAGGCGAGCGCAGCCTGATCGCGGGCATAGTCAGGGCCGCCCTGCCGCAGATAGAGGCTGAGGTCGCGGATGATCTTGTCGATCCGTTGCCCATCCGTTGCGCTGCGCGTGCCGGTGATCCGGGCCGCCAGTTCCATGACGTCCAGACCCGCACGCTCCACGACGCCGCGCGTCATGCGGGCGAATGCGGGGCCATCGCCATCGTCCTGTGCTGCCCTGAGCGCGCATTCGCGGACCCATAGGTAGGCGGTACGGGTTGCGGCAACCGCATCAGCGAATTTGGCGCGTTGCAGCGGATCGGCGCGCGCCGCGTCGGACATGGCAAGCCGGATTTCTGTCAACAGCGCCTCGATCCCGCCCAGTTGCACGGCGGTGAAGCGCCAGGCACCCGTCGTAAAGCGGGGTTCACGATCATAATCGCCGGGCTGGCCGAGCAGGTGGGACGGATCGACCGCCATACCCTCCAGGTCATAGACGCCGCTGCCGGTTGCCCGCATACCCCTGACCCGCCATTGTGACAGGTCGGTCCGGGCGGTTTCATCGGCCCGAACGACGACCAGTCGTCGCTCCCCCTGTTCGGGCTGCGCGGTGATGACGGCATGGGCGAGGCCGCCAGCGCCGGTCGCGAAGGATTTGCACCCATGGAGTGCCGATTGGCAGAGTTGCACGCCCGGCTGTGGCTCGGTGGCCCACACCCCGTAAAAGGCGCCCTGAGCGAGTTTCTGCCCCAGATCGGCCTTTTGTGCGGGGGAGCCAAACCAGTCGAACAGCGCGAGTGCGTTGACATGGCCTTCATAGAGTCGCCCGACGCTGAGGTCCGCGCGACCGATGATGCGCAGGACGGTCGTCAGGCACTGGTTCCGGGCGACTGCATCGTCAAAAGCCTCGCCGCCGCTTTCGGGTGGGGCGAAGGTGCGATGGATATCCGCGGCAACGAGCGCTTTCATGCTCTCCAAAGGAAAGACCGGCGCAGCATCATAGCGACTGCCAAGCGCGACGAGGGCGGGCGTGATTGCCTCGGCGCGCGTGATCGGCGTGTCGATGCCGGAACGGGGATGGCGGGACAGGGTCATGCTACAGGCTCCAGTTGATCGACCGCAGCGACGGCCATCGTCGCGAGCCAGGTCGCTGCGGCGTCGACGCCACGAGGATCGTGCAGGCGGTTGCGAGCGTGGGGCGGCAATGCCTTTGCCTGACGGATCAAAGATGGCCATTGGTCGGGGGACGGCCATGTTTCGAGCATCATTGCAGCGCCCAGCGCGTCCAGCGCGCGCGCCGTCGCCGACTGCTCGCCATAGGGGCGGTCTTCCGGGATGCAGAGGAAAGGACGGTCGGCGGCGAGGACCGCGTTCACCAGCCCATCCCCCGCCGCGCCAATAATCAGCCCGGCGCGGGCGATTTCCCGGCCCGGATCGTCAACCCATCCGGCCAGATCGAGATTGGCGGGTCGATCGGCTGATGCGGTTACAGGGCCGATGACGCGCCATTGCATAGTTGGGCAGGCGCGCGCGGCCTTGGCGATCGCTGCGCCATCGCCGGGCGGGCCGCCCCGGCCGATCACTACAAGAACGCGGTTTTCCTGCGCGGCATTTGCATGGGGGACGGCGGTGATGCCGGGCAGATAGCAAGTCTTGGCCCTGACCCACGCAGGAGTCGATGGCATATCCAGATCTTGATGGAAGGGCGCAATCAATGCCGTCGCACCGCGGAAAGCGTCGAGATGCGCCGCGTCGCTGCGGTCGCCGTTGAGCCGCACATAGATGGTGGGCACCGATGCGAGGCGCGACAGCATCGCCACTTCGACCGAGACATCGACGACCATCAGCGCAGGACGTTCGGTTGCTATCCACCGGGTAATCCTGGCCACGCGCGACCGCACGCCATTATGGTCAAGAGGCGCATAGTGCAGGGCGGCGGGGCGTGAAGCCGTTTCGTCCACCCCGTCGAAGCGACCGGAAATGGGCCGGTCATCATCAAGGTCGATCCCAGCCGTACCCAGCCCCGTACCGAGCAGGACGATCGGCCAATCGATGGCGGCGGCAATCGCCTCCGCCCGCGCGCGATGCCCTGCGCCATGATGATGGACATAATAGCCGATCGGGCGGCGGGTCATGGCTGGAGGTCCAGCATCATGTCATGCGGCATCGGGGGCAACAGCGGTTCCCGCCGGGCGATCAAAGCAGCGCCATCAGACTGCGCACGCAATTGCTTGCGCCAGTGCGCACGCTCGCGCCAATGGGTGAAGGCTGGAGCCATGGGCGCAGCGTCCGCTTGGGCGCTGGCGAACAATGTCTGCATCGCGATCGCCATGCCCCCTTCCGCGCGTCCCTCCAGGCGCGGCGAAACGCGAGTGTAAACCGCAGCGGGATGAACAAGGCGCGCGCCCTGCGCCAACGCCGCTGCAACCAGCGCGCGATCCTCTCCGCTCGCTATGGCCGGCACACCACCGCAGGCCAGATAAAGCTCTGCCCGGATGGCGAGCGACGCGCCGGTATGATCGCCATGGCGCGGCGCTGCGTCCCAAGGGAGAGGATCGATCGCATCCTCAATGGCACGGACTTCCGCCCAATATCGGTCCCATGCCGTGCGCAAGCGATGCACCCGAGGCGGCAACGGTTCGTCGACATCGATATCGATCCGGCCACCAACCATGTCGGCCCCGCGCGCGAAGGCAGCAGCGATATTGCGCAACCAGTCCATCGGCGGTCGGCTATCGGCGTCCGTGCTCACAAGGGCTGCGCCGTCCAGCGCGGGCAGCAGGCCAAGGCCCGTATCCATCGCCAGCCGACGGGCTGATCCGGCGTGGGCGAGGCCTGGCGCGAAGGTGCGTTCGCTGATGTGGACGGCCAGCCGTTTAGCGTAGCGGACGCGGGCCGATTCGACCACAGCCCGGCTGTCGTCCGTGCTGTTGTTGATCGCGATCGCAACAGGAATCGGACCGGGCCAGTGCTGCATCGCCAGCGCGTCGAGCAATGTCGGCAATCGCGCCGCCTCGTTCCGCGCGGGGACGCAGACGCACAGGGTCATTGGGTTGGGGTCAGCCATGAGAGGCCGATCTTGTGTCAAGCGACGCATGGGACGGGAGCGTCGACGGCATCAGGTGGATCGATGCTGTACGGTCGTTCCGGGCGGGTGCCGCCGCCCTGTCGATCTGGCGCAGATAGAGCGCCTCATAATTATCGACCATGCGGTCGGCATCGCACATCTGTTCCGCTCTGGTCCGGCACGCGCGGCGGTCCAGCGCCAGCGCCGACAGGGCCGCTTTGGTGAGCGACGCCACATCGTCCGGAGTCGCGAGGACGCCGCACCCAGCATCCAATATTTCCGGGATCGCCCCGCGTGCAAAAGCTGCGACCGGCACGCCACAGGCGAGCGCTTCGGCCACGACCAAGCCATAAGGTTCATCCCACATGGGCGTGCAGAGAAAGGCCCGTGCGCCGCCGACGAGCCGGGCCAGTGCCTGATGCGCGAGATGCCCGACATGGGTGACATCCTTGCCCAGCGCGGGCGCGATTTGCGTCCGGTAATAGTCCTCGTCCAGGATTGGCCCGGCAATCCTGAGCGGCAGGCCCACCTGCCGGGCCGCCGCGATCGCCAGATGCAGTCCCTTTTCAGGAACGATGCGGCCGTACCAGACAAGGTAGGGATCGGCGTCAGCTTGGGGATGGAAAGCAAATTTTTGCAGGTCAATGCCGTTCCATATCACCGCATCGCTATGGGTTACATGGTTCCAAAGAGCGGCAACCGAGCGGGACACGGCGACGAAACTGTGGTTGCGCGCAGCACAGAGGCGGATGCCGCTTTCCAGCCAGCAAAAGGGCGGCGTGTGCAGCGTCGTCACCATCGGCATGGGCAGGCTGTCAGCCATCGCGACGGGCAGATAATGCAGCGAATTATTGTGGATGATGTCGAAATCGCGATGGCGCAGGTCGGTCATCAGGCTGAGATAGGCGTGATGCTCACGAAAGAAGGGCACGTCGCTCGCCTCTGTCGTACCTACCGTCTGGATCGCTGTTTCGGTGCAGATCGCTTCCAGGCCGATCCCCGGTTCCGATCGGGACGAGGCGAACAGAGTGACCGCATGGCCACGATCCCGCAGCGATCGCGCCAGCAAATGCGTATGCATCTCCAGCCCACCGGCAAAGGGTTCGGCAATCGGATGTTTGAGATGGGCGATAATGCCGATCCGCATTGAGTATGATCCTGTCATGCGCGTGACTGGGATGGCGCGAGGCCATCCCCATAGGTTGACGTTGAAAGCCCGCGATCAGGCGGCGGGCTGGGCGTCCGGATCGACCGCCAATTCGCGTGGCCAGTGGCGCAACGCGCGGCAGGCGGCGATGAAAGCGCCGGCGTCCTTGACCGTCGCCAGCGGCAGGCAGGCTTCGTCCAGATCATCGGCTATTCCAGCCTTTTCAAACAGGGCCTGCGCCTCGGCGGTCAGGCCGATATATTTGCAATGCGCAAAGGCGTCTGTGACGAAGTCCTTGGCGGCCGCGTCGATTGCCAGCAGCGCAGCGCCTTCTTCCGACGCCACTACAGCAACGGCGTCGAACAGAACAGAGGGACCGCCGTCAATCTTCTGTTTGGCCGCAACCGCCGTGCCATCCGACAGGGTCACGCCGCCGATCTTGGGCGCGACTACCTCGTAAACCGCGCCTTCCTTTTCCACCGCCTTAACCAGCGCGTTGAAGATGGCGGCATCGGCACCGTCGGTCATCAGGATGCCGAGCTTGCGCCCCTTGAAGCTGTCCGGTCCGTTCTTGAGGATGCTCAGCGCATCGGACGGCGACAGGTCCATCATCGTCGGCCGCGCGGCCTGCGCAGGATCGGGCAAGGGGAGGCCAAGCCCGCCAACCCGCTGAAGCACATCCGTGCGGGTGACGTCGCTCAGGGATTCCGTCAGTTCGAAATAGCCATGCGCACCATAGCCGCGGGCGTGGACGACGCGCTCGGGGATGCGTTCATGGTCGAAATGGAACATTTTTTCGCGGAAATGGGAATCCTCAAGCAAAATGGGCCCACGCGCCCCTAGTTTCAGGCTGTTCTGATCATCGGCGACCGGTATGCCATGCGCCGTCGTCAAGATTGCGACGTCCCCTCCAGCAAACTGATGCGTTTCGCCACCTTCTGCCTGCGGTCCGGCAAAGCTGTTCGAGATAATTTCGCCAGGCGCGGGTGAGGGAGACTTTTTGGGTGCCTCGGAGGCTTTACCGACAGTCGAAGGGGACTTGGCCATGGGGCATCCTAATGCACGAGAGATGTGCCGGACGCAGGGCCAGCACATAGGGAGCGATGATCAATGAAAATGCGAGTCCCCGGTCATCAGAGCAAACCCGCAGCATTTGGAGAGATAACCCACCGCTCTTCAGCAAGTTGCCGAGGCGCTCGCAAAACTAACGTGCATCATAGCGATTTATTTCCGGCGGCCGGATACGGCGTCGTCACGGGCCGTTTCTGTATTTCAAAATCAAGTCATTTCACTATGAAGGGCCTCTATTGTTTACGGACAAATTTCTCAGGGATCGTCGTGGCGTCGAGCTGGATGTTCATGAGCGGGCTGTTCTGGAAAAAGCCATTTTCGAGATACGGACGATAGAGGCACGCAAGACTGTCGTGCAGGCTGGCGAAACCCTGTCCGTAAGCATGTTGCTTCTGGAAGGCTTCATGTGTCGCTATCTCGACGACCGTGAAGGAATGCGGCAACTCGTCGCCGTACAAGTGCCGGGAGATTTTCTGGACTTGCACGCCTATCCGCTCAAGATATTGGATCATGACGTTGCCAGCCTGACCGCTGCAACGATTGCAGTTATCCCCCACAAAGCGCTGGACGAGATCAATGCGGCCATGCCCGAACTCACGCGCAAGCTGTGGTTTTCCACGCTCCTCGACGCGGCGATGCACAGGGCATGGCTATTCCGCCTGGGGCGGCTAGATGCGGTCGGGCGCGTCGCGCATTTCCTGTCCGAAACCAATGCCCGCTTGGTTTCAGCCGGTCTGAGTGACGGCACGCGCTTTGCCCTGGGGATAACGCAAGCAGATATTTCGGAAGTCTGTGGTATAACGAGTGTCCACGCTAATCGCGTGCTGCGGCAGTTGCGGGAGGAGCGATTGTGCATTTTTCGCTCATCGCTCGTGGAAATTCTCGACGTGCAGGGCCTGGCCCGTAGGGGGCAGTTCAATCCCGCATATCTCTACATCGAAAGTAAATCCGGTCGTCCGGACATCGAAAGGCTATTAGCATGATTTCGCCAGAAGATTCCGGCATTCAATCCCTGCCAGGCAAGGCGAGCGTGGAGGAAGGACTTGTCCTGCTCGACGGGCCGGATGGCATAGCCGTCACCATGACGGCTTATGCCGCATCGGAAACCGGCAAAAGTCTGCTTGAAGCCGCTCGACTGATTGAAGAAAAATCGGACAATGATGAGTTATAAAAACAGAGTTTCGGGCAGTAATGTAATGCCTTAACGACTGCTTCGCCTTTAGGGCGACCTTCGAACGCGGAGCGCATCGGAGGCGTTGCTCTGGCGAATAATATGCATCACGCACCGCAAGCGCAATTACCACAACGGACCCTTTGGCGCTCATATGTTTATCGATTGGTCTGACGCCGGGAAAACTGGGAGAGCAATCAGCCCTCCCAGAACCTTTTTCAGGCAGCGTCGACCATGACAATTTCGCTGTCCTCGACTGCGGTTACACGAATGACATCGACATCCGTGATCGCGGCACCGTCACGGGCGTTGACCTGTACGTCATCGATCCTGATCGCGCCTGTGGCGGGGACAAGATACGCCTTGCGGTCCTTGCCGATCGGATATTCGGCGCTTTCGCCGGCTCTCAGCGTTGCTGCGACAATCCGGGCATCCGTGCGGATTGGTAGCGCGTCATTATCCTTCTCGTAGCCGGATGCCAGCGTGACGAAATGGCCAGTCCGATCGCCTTTGGGAAAGGGACGGGCACCCCAGCTCGGAGCATCGCCGTTCTTCGTAGGCACGATCCAGATTTGGAAGATCTTGGTCGTTACATCCTCCAGATTATACTCGGAGTGACGCACGCCGGATCCAGCGCTCATCACCTGAACATCACCGGCCTCGGTCCGGCCCTTATTGCCTAGGCTGTCCTCGTGCGTGATGGCCCCTTCGCGGACATAGGTGATGATCTCCATGTCGCGGTGCGGGTGCGGCGGGAAGCCGGTTTTGGGCGCGATTGTGTCGTCATTCCAGACACGCAGGTTGCCCCAGCTCATACGCGCCGGATCGTGATAGCCGCCGAACGAAAAGTGATGCTTGGCGTCGAGCCAGCCGTGGTTGGCACCGCCAAGGTCTGCGAATGGGCGAACTTCGATCATGTGATGTCTCCTTTCGAACAGCGTCGGGCTGTCGTTGGATGTCTTTTACGTCTTGCGATAACTTCGAAGCAGATACATAAATCCGGTGTATTCGTTCGAGAAAGTAGAACAATGAATTCACCCGGCACCCCGACCTTCGACCAGCTTCGGATTTTCCTCACCATCGTTGATCTCGGCAGCTTCGCGGCCGCCGCGCGGAAGCTCAATCGCGCCGTGTCGGTGATCAGCTATGGTATTGCCAATCTGGAAGCACAGCTCGGGCTGACGCTATTCGACCGGGAGGGCACGCGTAAGCCCCAGTTGACCGTCGAGGGACGCGCCTTGCTCGCGGAGGCGCGCAGCATATCGCATGGCTTCGATGGACTGCGCGCGAAGGTTAAGGGCTTGCTGGAAGGTCTTGAGGCAGAGGTCGACCTGGCGGTTGACGTCATGGTGCCCTCCGAGCGGCTAGGAAAAGTCCTGCGCAATTTCGCAACCGAGTTTCCAACGGTCCAGCTTCGCCTGCACGTCGAAGCACTCGGCGCGATCACCGCCATGGTGCTGGATCGGGGCGCGGCCATCGGCATTTCCGGGCCGCTGGCGGCCGGCGTGGAGGGCGTCGAGTGCATTGCCGCCGGTTCGGTCCTTATGGTGCCGGTCGCCGCACCCGATCATCCGCTTGGCCGGCTGGAACGCATCCCTCCCGGCGCCGGTCGCGAGCATACCCAGTTGGTGCTGACGGATCGCTCGCGCTTTACCGAGGGGCAGGATTACTCAGTCATGAGCCCCAAGACGTGGCGTCTGGCAGACCTGGGCGCGAAGCACGCGCTGCTGCGCGAAGGGATTGGGTGGGGCAACATGCCGCTGCCGATGATCGAGCCCGACCTTGTTGATGGCACGTTGGTCCGTCTCGTGATGCCGGATCACATCGGCGGAACCTACCGCTTTGCAGGTGTCTGGCGCCGGGACGCTCCACCTGGACCTGCCGCCTCCTGGCTACTCAATCAATTTGTCGCGCTGGGTGCGAACGATAAGGAACTGGAGGGCATGGGCGATGTCTGATCAAGCCGAGGGCAGACCAAAGCGCGGCATGCGGTCGGGCCGACTGGAAGCCTTCACCGATGGCGTAGTCGCGATCATCATCACGATAATGGTGCTCGAGCTGAAGGTGCCGCAGGATGGAACGCTTGAAGCACTGTCGGACAGCATGCCGATCCTGCTCGCCTATATTCTGTCCTTCATCAACGTCGGGCTCTATTGGAACAATCATCATCACCTGATGCAGGCGACCCAGCGGATTGACGGTCGCGTGCTGTGGGCGAACCTCTTCCTGCTGTTCTGGCTCTCGCTCGTACCCTTCGTCATCCGCTGGCTCGATGCCAGCAGCTTCTCGGCCATGGCGACAGCGTCCTATGGCGTCGTGCTGGGGATGGCAGCGATCGGCTATGAACTCACCGAGCGGTCGATCATCGCCTGCAATGGCCGTCAGTCGGCGATCGGGAGGGCCATCGGTCGCGATTGGAAAGGCAAGATCAGTCTTGCTCTTTACGCAGTTGCCGTGCCCGCCGCCTTTTTCGCCCGGCCGGTGGCGATCATTCTTTATGTTGCGGTGCTGGCGTTCTGGCTCGCGCCCGACCGCCGGATCGAGCGCGAACTGGAGGATTAGAGGGGCTTACTGGCGGCTGGGTGCAGCGTGCAGGCGAGCGTGCCGGCGAAGATCAGCCCGCCAGCGAGGATGAGCGGAGCGACCAGCCCACCATGGGTGACGAGATAGGCACCGATGGCCGCACCCAGGAAGATGGCGGTCACGCTACCAATACGGCGTGCCCAGTTAGGGTTGGAACCGCCAGCGACGCTTGAATCGGCGGCGAGCCCAGTGATCGTGAGGGTGAGGACCGTCGTGGTGAGGTCCGGCACTTTGAGCTGGCGGATGGTCGCGTTGCGGAAGCCCATGGCGAGGCCGGTCAGCGTGATGATGATATAGACGCTCGTACCGGGCATCTGCGTGGCCACGTCGAACCCGACGGCGACACCAGCTGCGATCCAGAGGAGACTGGCTTCGACCGAAGCCGCGATGAGCAGCCAGCGGCGAAGGGGCGAGCCTGCATGGCGCTTGCCAACGCGCCCGGCGATCAGCGCGCCGGCCATGAATGACGCGATGGCGAACACATAAGGCGCGATCTTGAACCCCGGTGCGCCGCTGGCGGCGAAACCGAGGAAGACGACGTTGCCGGTCATGTTCGCCGTGAAAACTTTTCCAAGGCCGAGTACCGATATGGCATCGACCAGCCCGGTCGTGACGGAGAGGAGCAGGAGGAGCCAGGGGAGCGGCGATGTGGCAGGCTTGTCGGCGATCATAACGGTCTCCGTGAATGTCTATGCCATATGGCCTAGCCGCAGCCTCGATATGGGAGCAGCCGAATAAGATCGGCCTTGTCGTTCGATAAATTGGAACGATGGGATCAGAAGCGGAAGTTGCTTTCCAAGCCTAGCATCGTGATCGTTTTTGCCGGACCGGTTTCCTCGATGAACGCGCCTGGCGCAAAAGCGGACAGCGACGCCGACAATTCCCATTCGGGCGTCGCCTGCCAGGCGATCGTCGCTTCGGCCTCCTTTCCGATAAAGCGTGCGTTGCTACCATTGGCTTCGCGGATCAGATTGCCGGGAATGTCGTAGACTCCGTCCGCAATGCTGTACCGCCAATAGGCCATGGCGGCGAGGCTGAACGAAACGCCCCCACCAAAAGTACCACTGATGCGCGGATTGAAGCTGACAATGTTGGTCGGGCCGACAGGAGACAGCTCGCCGAAATATTTGCCCTTGGGGAAGAGCGCATTGAACGTGCCGAGTTTGCCGTCGCCCGCTTTGCTGTCGCCACTGACGACATTGACCCGCAGGGTAGCGTCCGGCGCGAAGGGGAGCGTGGGAAAGCTGTGGCCGACCTCCGTGCCCAGCGTCCATGCTGAAATCCTCTGTCCTTCGAAATGGCCGAATTGTGCCACCCCCTCGACATTCCAGTGCCAGTCGCCACGCGCCCCGTGGAAGCGCAGGCCGATACTATGCCGCACTTCGCGCCCGGCCTGTCCGCCAAAGTGCGCAAGCCGGTTGCGGTAGCCCAGATAGTAAATGTCCAGCTCCGGCAGCGTCGTATAGGCGCCCCACAGCGCCTTGGCGTCGGAGGTCGCGTCGTCGAAACTGCCGGGGCCCGGCTGGACGGGCCGCATGTTCAGCAAACTGATTTTGGCCCGACCAATCGTGACGTCCGCCCGCGCACCATCGAAAGCGAGCGGAACATTGGGGCCATAACGAGTGCCGACCAGCCGTTCCGTGCCGAGCGACAGCATCTGGCGACCGGCGCGCAAGGTGACCGGGCCTAGATCGACTTCGCCGAACCCCTGAAGCAGATCGGCCCGCGTCTGATCTATCGGGCTGGCGGACGGCGATACGCCGATCGCGTAGGCCAGGATCGGCTGCACGAAAGCCCGAACCTTGCCAACATGCAGATCGGCATAGGGGAGCACGCGCAGCCACAGATAGCTGTCGTCCGGTGCGTCCGCCCCGCCCCAGAGATTGTTCTGATAATTCTCGCTGCGGGCGCGCAGTTCGATGCCCGTCGTGACCCAGCTATCGTCGCCGAGCGGGATATGCTTGAGCGGACCAGTCCAATGATGTGCGCGTTTCTCCGCATCGGCGAGATCGGACCAGTCCTCGTCATAGCGCGTGATGCTGAGCGTGGGAGCCTGCCATGCCTCGCGCTGCTGGGCGCTGGCAGGTACAGGGACGGCTCCCGCTAGCAGCCCGGCGGCGAGGAGAATCCTAAGCACGTCGCCGTTCCCGCGCGGACATGAGCGCCACCAGTACGAAGCCGCCGATCAGCCCGATATGCTCGAAGAAAGCATTTGTCGCCATGAAGCGTTCCTGCCCCGCCGGCATCGCCCAGAAGGCGTTGGCGGTGAAGGCGGCCAGCAGCGTGAAGACGCCCAGCATCCCAGCGCCCAGCCAGACGAAGCGGCCGGTCAGGATCAGGATCGGCCCGACCAGCTCTACACCGATGGTCAATACCGCCCAGAAGGCAGGCGGGCTCATGCCGAAATGCGCCTGTTCGGCGACCGCCGCTGGCCAGTCAGTCGCTTTGACGATGCCACCCAGCAAATAGGCGCTGACCAGCGCGAGACGCGCCAGGAACCATGTGAAGCGCCAGTTAAGGATCGCATCGACGAATCGGGGTTCATCCGCGCCGGTCATGGCTTCACCGGCGCGTGAATTTCGGCGATGTAGCCGCCGGGGAAGCGGACGATCGCGGTCTGGCGATCACCCTCGACATGGGCAGGGACGAGCGTCTCGACACCTGCTGCCGTCGCCTTTGCGAGGGTCGCGGGCAGATCGCCCACCTCATATCCGGTCATGTCGCGACCATAGGGCCAGGGAAGCTGACCGTCGGACACGATGACGCTCATCTTACCATAGCCCGACGTCATCCGAATGCGGCGATAGGTCTTGCCCGACTGACCGATTTCTCCGCCCGGTGCGGCCTTGTCGTCGGAGGTGACCGTCGCATGGGCAAAGCCGCGCCACTGCTTCACGAACTGGTCGGCGGCATCGGCGGTCAGGTAAATGCGGTTCTCCGGTACGGTAACGAGCGCAGGATAGTTGGGCTTCGCGGTGTGCCAATAGAGCTGCATGTTTACACCGCCTGCCCATTGCACCACCACGTCGCGGCCGATGGGGTCGGGAAAGCTGGTGACGAGCCGCGTCGCGCCATGCCGCATTGCGGAAGCGACCGCCGCGTCGAGGTCGGTCACGAGATAGCCGGTGCGTTCGGCACCGAACGGGACGGGAATCGGTGTGAGGAAACCGAAGACGGAAACGGTGCCGGCGGGGGTCAGCGCGAGTTGCGACTTCGTTTTGCTGTCCGTCGGCGTAACTTGGAAAACGCCCTGCTTGCTCGCGTTGCCCCCGAAGGTGGCAGTAAAGCTAGTAACGAAGCGGTCGAAATCTTCCGGCGCGACATAGACATGGGTGGTGTCATATTGCGGACCGACGGAAAAATCGATGGCCGGATTTTGCGCGGGTGCCCTGGCCTCCGCAGGCGCGGCGACAGGGCTGATGGCGACCAGAGCGGTCGCCATCAGGAGGGCAATGCGGTTCATGTCAGTATCTCCGTAGAATGTTGCTCGGCTTCCGATGAGGTCGCAAGCCTGTTCTACGCAGCCAGACCTATCAGAACGATCCGAATAAAATCAGAGGGCGCGTTCCAGAATATCGAACACAAGTAGAGCGCCCCTCTTGCTGGAGGAGATCTCTTCGGATCAAACAGCCCAGCAGCCGCAGCCCATGACGCCCCAGAAACTCTGGACGTCGGCAGCGGGTACACGCGCGCCGAGCGCCGCCGCATGGTCATGGCCATGGACGTTGCAAGAGGACGCGCAGCCGCAGGCCGATGCCATCTTCTTGGCCGTTTCGTCCCGGCGCCAATGACCGCCGAACGTCGCGACGGGCGACCAGTCGGGCATCGCCTTGGGCGCCTTGGGGGCGAGCGGACCGAAACCGCCCTCGCCATAGACGATCTTGCCGCCCAATATGGTCAGCACCGAGCGAAGATGTGCGATCTCGCTTTCGGCCACGCTGAAATAATCGTCGGATAGAAGCGCGAGGTCCGCCAGTTGCCCGGCCTTGATCTGCCCCTTCTTACCGACCTCATTCGAGAACCATGTGTTCTTCTCGGTCCACAGACGAAGCGCGGTTTCCCGGTCCAGCCTGTTGCGCACCGGATAGAGCGTCAGGCCACCCACCGTCTTCGACGTCACCAGCCAGCTTAGCGATACCCAGGGGTTGTAGCTGGCGACGCGGGTAGCATCGGTCCCCGCACCCACGGGCACGCCCGCATCCATCATGCGCTTGATCGGCGGCGTCGCCTCTGCGGCCTTGGCGCCGTAACGCTCAACGAAATATTCGCCCTGGAAAGCCATGCGATGCTGGACCGCGATGCCGCCGCCCAATTCAGCGATCCGGTCGATATTGCGCTCGCTGATCGTCTCGGCATGGTCGAAGAACCAGTTGAGACCCTTGAGCGGAATATCACGGTTCACCTTTTCATACACGTCGAGCGCGCGGGAGATGGTCTGGTCATAAGTGGCGTGCAGCCGCCAGGGCCAGCGGCGCTCCGCGAGCAGGCGGATAACGGGCTCGAGATCACCCTCCATCTCTGCCGGCATGTCGGGACGGGCGACGCGGAAATCCTCGAAGTCGGCGGCCGAATAGACCAGCATCTCGCCCGCACCATTGTGGCGATAGCTGTCGTCGCCGTCGCCCGGCTTGGTCTGGGTCGACCAGCTCGCGAAGTCCTTCAGCTCCTCCTTCGGCTTCTGTGTAAAGAGGTTGTAAGCGATGCGCAGGGTCAGCTCCCCATCCTTGTGCAGCTTGTCGATGACCTCATAATCGTCAGGATAGTTTTGCGAGCCGCCGCCCGCGTCGATGACGCTGGTAACGCCCAGACTATTGAGTTCTCGCATGAAATGCTTCGTGCTGTTGAGCTGATAGTCCTGAGGCAGCTTCGGTCCCTTGGCGAGCGTCGAATAGAGGATCGTTGCGTTCGGTTGGGCCAGCAGCAAGCCCGTGGGATTGCCCTGCGCATCGCGGACGATCTCGCCGCCCGGTGGGTTCGGCGTATCTTTCGTATAGCCCACGGCCCGTAGCGCGGCGGCGTTGAGGATGGCGCGGTCGTAGAGGTGGAGGATGAAGACGGGCGTATCGGGAGCGGCGGCGTTGATTTCGGCGATGGTGGGAAGGCGCTTTTCGGCGAACTGATGCTCGGTGAAGCCGCCGACGACCCGCACCCATTGTGGCGGCGGGGTATTCTCGGCCTGTTTCTTCAGCATCGCCATGGCATCGGCGAGTGCTGGAACGCCCTCCCAGCGCAGCTCCATATTATAGTTGAGGCCGCCGCGAATGATATGGATGTGGCTGTCGATCAGGCCGGGGATCAGGCGGCGGCCGCCAGCATCGACGACGCGGGCATCGGGCGCGGCGGCGGCGCGCACCTCCTGCTCGGTGCCTACGGCGAGGATCTTGCCGTTACGGATCGCCACTGCCTGTGCCTGCGGGTTTCCCCGGTCCAGCGTCGTGACCTTGGCGTTGGTGAGGATGAGATCGGTCTGGGTCATGGCGAAACTTTCCATAGGTGCAGTCAGGGCGGTTGTGGCGGCGGCGCTGGCGAGCAGCTGGCGGCGGGTCATCATGCGTCGCGCTTTCCATGGGTCGGCAGCTCGCCCAGCACATGATTGACGCAGTCCTGGCGGACGAAGCGGGCCAGTTCCGGCAGACTGGCGACCCTCTTGGCAACTGGAATCAACTGTTCTCCGAGCAGAATGCCCGCCAGCCCGACGAGGGCTATAATCGGCGGCGCAGGAGAACGGACGCCCATCAGGCTGTAAACGATGCCGACGATCAGCCCGGCGCCGAGGGAGAGGATGTAGGCCTTCATGTCCGTTCTCCGGGGTTGTGTGGCTTCAAGAATGGATGAAGGCGAGAATGTCGGCGTTCAGCACGTCGGCATTTACGGTCAGCATACCATGCGAATAGCCCGCGTAGATTTTTGAGGTCGCGTTCGGTAACAGCTGCGCCTGCAGCAGGGCGGCGTTCTTGTAGGGCACGACCTGATCGTCATCGCCCTGCAGCACCAGTGTGGGCACGGTGATGGCCTTTAGATCATCGGTCTGGTCGGTTTCCGAAAAGGCCTTGATCCCCTCATAATGGGCAAGCGCGCTGCCCATCATGCCCTGCCGCCACCAATTGTCGATCACGCCGGCTAGGCCGCTAGCGCCGGGGCGGTTGAATCCGTAAAATGGCCCGGTGGGGAAATCGCGGTACATCTGCGCACGGTTCGCTGCCAGTGCCGCCCGGATACCGTCGAACACCTCCATCGGCAGGCCGTCGGGATTGGTATCGGTCTGCGCCATTAGGGGCGGCACCGAGCTGACGAGCACCGCCTTGGCGACGCGGCCCTGCGGTTGGCCATATTGGGCGACATAGCGCGCCACTTCGCCGCCGCCGGTGGAGTGACCGATATGAATGGCGTTCTTGAGGTCGAGATGCGCGACGAGCGCAGCGGCGTCGGCAGCATAATGATCCATGTCGTGGCCGAAATCGACCTGGGCGGAGCGGCCGTGGCCGCGACGGTCATGAGCGACGACGCGATAGCCCTTCGACAGGAAGAACAGCATCTGCGCATCCCAGTCGTCAGACGACAGCGGCCACCCGTGGTGAAACATGATGGGCTGGGCGTCCTTGTTGCCCCAATCCTTGTAGAAGATGTCGACGCCGTCCGTGGTGGTGATGAAGTTGCTCATGGGAAAATCCTTGGCACGATGGGGGGGGAAGCGGCCGGGGGATGCCCGGCCGCTGGGCTGGATCAATGCGCCTCGGAGGCGTTGAACATCGTCTTGGCGTAAGTGATACCCAGGCCATAAGCGCCACCCCACTTCGTCGCGAAGCCGGTGGTCATGTCGTAGGTTTCGGTCCTTGCCCAGTCGCGCTGCAATTCGAGGAGATATTGGAGCGAGGTCATCGGCTTGGCGCCCAGCTGGATCATCCGCTCGACGGCGCGCTCATGCGCTTCTTCGGAGATGTCGCCGCACGCGTCCGAGATGAAATAGACGTCAAAGCCCTGGTCAATAGACGAGGCAACGGGGCCAACGATGCAGACAGAGGTCCACAGGCCCGCAAAGATCACGCGCTCTTTGCCGATGCGGTTGACCTCGTCGATGACGGCGGCGTCTTCCCACGTATTCATCGAGGTGCGGTCGAGCAGCGGCTGGTTCGGGAAGGCGTCGGTGATCTCGCTGAACATCGGGCCGGAGAAGCTGTCGACGGCGACCGTGGTCAGGATGGTGGAGACGTTGAAGCCGGCGGCTGCGTTGGCGACCAGAGCAGCGTTATTGCGCAAAAGCTCGGTCGAAATCGACTTGGTGGCGAAAGCCATCTGCGACTGGAAGTCAATCATGACGAGAGTGTGGTCGGACGGCGTGATCAGGGATTTGCCGGGGGTCGGGGTCGCTTTGATGATCATGTCGGTCTCCAATCTAATTTCGCACACTCGGTTCGTTCCGGTGTGATTGAAGATCTAGCGGGATAGAGTTTTGCTGCGCAGTCTTATAAAACTTGGCCCATCGTTCGAATAAATCGAACGATGGGCAGGCATAGGCTCGGTTTCGCCTTGTTTGCTAGGAAATCGAGATGCTGGCTGTGCAGGACGTAGATGTCTAACCGCGCCGATAATCGCATCGAACATAAGAAATCGCTCATCGAACTGGTTGGCGATCATGTCGTTGGAGTAGCTACTACCTCGGTTGATCGACGGTAGCAGATCAGGCCTTGGCAGGTCGCTTCGCGGGCAAATGAATGGTCGGCCGTTTGTCTCTCATCAGTAGATGACATACGAGACTGTCTCTGTGATCGGGACGTCGTTTCTGACCCAGCGGAACCCAATCCGCTGGCGCATGGCCACAGAAAAGGCCCGTGGGAACATCGATCCTTCCCCCCGCCGGCGATGCCGACAGCGCCGTGGCGATCATCCCGGCAATCATGATCAGATTGCTAGACCGCATGACTGAACCGGGTTTCCGCTGGGCGGAGATATGCGTCGAAGCAAGCCGCGATCGAACGGGCATAGGGCTGCGCATCGGGACTGATCTCGATCTTGCCTTTGCTCAGCGTCACCATGCCCATGCGGACAAATCGGTCGAGGCTTTCCGTCCCGCATGGATCGCTGAAGGGCGCTATGCCATCGCACAGCAGGCGCTCGATCAACCGCCCGCGTCGTTGGTCGTCCAGGCTGCGTACAATGCCGCGCGTCGCTGGCAGTCGCCCCTCTGCGACTATCTCTCTATACGCTCCGCTATTCTTCTCATTCTGTACGATCAGGTCAGGAAACTGGCTGATCGCGCTGGCCCCCAGGCCGATGAGCGCGTCGCTCTCATCTTCGGTGAAGCCCTGGAAATTGCGCCGAAGCGCCCCGCTGGCCGCCGCTTGCGCCAACGGATCGTCAGGCAGCGCAAAATGATCAAAGCCTACCGCGCGATAGCCTGCGGCGGTCAGCATTGCGTGACCCAGCGTCGCCATGGCAAAACGCTGTGCCATGTCCGGCAAATCCGCCGTCGCGATCCGGCGCTGGCGGGGCAGCAGGTGCGGCATATGGGCATAGCCGAACAGGGCGATGCGCGATGGACGCAGGCGGATGCTGGTTTCCAGCGTTGTCGCCAGATCCTCTTCGCTTTGTCCCGGCAGGCCGTACATCAGGTCGAAGCCGACCGAAATCATGCTCCGTTGGAAAGCGGCAACCGCCGCCTCCACCATGTCGAACGGCTGCACGCGGCCGATCGCCTGTTGGACGTGGGGTGCGAACGTCTGCACGCCCAGATTGACGCGGGCCACGCCGATCTGCGCTATGGCCTCGATCCACGATCGGTTCAGTCGTCGCGGATCGAGTTCGACCGACAGGCTCGCCGCTTTGGTGTCGAAACACACCAGCAACTGGTGATTGAGCCGCACCCAATCGACCAGAGGTAGTGAATTAGGGCTACCGCCTCCAAAGGCGACATGCGTAACACGCCCGCGGCCGCCTAGCCGCGCAGCCACCAGCGCGATTTCATGCTCTAGCGCATCGACATAGGCGGCCAGACGTCGCGGTCGGGTGGCAGCCCCCGTGTTGCAGCCGCAATACCAGCAAATGTCATGGCAATAGGGGATGTGGATATAGAGGGAGAGGCTTGCGTCCTGCGACACCGCATCCAGCCGCTCGCCGATATCCGCAGCACCCACGGCGTCGCTGAACTGCGCCGCAGTCGGGTAACTGGTGTAGCGCGGCACAGGCGCGGCCAGCAATTCGGGACGATAGAGGAACATAGGCCACCGGATGCCATGCGGTGGGTCAAGCCACATTGCGCTAGATCAAAACAGGCTTTGCGCCGCGTCAAGGAACGGGACGCCAAACGCGCATAATGTCCTGTCACTGACCGAAAATTTCAGGGACGAAAGACAGACTATGCACATCAAGACAATGATGATGGCGGGGGCCATGGGCGCGGCTTTGCTTGCAGGACCGGCGCAGGCGAAACAGGGGGACATTCTGCTGCGGCTGCGCGGCATCATGGTCGCGCCGAATGAAAAAAGCGGCAGTATATTGCCGGCTTTCCCCGGTGAACGGGTGTCGGTCGACAATTCCATCATGCCCGAAGTCGACATCACCTATATGGCGACCGACCATATCGGTTTCGAGCTGATCGCAGCTACCACGAAACATAGCGCCAGCGGCCGGACGGGCACCACAGGGAGCATCGGCAAGCTGGCTTCGACCTGGGTGCTGCCGCCGACGCTGACGGTGCAATATCATCCGGTCGTCGACGGGCATGTTCGCCCTTATGTGGGCGCGGGGGTGAACTATACCTTATTCTATGCCGAGAATGCGTCCGCCGGGCTCGAAGCAGCCGTCGGCAAGACCAAGGTGCATATGTCCGACAGCTTTGGCTGGGCCGGGCAGGTGGGCGTGGACATCGACCTGACTGACAGGATATTCCTGAATCTGGACGTCAAATATATCGACATCGACACTAAAGCAGGGTTGGCGACCACGGCGGCGGGCACGCAGAGAGTCAAGCTGGCGCTTGATCCGCTCGTCTTCGGCGTCGGCGTCGGCATGCGTTTCTGACCGGGGTCACGTTCTGAAAAAGGGCGGCGGGAGAAATAGTTTCCCGGCCCCTTTTGTGTGGGCGGCGGCATAGGGACATTTGCGGATAGAGGACAGGATCGCCCTGCCATAAATCAGGGAGATAGACCTACACGCCAATCTGGTTCCGGGAGCCTGAAGCCATGAAGACCATCCTTCTGCACATTCATGATGACAATGGCCAGGAAAGCCGGATGCAGGCCGCCTTCGACATCGCGCGCGCGACCGGGGGGCATATCAGCTGCCACCAAGTAACGCCGCTGGCGGAATATGTCGCGGGGGACATCTATGGCGGCAGCTATATACCGCCGACCGAAATCGACATCATCCGCGAGAGTGAAGACAAAGCGAGGGCTGTGGTCGAGGCCCGGATGCAGCGCGAAGGCGTGCCGTGGGACTGGCGGCACAGCGATGGCGAGGTTGTGCATTGCCTGCTATCGGCATCGCGCCTGACCGATGTCGTGATCGTGTCGTTGCCCGCGCAGGGCCGTCGCTCTGCCGGAGATCCTCTGCCGATCGTTCCAGGTCTGGCCATTAGCAGTCGTGCGCCGGTGATTGCTATTCCGGTCGCCGCGCGGGGATTCCAATGCCTGGGCCGGGCGATGGTGGCGTGGGACGGATCGCATGAGGCATCCGTGGCCTTGTGCGCCTCCAGGCCCTTGCTGGCCTTGGCCAGCGAAGTCCATGTCGTTGCCGTGGAGGAAAAGGCGAAGCGGGACTTTCCGCCGTTCGACGCGAATGAATATCTGTCGCGGCACGGGATCAGTTCCGAAATCCACGAATGGCCGCGCAAGGGACGATCGGTCGAAGAGGCTCTGGCGGCGGCGGCTGCCGAACTGCGCATCGACTGGATCGCGATGGGCGCGTTTGGCCATAGCCGGCTGCGCGAAACGATATTCGGCGGCGTGACCCGCTATCTGTTGAGCGAAGGACAGGTTCCGCTCTTGCTGGCGCACTGATTTCGGCCCACTGAAGCATCATGCCAATCGACGATGCCGATCTGCGGGGGCACGCGCACAGCCTTGAACAGGCGCTGCTGGGGTCGATCCTGGCGACGGTCCCCGATGCTCTGATTGTCATCGACGTGCGCGGCCACATCATGTCATTCAGTCCAGCGGCGCAACGCATGTTCCAATATGCCGAAGCCGATGTGCTGGGCGAAAATATCGCTATGCTCATGCCCTCGCCCGACCGCGAACGGCATGACGGCTATCTCGCCCATTATCAGGAAACCGGGGAAAAACGGATCATCGGCATCGGCCGTCTGACCACGGCGCGCCGCAGGGATGGGTCCACTTTTCCGATCGAATTGGCGGTCGGCGAAGTGCGCGATCGTGGCGAAAAGCTTTTTACTGGCTTCATTCGTGATCTGACCGACCGTCAGCAGACGGAGCGGCGGGTACAGGACCTGCAGGCCGAACTCAGCCATGCCGCGCGCATAACCGCAATGGGCACGCTCGCCGCGGCGCTGGCCCATGAACTCAACCAGCCGCTGACGGCGATCGCCAACTATATGGAAGCCGGGCGCGACCTTCTGGCGCAAGAGGGCGATCTGGACCGTGCGTTGCTGGGCGAGGCGATGGACGAGGCGGCAGGCCAAGCGCTGCGCGCGGGCGAGATCATCCGGTCGCTGCGCGAATTCATCCGCCGGGGCGAAACCGATCGCCAGCCTGAACCTGTGTCCACGCTGCTGTCGGAAGGCGTCGCGCTCGCCTTTATCGGCATCGACAGTCGCGGCATCGACATGGATATCGTTGCCGATCCGCACGTGGGCAAGGTCATGGCTAACCGGGTGCAGTTGCAACAGGTCATCATCAACCTGGTCCGCAATGCGATCGAAGCGATGGAGAGTCGGCCCGCGCGCATTCTGCGCCTGTCGGCTGCGCCAGACGGCGAGGGCCGGATCGAAATTATTGTCGCCGACAGCGGCCCCGGTCTCGACCCCATTGTCGCACGATCGCTGTTCACGCCGTTCAGTACCACCAAGCCGACGGGTATGGGCGTTGGGCTGTCCATCAGCCGGACCATTGTCGAGGGGCATGGCGGGCGCATATGGGCGACCGCGTCCCGCTGGGGCGGCGTCGCCTTTCACTTCACCCTCGATTGCGCGGATTGAGATGCCATGACCCCGTCTCCCATCTATATCGTCGATGATGATGAAGCGATCCGCCGGTCGCTCAGCTTCCTGCTCAAGACCAGCGGTCATACGGTCCGCTGCTTTGCAGGCGGCATCGATTTCCTCAAGGATGCCGCCGGACTGGAGCCGGGCTGCGTGCTGCTGGATGTGCGGATGCCCGATATCGACGGGCTGGAGGTGCAGCGCGAATTGCGCGCCCGTGGCGTGCTGCTGCCGGTCATCATCATGACGGGCCATGGCGATGTCGGCATGGCGGTCGCGGCGATGAAGGTGGGGGCGACCGATTTCATCGAAAAGCCGTTCGAAAAGGCAGCGCTCCTCGAAGCGATCGACGCTGCTTGCGCCCAGGTCGCCGCGCACAAGAATGCGGGTGCGCGGGGCATGGAAGCGCGCGCCCGCCTCAATATATTGACTGATCGGGAGCGCGAAGTTCTCAGCGGTTTGGTCGACGGGCTACCCAACAAGTCGATCGCCTATGATCTGGGGATCAGCCCGCGCACAGTGGAAATCCACCGTGCCAACCTGATGCAGAAACTGGACGTGCGCAGCCTTTCCGAAGCCCTGCGCATCGCGTTCCAGGCGGGACTGGAATAGGCTTGCCGTCGCCTGATCAGGACAATTACGGATAGGCTGCGCTTAACGACAGCGTCAAGCAGCGAGCATGACCCTGTATTTTGATCTATCGCAAACTCTGCCGGACGCCGGTCCGGCACCTGTCGGTCACGATGTCGGCTTTTGCCAACAATGCGAGGTACGTACTTCCGCGATCTGCGCGGTCCTCGCGAAGGACGAGCGCGCCGCGCTCAACCGGCTTGGCCGCCGCGTCACGATCTGCGCCGGGCAAACGGTGATGTGGGAAGGGGACGACGCCACGATCGTCGCCAATGTCATCCAGGGTACGCTCAAGTTATCCGCCTCGACTGGCGACGGACGCGAACAGATTGTCGGCGTGGTCTATCCGTCCGATTTCATCGGTCGCCCTTTTGGCCGCAGCACGCCGCACCGCGTCACCGCGTTGACCGACGCGCGGCTATGCCTGTTCACACGCGGCGCTTTCGACGGCTTTGCGAGGGCGAATCCCGATCTGGGGCACCGCCTGCTGCAACGCACGCTGGACGATCTCGACCGGGCGCGGACATGGATGTTGTTGCTGGGGCGCAAGAATGCCCGCGAAAAGATCGCAACCTTCCTGCTGGATATGTCGCGCCGACTAGCGACGGACGGTCGCGAACCGCTCGACAGCTTCGAATTGCCCCTATCGCGCCAGCAGGTCGCCGACGTGCTGGGCCTCACGATAGAAACGGTCAGCCGCCAGCTGACCGACATGAAACGCGCCGGGATCATTGCGCTGCCGAACCGTCGGACAGTCGATCTCCTCGACCGCGATCGCCTTGTCTGGTGCGCCGAAGCGGCGTGATCGTCGCCCGCCGGCGGGCATAGGGACATTCCCCTACAGACCCCGCCGAACCCTTTTGACAGAGGTCAACGACAGTCGATGACCGCCCGTGCAGGCGGTGTGACGAACATATCTCTTGGGGGATCCTATGGAACAACTGGTCATCAAAGCCGGCGGATGGTTCGCATTGGCCCTGCTTGCCGCGGCCGCAGCGGTGTTTGCGGTGGATACCGGCTTTGCCGTGCACATGACGATCATCGCGGGCACCGGCCTGTTGCTGGCCTGGCTCACGATCAGCCGCGCCGACTACGGAGCCATCCTGCGCGGTGCGCTCCCAATGCCCGACCAGGGGCGCTATGATGACGATGTGATCCGCTGGGGCGTGATCGCGACGATCTTCTGGGGTCTGGCCGGGTTTCTCGTCGGCCTGTTCATCGCCCTGCAACTCGCCTTCCCCGCCCTTAATCTCGGGATCGAATATACCAGCTTCGGGCGGTTGCGACCGCTGCATACATCGGCGGTGATCTTCGCTTTTGGCGGCAACGCGCTGATCGCGACCAGCTTCTACGTCGCGCAGCGCACCTGTCGTGCGCGGTTGGCCTTCCCGACCATGGCCCGCTTCGTTTTCTGGGGTTACCAGATGTTCATCGTCCTGGCCGCCACCGGCTATGTAATGGGCATTACCGAAGGCAAGGAATATGCCGAGCCGGAATGGTATGTCGACCTGTGGCTGACGATCGTCTGGGTCTGCTATCTGCTGGTATTTGGCGGCACTATCCTTCGCCGTAGCGAGCCGCACATTTATGTGGCCAACTGGTTCTACCTCGCCTTCATCATCACCGTGGCCATGCTCCACATCGTCAATAATTTGTCGATGCCGGTCAGCCTGCTGGGGTCCAAGAGCTACAGCGCCTTTGCCGGTGTGCAGGATGCGCTGACCCAATGGTGGTATGGTCATAATGCCGTCGGTTTCTTCCTGACGGCCGGCTTCCTGGCGATGATGTATTATTTCGTGCCCAAGCAGGCCGAACGACCGGTATACAGCTATCGCCTGTCGATCATCCACTTCTGGTCGCTGATCTTCCTCTACATCTGGGCGGGGCCGCACCACCTCCACTACACCGCTTTGCCCGACTGGGCACAGACGCTGGGCATGGTCTTTTCGATCATGTTGTGGATGCCCAGTTGGGGCGGGATGATCAACGGCCTGATGACGCTGAACGGCGCGTGGGACAAGATCCGCACCGACCCGATCATCCGCATGATGGTGATGGCGCTCGCCTTCTACGGCATGTCGACTTTCGAAGGACCGGTGATGTCGATCAAGTCGGTCAACAGCCTGTCCCACTATACCGACTGGACGATCGGCCATGTGCATAGCGGCGCTCTCGGCTGGAACGGCATGATCACCTTCGCCTGCCTCTATTACATGACTCCGCGCCTGTGGGGCCGGGGACGCCTCTATTCGCTGCGGATGGTCAACTGGCACTTTTGGCTCGCGACCGTGGGGATCGTTCTCTACGCCGCCGCGATGTGGACGGCGGGCATCATGCAGGGCTTGATGTGGCGCGAATATGGCGCCGACGGCTACCTTGTCTACGCCTTTTCCGAAGTCGTGAGCGCGATGTTCCCGATGTACGTGATCCGCGCGGCCGGCGGCCTGCTCTACCTCGCCGGCGCGATCATCATGGCGATCAATATCGGCCTGACCATCGCGGGACGCCAGCGTGTGGAAAAGCCGATGCACGACGCGGCCTATGACGCTGCGGCCGACCGTCCTCTCCAGCCGCAGACCATTTGAAGGAGCGCTGACATGGAAACCAAGGCAAAGCGCAAATTTTTCGATCATGGGCGGCTGGAGCGTAATGTCTCGCTGCTGGGCATCGCTTCGCTGATCGTCGTCGCCATCGGCGGCATCGTCGAAATCGCGCCCCTTTTCTGGATCGACAGCACGATCGAAAAGGTGGAGGGGATGCGCCCCTACACCCCGCTCGAATTGGCGGGTCGCAATATCTACATCCGCGAAGGCTGCTATAACTGCCATAGCCAGATGATCCGGCCGTTCCGGGACGAGGTCGAACGCTATGGCCATTACAGCCTGGCGGCCGAAAGCATGTACGACCATCCGTTCCAATGGGGGTCGAAGCGCACCGGGCCGGACCTGGCCCGCGTCGGCGGCCGCTATTCGGACGAATGGCATGTCCAGCATCTCAACGATCCGCGCGCGGTGGTGCCCGAATCCATCATGCCGACCTATCCATTCCTGGCCGAACGCACGCTGAAGCCTGGCGACATGACTGGTGACCTGACCGCCCTTTCCCGGGTGGGCGTGCCCTATAGCAAGGCGGAGATTGCCGCGGCGAATGAAGACCTGAAAGCACAGGCCGATCCGACCGCCGACAGCGCCGCACTGGTGACGCGTTACCCCAAGGCGCAGGTCCGCGATTTCGATGGCGACCCCAACAAGCTGACCGAAATGGACGCGCTCGTCGCCTATCTCCAGATGCTGGGCACTCTGGTCGATACCAAGGCTGCTGAAGCGCAGGAGAAGCCCCGATGAGCTATGACGCGCTGCGCCATTTCGCCGACAGTTGGGGCCTCGTCTTCATGGGGCTGAGCTATCTCCTCCTTATCGGCTGGCATTTCCGGCCGGGCGCGCAGAGCCGCAGCAGCGACGCGGCGACCATGATCTTCACCGACAGCGACACCCAGGGGGGCGACCATGGCTGACCCGACCAAAAGCAAGATCGACGAGCCCACCGGCACGCCCACCATGGGCCACGAATGGGACGGGATCGAGGAACTGGACACACCTTTGCCCCGCTGGTGGTTGTGGACATTCTACGCCTGCATTCTGTTCGCGATTGGCTATGTGATTGCCTATCCGGCCTGGCCGCTGATCGACAGCTACACCACCGGCGTCCTTGGCTGGTCGAGCCGGGGTGACCTGGCACGCGATATGGCGGCTCAGGACGTGAAAGTCGCCCCGATCCGGCAGGCGATCGCCACCACAACGATCGATAAGCTCGCAGGCCAGCCCCAATTGTTGCAGGCGGCGGTCGAGGGCGGTCGCGCCGCGTTCAAGGTCCATTGCGTCCAGTGCCACGGATCAGGCGCGGCGGGATCGAAGGGTTATCCCAACCTCAATGATGACGACTGGCTTTGGGGCGGCGACCTTGCCACAATCGAAAAGACCATCGTTGATGGCATTCGTAATCCCGACCATGCCGAAACACGACTGTCGATCATGCCCGCCTTCGGCCGCGACCAGTTGCTGACGGTCGCGCAAGTCGATGATGTCGTTGCCCATGTCCGCACCATCAGCCGCCAGCAGGGCGCGGACCTGGCTGCCCGGCGCGGCGCGCTGGTCTTTGCCGAAAATTGTGCGGTCTGTCACGGTCCGGCGGGCCAGGGAAACCGCCAACTTGGCGCGCCAAACCTGACCGACGGTATCTGGCTCTATGGCGGCGAGACCGAAGCGATCCACCAGACAGTGTGGAACAGCCGTCAGGGCGTGATGCCGCGCTGGGGCGACAAGCTCGACACGGCAACGGTTCGCATGCTCGCGGCCTATGTCCACAGCCTGGGCGGTGGCGAAGCGATGCCGGTGGCGGTGGACCATGCTGTCGGGGTGGCGAGCGATGCGCATCAATAGCCGCCGTCCGTTCGTCCTGAGCCTGTCGAAGGACCGTTCTTCTTTGCGAAGGCCAGGAAGCGAAGGACGAGGCTTCGACAGGCCCAGCCCCAACGGATTTTGGGACGTCGGACATCCGGCCAATTTGCCATGACCGCCGGAACCCTACCCCTCTACGAAAAGCGCAAGGGCGTCTATCCCAAGGCGGTCGACGGCTTTTACCGCCGCCTGAAATGGGCGGTCATGGCGGTCACGCTCGCGATCTACTGGATCACGCCCTGGCTGCGTTGGGATCGTGGTCCCTATGCGCCGGACCAGGCCGTGCTGATCGACCTTGCCCATCGCCGTTTCTACATGTTCGCGATCGAAATCTGGCCGCATGAATTCTATTATGTGGCAGGCCTATTGGTGATGGCCGGGATCGGCCTGTTTCTTGTCACGTCGGCGGTCGGGCGGGCATGGTGCGGCTATGCCTGCCCGCAAACCGTGTGGACCGACCTCTACCAGCATGTCGAACGGTTCATCGATGGCGACCGCAATGCCCAGGTCCGCCTCGCCAAAGCGCCGTGGACGCTGAGCAAGCTGGCCCGACGGATCGCCAAATGGAGCATCTGGCTAGTCATCGCCTTTGGCACCGGCGGCGCATGGATATTCTACTTCGCCGATGCCCCCACGCTCCAGCATCAGTTCTGGACGGGTACGGCGGCGACCGTCGCCTATGCCACGGTCGCCGTCCTGACCGCGACGACCTTTATCCTGGGTGGCTTCATGCGCGAACAGGTGTGCATCTACATGTGCCCCTGGCCGCGTATCCAGACCGCCATGCTCGACGAAAAATCGCTCGTCGTCACCTATAAGGATTGGCGCGGGGAACAACGTGGCAGCTTCAAGAAGGCGCTCGCGGCCCCCGACCAGTTTGGCGACTGCATCGATTGCGACCAGTGTGTAGCGGTGTGCCCGACCGGCATCGACATTCGCGAAGGGCCGCAGATCGGCTGCATCACCTGTGCTTTGTGCATCGATGCCTGCGACAAGGTGATGGCCCAGGTCGGTCGCCCGCGCGGCCTGATCGACTATTGCACGCAAGATGACGCCACCGCCGAAAAGGCCGGACAGTCGCCCCGCAGCGTGATCCGGTCGCTGCTCCACGTCCGCACGCTGGTGTATCTGACGCTGTGGAGCGGCATTGGCGCAGCGATGCTCGTTGGGCTGGGCACCCGTACCCGGATCGACATCAGCGCGCAGCAGGACCGCAATCCCGTCGCCATGCGCCTGTCCGACGGCGCGATCCGCAACGCCTACACCATCAAGCTGCGCAACATGGAATCGCGCCCACGCCCCATGCGCGTGACGGCGGAGGGGCTGGCCGGCGCCAGCCTGTGGACCGATCGCGATGACCGGGCCGATGCGCGGACGGCGATCGATACGATCGTCCCGCCCGACAGCGTTGCGAAACTGCGCGTCTTCGTCGCCGCGCCCGCCCAAGGGCCACAGCGTCAGGACTTTGCCTTCACTGTCCGCGCCACCGATCGCCAAGGCGCTGCCGCCAGCGAACCCGCCCATTTCGAAAGGCTGCCCTGATGTCCTCATTCCGCCTGACGGGCCGCCATGTAGCGGCGATCTTCATCGGCTTTTTCGCCATCGTCATCGCCGTCAACATGCTGATGGCCAGCTACGCCATCGGCGGCTTTGGCGGCACGGTGGTGGACAACAGCTATGTCGCCAGCCAGAATTTCAACGGCTGGCTGGCGCAGGCGCGGACTCAGGATGCGCTGGGGTGGCATCCGCAGGCGCAAATGGCACCCGACCGGCATTTGGTGCTCACCCTGACCGGGCCGCAGAACGCCGCCGTTTCCGCCATCGCCAAACATCCGCTCGGCCAGGCGGCGGACATTCCGCTGCGCTTCACGCTGCGCGCCGATGGCCGGTATCACGCGATCACGCCGCTGCCGCTGGGGCGCTGGCTGGTCCACTGGCTGGTCCGCGCTAATGGGCGGGATATGCGCTTTCTGGAAAGGCAGGGATAATGGCCAACGCGCTCGCCCCACCGTCGCCCGAGCCGGCAACGATTCACAGCCTCTTCGCGGTGCCGGGGATGCACTGCGCGGGCTGCATCGCCAAGGTCGAGCGGGGCCTGGCCGATATTCCCGGCATCGTATCGGCGCGCGTCAACTATTCGGCCAAGCGCGTCGCTATCGAGCATGACCGGGCGCTCAGCCCGCCGGACCTGCGTGATGCCATCGCCGGAATAGGCTTTGCCGCCGAACCCTTGGCCGATCCCACGGTCGATGAGGGGAATGCCGAAAGCAGCATTCTGCTCAAGGCGCTGGCGGTGGCCGGTTTCGCGTCGATGAACGTCATGCTGCTGTCCGTGTCGATCTGGTCGGGGGCGGATGGCGCGACGCGCGAACTGTTCCACTGGCTGTCGGCGCTGATCGCCTTGCCGACGGTGGCCTATGCCGGGCAGCCCTTCTTCCGGTCTGCCTTTGCCGCGCTGCGCGTGGGCCGCACCAACATGGATGTACCGATCAGCATCGGCGTGTTGCTGGCGACGGGCATGAGCCTGTATGAAACTATCACCGGCGGTCGCCATGCCTGGTTCGACGGAGCGGTGATGCTGCTGACCTTCCTGCTCGCCGGGCGCTGGCTGGACGGGGCGATGCGCGGCAAGGCGCGCGACGGCGTCGCGGCGTTGCTACGGCAGACCGCGCCAGGCGCGTATGTCGTGCAGGCGGGGCAGCGCAAATGGGTCGAAGCGCGCCATCTCGCGCCGGGCATGGTGATGCAGGTCGCGGCGGGCGAACGCTTTGCCGCTGATGGCGAAATCCGTGAGGGTCGCAGCAGCATCGACCTGTCCTTCCTGACCGGTGAAAGTCAGCCAAAGGCCGTCAGTATCGGCGATATAGTTCATGCCGGTGCGCTCAATGTCGATGGTCCGCTGACCGTCATTGTGCGTGCCTGCGGGCCAGATACCGTGATTGCCGACATTGCGCGGATGATGGATGCGGCGGGGCAGGGCAAGTCGCGCTATGTCCGCATTGCTGACCGGGCATCGCGCATCTATGCGCCGGCTGTCCACCTCCTCGCCGCCTTGTCCTTTGCCGGATGGATGCTGGCGGGCGCGGGCATTCACCAAGCGCTGCTGATCGCAACTGCCGTGCTGCTGATCACCTGCCCCTGCGCGCTCGGCCTCGCCGTGCCCGCTGCGCAGGTCGTGGCCTGCGGCGCGCTGATGCGCCGGGGCATATTGGTGAAGGACGGATCGGCGCTCGAACGGCTGGCGGAGGCCGACAGGGTGATTTTCGACAAGACCGGCACGCTGACGCTTGGCCGCCCGGAACCGATCAATCTCGCGTTGCTGACACCAGAGGAAAAGCCGATCGTCCTCACATTGGCGCGCGCCAGCGGTCATCCGCTCAGCATCGCGTTGGCCGCCACCTTGCAGCGACAGGGGGTCGTAGCGGCAATCATCGAAGATATGGTGGAAATTCCCGGCGTTGGTGTGCGTGGCCTGTGCCGTGGCCGCACAGTCGCGCTGGAGCGTCCATCCGGGGCCGGCGCCTGGACGGGCTTGGCGACCGAATTTAGCACCGGTTCGAACCGCGTTCTTTTGACCTTTGCCGACGCGCTGCGCCCCGACGCCGTCGCCACCACCGTTCAATTGCGGGCCATGGGGCTGGAACCGATCATCGTCAGCGGCGATCGGCCGCAGGCGCTGCACGCCATCGCCCTGGCCACCGATATGCTCGCCACCGGCCGGATGACGCCGCAGGCCAAGCTTGCCATGATCGAACGGCTGAAGGCGCAGGGCCATCGCGTATTGATGGTCGGCGATGGCCTGAATGACGGTCCGGCACTGGCGGCCGGGCATGTCAGCCTCGCGCCGTCGTCGGCCAGCGACGTCAGCCAGCTCGCCGCCGACGCCGTGTTCCTGGGCGACAGCCTGGCGCCCGTCGCCATTGCCGTGCGCGCCGCGCGGCGGACGCTGGCCGTTGTGCGCCAGAATTTCGCGCTGGCGATCGGCTATAATGTGCTGGCGGTGCCGCTCGCGATTGCGGGTATGGTCACGCCTCTGGTCGCCGCGTTGGCCATGTCGGGGTCATCGATTATTGTTGTCGCCAATGCGCTGCGGTTGCGGAGTGCGGCGAAATGATCGGGCTCACCGTCCTCATCCCGATCGCTTTGCTGCTGGGCGCTATGGGCCTTGCCGCCTTTTTTTGGGCGATGCGCGCAGGTCAGTTTGACGATCCCGACGGTGCTGCTCTGCGCATCCTGAATGACGACGACTGAGCGGATTATCTAACAATCTGGTCGGCTGGAGCAACCGGATCAATCGCTGGTTTGCAATGAGCCGATTTCGAGGTGAAGGAAGTGAAAACGGATCTGGTGGATGGCTCCCGCTCACGGCATCTTTGGTCCCCATTTCTGTTGACGCGCTATTCATAGTAGTTGGCAGAGAGACCGTGACCTGGGGGCGATGATCTCAACCTTCCTGCACGGGTGGCGAGCAAGCCTTCATCACAGGTTGTCGCCAGACGCTGGCATGAGATGACGTTCTCCTTCGTCAACCAAGGGCAGACCTGATGCTATTGCGGCACGCGCGAGGCCGACCACGTCGACGCGGGCCTTCAGCCGCGCGCCGAGCATTGCCGTCCCGCTTATCTTTCGCTGAACGAACAGCTTTTCGGTGTCTGGAATATGCCAGGTAGATCGGTCGCCGACCAGCGACGAGGCCTCTGCCTGAACAACGGGCACGAACGCCCGGTCGCTAAAGTCGAAGGGTTCTGGTTTGCCGAGCGCATCGTCGATGGCCTCGATGATGCGGTCGACCGTCGCGCGGTGGGCGGCGACGGCTTCGGCACCCAGAAAGCCCGTTTCAACCGCGATGTCGCGAATGCGGTCGCGATCATGCGCCAGCCCGGCGGTAATTAGCGCGTGGTAGGACTCGACGGTCTGGACCGGCACGACCCGTGTCGCACCGAAGTCGAGCAGTACCAGTGCCCCAGTATCCGGCTGCCATCTGAAATTCGCAAAATTGGGATCAGTCTGCATGACGCCGAACTCGAAAATCTCGCGAAGGACAAGTTCTATGAGCGTCGTCATGGCCCGGTCACGGACGTCCTGCCCCGCATCGGCGAGTGTCTCGATCGGCTGTCCTTCCACGAACTGCATTGCCAGCACGTCCGCCGTGGTGAGTTCAGAATGGAGTGCCGGAACCACGTAACGCGCGTCGCCCACCAATCGCGCACCGTAGGCGCGCATCTGCGCACCTTCCCGCAGATAGTCCGCTTCCTCGGCAAGCTGCCGTTTGGCTTCGGCCAGCAATGGTGACAGGTCCAGCGTTCGTGGGAGCAGGTTTGAGATGCGCAACAGCGTCGCCACGTTGTCGACATCGGCGTCGATGCTCGCCCGGACACCGGGATACTGGACCTTTATCGCGAGCACCTGTCCGTCAGGAAGGGTCGCGCGGTGCACCTGCCCGATGGAGGCGGCGGCGATCGGCGTGGCATCGAAATGCGAAAAGCGTCGCCGCCAGTCCGTCCCCCATTCCTTCTTGAGCACGGCATCAAGCTGTTGCGGAGGCATGCGATATGCCTGGTTTCGGACGGTTGCCAGAATCGTTGAGAGCTCCGGCGGCAGTATGTCACCGGCGTCCATCGAGATCATCTGGCCAAGTTTGAGGGCCGCGCCGCGCAAATGTGACAGACGGTCTGCAACCCGCATGGCGTTACCCGGCGTGAGCAGCAGGTCGCTCAGCCGCGGTCGCTCGCCGCTGGCGAGCCGGCGCATGCCTTCTGCCGCCATGCCACCCGCAACGCCGCCGGCAAGCCGACCAAAGTGACCGAGCCGGGACAATCGCCCCCGTGGGATGTTCCGTTCAGGCCGGTCGCCCTTGCCCTCGCTCAACGCCTTACCATCCCATGCTTCCGGGTCCGCCCTTGAATGGCCCGGCCAGATCGGCAGTGATCCAGCCGCCATAAAAGCCACCCGGCTGGGGAAGCACGGTCTGTCCATTTACCGTGCAGCGATCAAACGGAGCGGCATAGAAGGCGACATGGTCACGCAAACAATCGAAATTGGGCGTCGGCGCCGGGTAGCTCCAGCCTACACGCGACAGCGATACGCCATCGACGACAACGTCCCAGTAAGTCGCTGCACCCTTCCACTCGCAGAATGAACCGCCGCTGGCCTGACGAAGAAGGCCGGTCGCGATGTCGTCCCTTGGAATATAGTAGCTGGGCGGATGACTGGTTTCCAGCGTTCGCACCGCACGGCGCGTGTCAGCGACGATGACACCATGATGTTCGATGACGATATGCGACCCAACAGGCTCGGCCACCGCCGGACGCGGAAAATCCCACACGCTCACCTGGCCTGGCTGCACAGGGTCGCGACGCGGCGTCATCTCGCTGACCTCCCGCCAGCAAATCGCTGGAGCGTCGGGCGCGCCTTCAGGAACGTCACATATGCGAACTCCAGAACCCTGAGTATTGTCGGCGACTTTGCCAGCAGACCGACAGGCCGCAGCAGTGGGATCGCGCGCCACATTGCAGCGAAGGCGGCCGCGCCCGAAAGCAGGACATCGTTCTCGCTCGCGTGCAGCCGGGCAAGAAGGGTCTGCCGATCGATCGGGCAGATGCCACCCTCTTTGCTCACGTCGATGAAATCGATCCGCCGACGTGTATCCAGTCGACGCATGAGCGCAATCTCGCGATGACAAAGAGGGCATCCGCCGTCATACCATATTGTGACTTTAGCCATGACGCCGATGTGTGGTGGAACGCTTGGGCGTTCAAGCTGACCTTTCGTCCGCTGCGTGACCCAAATTGGCCGAATTTTCTAAAAATCCAGGGATTCAGCCGCTCACCTGCCCGTGTCCCGAATGTGTCCAATTGGTGATAGGCTCTAAAGCCTGCACGATATGCTGGGCCAGCAGATGGCCTGTGTCAGAGATTGAACGTCCTTCGATCAACGCAATCTCGGTATCTGGCAATTTTGGCAGCCATTGCGCTGTTGCGACAGGAACCAGAAACGAAGGCACCATCTTCCTGGGCAGAACCGAAATGCCCAGACCTGCCTTTACCGCAGCCTGCGCGCCGGCAAGGCTGGTGGAGGTGTAGGCGATGCGCCAAGGCCTGCCGCCTGCATCCAGCGCGTCAGTCGCGCGCTTGCGATACACGCATGGCTCGGGCGAAACGACCAGCGGGATCACTTCATTTCTGTCGATTGCGTCCTGGTCGCGGGCCACCCAAACCAGCGGCTCGCGCCAGACGCGCACGCCCTGGGGCGCGGCAGCCGGCTCGCGCTTGACGAGGACGAGATCGAACGCACCGGCGTGGAAGCGGTCGAGCAGGTTGAGCGTCAGGTCGCATGTGACTTCCAGTTCGACCAAAGGATGCGCGTCTGTAAAAAGGGCAAGTATGTCGGGAAGATGCACGGTGGCAAAGTCCTCCGGCACGCCCAACCTGACGGCACCCCTGATATCCGGTTCGGTGAGTTCCGCGATGACCTTGTCGTTCATGTGCAGCATCTTGCGGGCCGAACCGAGCAGCACCTGTCCGTCACTCGTCAACCGCACTGACCGGGCCGTCCGTTCGAGCAGAATACGGCCGAGCACAGCCTCCAAACGCTTGATCTGCAAACTGATGGTCGACTGGCTCCGTCCTAATCGCGCGCCGGCCGCGGTGAAGCCGCCCAGATCGGCGATGGTGACGAAGGTGCGAAGAAGATCGATGTCGAGGTTGCGCACATTCATCCTGAAGCCTCCGCCAATCATTGGGAATATCAATCCATAATATTGCCATAACTCATTTTGCAAATGGATGAAGATGCAGGAAGGGCGGTTTGTGGTCGTATTTTCGCACTGCGGCGCACAGGAAAACATCACCGGGTTTCTGCACATCGCCGTAAATCAGATTGGGAATGGATGATGGCCGCCCACGGGCATGACCGGGTTGACTGGAGGACATTTGCGGGTTGGGCGCGGGCAGCGCTTGGACCGGAACGTCCGTTTCTGACCATGGCGTTGACATATGGCGCGGCGATTGGCTTCCTGTCGCTGGCGACGCCCATTTCGGTGCAGATGCTGATCAATTCGGTCGC
>JAVBXL010000095.1 GCA_030824575.1 bacterium | reverse complement strand
ATTCCCGATCCCTGCCCCTGAAGGCAGCATCGGTCAGGCGGCGCGGTGCGACCGGGAAGCCTGATCGGACATATCGGGAAGGGCAGGGGCATCCGCCATGGCGGCGATCCCCTGCCACCAGTGATCTACTGGCGGAACCAGGATCGACAGCGCGCCATGGCGAGGCCGGGCATGCCATGTGGTGCCGTCATTGTAGAAGCGCCAGAGCGGATCGCTGTTGACCGGGCGATGATGGAAGCGCGCCTGTGCGCCGCTTTGGCCGTTATCGACGGCGCGCAATTCGCTGGGAACCGCGCGGTAGCTGCCATCGGGATATCGCACATCAATCGCCATCGCATCCTCCATAGGCCCCCAACGCTTCACAAGCCTTTGAGTTCATTACGGCTTACGTCCCTATCGCAGGATTTTTGCGCAAAGGTTCGCACAGGCGATCGCGAAAGCGAATCAGTATAAATTTGACAACGCAATTGCGAATCTATCGCAATATCTGTAGGGCGCCTCCCCATGAACATAGCGGAAGGGGCGTTGGAATGAAGGTTAAGTGGATCGCGCTGGGCAGCGCAGCGGTCATGGCGCTGTGCCACACGGCGGCCTATGCGGCGGAAGACGCCATTCCCGCCGATGCGGATCAGGCGCAGGACAGCATCATCGTCACCGCCGCGACGACCGGTACCAAGACGGACACCGCGCTGGTCGAACTGCCCCAGCCGATCAAGGTGATCAGCGCCGAACAATATCTCTCTCAAGGTGCGATCAGCATCAGCGACACGGTGAAATATGCCGCCGGCGTGCTGGCCAATCCCTATGGCCGCGACACCCGCGTCGATGGCTTCAACGTGCGCGGTCTGGACGCGCTCCAGTTCCGCGACGGCATGCGCGACATCTTCAGCTACTATGCCAGCGTCGCGTCGGACCCGTACAACTTCTCGCGCGTGGAAATCGTGCGTGGCCCGGCATCGGTTCTGTTCGGTCAGGGGTCGATCGGTGGCCTCGTCAACCTGGTCAGCAAGACGCCCGAATTCCGCACAGGCGGTGAACTCAACCTCGTCTATGGCAGCTATGACCGCAAGGAAGCGATGGGCGACGTCAATGTCGCGCTGGCCGACAATCTGGCGGTGCGCTTCGTGGGGCGCGTCCGCGACGCCGACACCTATGTCGATCATGTGCCCGACGACCGCGTGATGTTCGCGCCCTCGATCCGCTGGCAGCCCACGCCCGACACGGACATCGTGCTGAATGGCGTCTATCAGGAAGACGATACCGGCTCGACCTCGCAATTTCTGCCGATCATCGGCACCTTCCGCCCCAACACCGTCGCGGGCGAGCAGCTTGATCGCTATACTTTCGTCGGCAAGGCCGGCTGGGACCATTATAATGGCCGGTCGTTGCAGGGCGGCGGTTCCATCACCCACCGCTTTTCCGACGCGGTCAAGATCAGCCTGAAGGCTCGCTATATCGACAGCGACCTTTCCTATAACACCCATTATGCCGACAGCTATTCCAACCCGCAGGATCCCTTCTCGGTCTATGGCACCGATGGCCGCACCATCGCCCTGACCGCCGACGCCAGCGATGCGCGCATGAACGTCTTTTCGACCGACAATAATGTGCAGTTCAATTTCAACACCGGCGCCAATATCGAGCATAAGCTGCTGGTCGGCATCGACTATAGCTGGAACAAGGTCGGCAAGCGCTATGATGGCGGCAACGAACTGGTCGATCTTTACGACATCGATTATGACTCGCTCAAGACTTACGACCCCACCGGTCCCTTCACCACGGAAAGCCAGAAGCAGCTGGGCGTCTATGTCCAGGATCAGATCCGCTTCTACGACCGCGTCTCGGTCGTGCTGGGTGCGCGCCGCGACCGCGTGACCGGATCGTCGGGTCAGAAGGATAATGCCACCACCTTCCGCGCCGGCATCATCGGCGAAATCGGCGCCGGCATCTCGCCCTTCTTCAGCTATACCGAAAGCTTCCTGCCGGTCGCGGGGCGCATCGAAAGCGGCAAGGACGCGCAAGGCAACACGATCTACGGAGATCCCTACAAGCCGCAGACCGGCACGCAATTCGAAGCGGGTGTGAAGTGGCAGCCGGGCGTCAACACGCTGGTCACGGCAACGGTGTTCAAGATCAAGGAGCGCAATCGCGTCCTCTATCTGGCCGCTGGCGGCACCACCCAGTCGGGCGAACTCAACACCAAGGGGTTCGAGATCGAGGCCAGCCATACCCTGCCCGGCAATTTCGAGCTGCTGGCCAATTATGGCTATTCGAAGCTGAAATCGGAATCCAATACCAACCTGGATTATATGCCGCGCCACACGGCGTCGATCTGGTCGACCAAGACGTTCGGCCTGCCCGGTGAGGCGCAGCTGCGTCTGGGCGGTGGCGTCGTCTATAGCGGCAAGAGCGTATCCACCAGCTCGATCTGGTCGATCGTCACGCCCTCACGCACCACGGTCGATGGGCTGGCGGAGATCAACTGGCAGAATTGGCGCTTTGCGCTCAATGCCACCAACCTGCTCAACAACAAATTCTATGCATCCTGCCTCGCGCGTGGCGATTGCTTCGTGGGCGCGCCGCGCAACGTGATGGGCACGGTTGGTTTCCGTTTCTGAAGATTATGACGGGAGAGTGAAGATGAAGACATTGTCCATGGCCCTGCTGGCGTTGGCCGGCCTGACCGCCACAGCGCAGGCGCATGAAGTGTGGGTGGAGCGCGACGGCACCGGCCCGGCGCGCATCTATCTGGGCGAACCGGCGGACGTTCTGCCCGAAGGCGGCGATCCCGAGTTCGAGAAGCTCAAGGCACCCAAGCTCGTGCCCGCGTCCAAGGCGGCGCAGACCCGCAAGGCCGGCTATATCGAGGTGGCCGCCCCCGCCGGCGACGTGCGCGTCATCGACGACAGCGTGTTCGCGCCCTGGGGTGAGGATGGCAAGAAGGAGGGCGTGATCTATTATGCCCGCGCCGGCCGCACCGAAGCCAAGGCGGGCCTGCCGCTGGAAATCGTGCCGACCGCCGCCAATGCCGACAGCTTCACGCTGGTACGCGACGGCAAGCCGGTGCCCGCCGCCAAGCTGACCGTCATTTCGCCTGACAAATGGACGAAGGAACTCGTCACCGACGCGCAGGGCCGGGTGACGTTGCCGATCAAGGCAAAGGGCCGCTTCATCGTCACGGCCTCGCAGGAGGAGAAGGGCGACCTGACCCTCGCCAACCAGAAGGTCGCGACCCTCTATCATATCGCGACGCTGACCTTCGTGAACGACTGACCATATACAGGGCCGGGGAGGGCGTTGGCTCTCCCCGCCTTCTTTGTGACAGGCCTGTCACGCGACTGACTTCGTGCCGTCAACCATCCCACATTGCACTGCAATATCGCGCAGCTAGGCCGCCCCCGACCAAGGGTCCAAAGGGGGATTATAAGTCCATGCGTATCACCACCGCTCTGCTGATGGCGTCGACCGCCGTCATCGCCATGCCAGCCTTCGCCCAGAATGTGGCGCCCGTCGATGCCGCCGCTGCCGATGCCGGCGCGGAAATCGTCGTTTTCGGCCGGGGCGAAACCCGCCAGGTGCAGGAAATCACCAGCAAGGACATCATCACGCTGACGCCCGGCACCAATGCGCTCAAGGCCATCGAAAAGCTGCCCAGCGTCAATTTCCAGTCGTCCGACCCGTTCGGCAATTATGAATGGTCGCAGCGCGTCACCATCCGCAGCTTCAGCCAGAACCAGCTCGGCTTCACCTTCGACGGCATTCCGCTGGGCGACATGAGCTATGGCAACCATAATGGCCTGCACATCACCCGCGCCATCAGCAGCGAAAATATCGGCAGCGTGCGCGTGTCGCAGGGCGCCGGCTCGCTCGGCACGCAGTCGACCGGCAACCTTGGCGGCACGATCGAAACCTTCTCCGCCGATCCCGCCGATTATCTGAGCGGTGGTTCATTGGGCGCGCAGGGCAACCTGACCTATGGCAGCGACGAAACCTGGCGCGCCTTCGGCCGGGTCGCCCTCGGCACGCGCGATGGCATTCGCGGCTTCCTCTCCTACGGCTATGGCGCGACCGACAAGTGGCGCGGTCAGGGCACGCAGGATCAGCATATGGGCAATGCCAAGGTCGTGATCCCCGTGGGCGAAGCGAAGATCGATGGCTGGCTCAGCTATTCGGATCGCCGCGAGCAGGATTATCAGGATATGTCGATGGGCATGATCCGTCGCCTGGGCTGGAAGTGGGATAACACCTATCCCGACTATAGCCGCGCGATCGACTATGCCGACCGGCTGAACGACGTCGACCGCGTCAGCAACAGTGGCGGCTCTCCCTTCCCCGATGGCCGCTACGACTATAGCGGCGCGCCGGTCGCCGGCGGTCAGGTCTATCCGGGCAATGTCACCAGCGCGGACGACGCCTATTATGACGCGGCGGGCCTGCGCAAGGATTGGCTGGGGTCGATCGGCCTGACCACGCCGCTGGGCGAAAACGCCAATTTCAAGATCAAGGGCTATTATCACAACAACAGCGGCATGGGCCTGTGGGCCACGCCCTATACGCCCAGCCCCAACGGCGTACCCATGTCGATCCGCACCACCGAATATGACATGGACCGCATCGGCGCGTTCGGCAGCGTCGA
>JAVBXL010000041.1 GCA_030824575.1 bacterium | reverse complement strand
ATCGGGCCGAAATTGCGCGCGGTCTTGCGATAGACCAGATTGCCCCAGCGATCGCCGCGTGCCGCCTTTATCAGGGCGAAATCGGCGCGGATCGGATATTCGAGGACATGGTGGACGCCATCTATCTCGCGGGTTTCCTTCCCCTCCGCCAACAGCGTGCCAAAGCCGGTCGGCGTGAAGATGGCACCCAGGCCCGCACCCGCCGCCTGGATGCGCGCGGCCAGATTGCCCTGCGGCACGAGTTCCAGTTCGATCTGATCGGCGCGATAGGCCGCATCGAAATGATGGGAATCCGACTGGCGCGGGAAGGAGCAGATGATCTTGCGCACCCGCCCCGCCTTGATCAGCGCGGCCACGCCCGTCTCGCCATTGCCCGCATTATTGTTGATGATCGTCAGGTCGCCGACCTGGCGCGCGATCAGCGCGTCGATCAACTGATCGGGCATACCGGCCGTGCCGAAGCCGCCGATCATCACCGACGCACCGTCGCCGATGCCATCCACCGCCAGGGCCGCTGTTTCCACGCTTTTGTCGATCACGCTCGTCTCCTGATGCTGGCTCCCGTCTTTTAGCAATGGGGGGTTGAGTCAATCGATAATCGGACTATTGTTCGATAATCGGCCATAAAACAGATGTGCACGTGCCTGACTCAAGTAGCTATGACAGACCCGGTGATCCCGATTTCATGACGTCGCTGGCGCGCGGGTTAGCGGTCATGAAATGCGTGGCAGAGGCCGAACAGCCGGTCACCATCGCGCAAGCCGGCCGCCTGACCGGCCTCAGCCGTGCATCGGTGCGGCGCTGCCTGCATACCCTCTTGCTGCTGGGATATGTCGGGCAGGACGAGCGAGGCTATGCGGTCAGGCGGCAGGCGCTTTCGCTGGGCCACCCCTATCTGTCGCTCAATGCGCTCGCGGCGCGCGCCCAGCCGCTGCTGGATACGCTGCGCGATACGTTGCACGAATCCTGCTCGCTGGGCGTGATGGAGGATGATCAGCTTCTCTACGTGGCGCGGGCCGAGGCCATGCGGATCATGTCGATCAATCTACGGGTCGGCAGCCGGTTGCCCTTGCACGCCACATCGATGGGCCGGGTCTTGCTGGCCGGGCAGCCGCATGCGGTGCAGGAAGCCTATCTTGCCCGGGCGACGCGCGAGAAATTCACGGCCAAGACGATCGTGGACCGCGCCGAACTGCTGATCGAACTCAGCGGGGTCGCAAGCCGTGGCTATGCGATGGTCGATGAGGAACTGGAAGTCGGTTTGCGCTCGATCGCCGTACCGGTCGCTCGCCATGGCAAGGTCGTTGCCGCCTTGAACGTCGGCACTGCAGCAGCGCGCAACAGCGTGGCCGACCTGCGCGACATGGTGCTGCCCGCTTTGCAGCAAGCCGCAACGATCTTGTCCGCTTAAACAGGACCCTTTGCGTAAGAAAAAGTGTAAGCGGGGCCTGGAGGCCGCGGCTCAGGCGGCTTCTGCGATCGGTTGCTGGTCTGGCTGCCATTTCCACGGCATGAGTTCATCCCAGCGAGCGGCAGGCCAGTCAGCACCGATCTTGGCTATGACATCGGCGATGTAGGCCTGCGGTTCGAGGCCATTGAGCTTGGCAGTCTCGATGACCGAGTAAATGGCAGCGGCCCGATCGCCGCCTGCTTTTGAGCCTGCGAACAACCAGTTTTTGCGGCCCAAGGCTACGCAGCGCATGGCGCGCTCCGCAATGTTGTTATCGATCTCCAGGCGGCCATCGTCGAGAAAGCGCGTCAGAGCGACCCAGCGTTTGCGGCCATAGGCGATCGCCTTGGCCATCTCGGACTTGGGCGAGAGACGGCGCGTTGCATCGTCGAGCGCCTGGCGGAGATCGTCGATTAATGGCTGGGTTCGGTCCTGGCGGCTTTGTCGTCGGATATCGGGCTGATGGCCGCGAACCTCTGCCTCGATCTCATAGAACTGACCGATACGTTCCAACAGATCGGTGGTGAGCGGGGTCGGCTTGCTCGCGTGAATGTCGAAGATCTTGCGCCGGAAATGCGCCCAGCAGGCGACCTCGGTGACACGGTTGGTGTCGTAGAGCTTGTCATAGCCGGCATAGCCATCGGCCTGTAGATAGCCGGTGAAGCTGGCGAGTTGGCGCTGGGGATGTGCGCCGGTCCGGTCGGTGGTGAACTCATACCAGACCAGCGGCGGGGTTGTGGCGCCGGAGCCGCGATCATCCACGACATAGGCCCAGAGCCTGCCGGTCGCCGTCTTGCCACGTCCAGGATCAAGCATGGGGACCGGCGTATCGTCGGTATGGATCTTCGAGGCTGTCAGCCCGACCTCACGGATGCGGCTGATGATCGGGTCGAGCAGCACGGATGCCTGGCCGACCCAGCCTGCCAGCGTCGATCGATCGATGTCGATGCCCTGCGCCGCCATGATCTCGGCCTGACGGTACAGCGGCAGATGATGGTCGAACTTGGAGACGACGACATGGGCCAGCGTGCCGAAGGTCGCCTTGCCCCGCGCTATCGCCTTTACGGGCGCGGACGCCTGCACGATCTTCTCGCAGGAGCGGCAGCTATACTTGGGGCGGATGGTCCGAACGACGCGCCACTGCACCGGCACGGCATCGAGCATCTCATCGCTGTCCTGCCCCAGCGGCCGCAGCGCGCCGCCGCAGTCGGGACAGGTGCAGTTGCCCTGCTCAGGCTCGATCCGCTGTTCCTCGCGCGGCAGATGGGCGGGCAGCGTCCGAACCGGCGATAGCCGACCGACGGCTACCGGATCGCCTCGACGCGCGGCGGCAACGATGGCCTCGCCTTCGAGCTCTTCAAGGGCCAGCTCAAGCTGGGCGATCTGGGTATCGAGCTTCTCTGACGACTTGCCGAACTGCATCCGCTTGAGGCGTGCGATCTGCACGCGCAGCGTGTCGATCAGGATATCGCGGGCGGAAATATCGGCGCGGGCAGCCGCCAATGCGGCTTCGAGCTCGGCGATCCGAGCATCTTTATCAGGGGAGGAAATGCCTGCGTCTGACACCACGATTATATAGCAGAACGGTGATCCCAATGCCAATAAAAGCGCCGGGAAATGGGCGTTTTACCCTGCCAGTGACGGGGTAAAAGTGCGCTCTGGCCGACGCCAGTCGATGCCTTCCAATAGCATCGAAAGCTGCGCCGCCGTCATCACCACTGACCCGGTCTTGGTGGACGGCCATACGAAGCGCCCCCGGTCCATCCGCTTCGAGAACAGGCACATGCCCTGGCCATCAAACCAGAGCAGCTTGACCAGATCGCCGCGCTTGCCCCGAAAGGCGAACAACGCACCGGAATGGGGGCTCTGCTCCAGAACCTGCTGCGTCATCACCGCCAGGCCGTCGAAGCCCTTACGCATGTCGGTCGCGCCGCAGGCCAGGAAAATCCGTGTAGACGGTGGCAGCGGGATCATCGTGCCAGCGCGCCGATCACCCGCGACAGGACATCGACGTCAACTGCAGCGTCCACGGTCACCTTGATGCCGGATGGCAACTCGATCCCGATCAAGCCGGGAACGAGCGGTGCAATGGGAGCGGGCAACGCTGGCGGCTCGCTGATCCGGACCTCAGCGAAGGCTGGCTCGGGCAGCTTACGAACCCCGGTAAGCTCACCAGACATCGCCTGTCGCCGCCAGGTGTAGATCGACCCGCTGCCGACGTCATGGCGTTCACAGGCCGTCCGCACGCAACCGTCGGGGCCGAATGCATCCCGCAATACGGCCAGCTTCTGTTCCACCGTCCAGCGCCGACGGCCCGACACCCTGCTAACGACCTCGATCCGACTACTCATACGATTACTCGTATGAGTAGTCGCCCGTTCGCTTGCTGAATCCTCGATCTCGTCCGACACCCGCCACCTCGCTCAAAGAGCGGCAATCATCCCGGCGAATGGGCACCGCGCAAGGCGGCCCTCAGGCCCCGCTTACGCGAAACCGCCGGGCGACAAGAGTGATCCGAACAGGCCGACCATGAGATGGCAAATCGGCGAGTGTACGGTAATATCGACTATGGACACGCGCAGACGGGCGGCAACAGTTCGTGCAGATCGAAACCCGCGATCGCGATCGCCCGGTGATCAGTATCTGCCCGGCGGCAAACTCGACTTTGTCGATCACCAATCCTATTGGCGCAATGGCTTCGCGAAAACCTCTCCCGTGCATGGCGATATCCTACTTCGGGGAAACTCGCCAATATCAATGCGCTTGCACCAAAAGTGAGTCAGAGCCCTTTTTGCACGCCGATCTACAGCACTGGCTGAGGAGACCAGGCATCCGAGCAAAAAGCCTACATCGGATGCTGTCCGAACAGGGTAACCCCAACATGGATAATCTCGCCGCTATTTTTGGAGCAGTGCGCAAGCGACTCGGCGTCTCATTTGAGGCTGATGCAGTGGAAGCTGTTTTAAAGTGGGTGTCGCGGCCTCCGGATCCGCGCTACCGCACGAACCGGATTTTCGCGAGTTCGATCAAAAGCCCATACACAGGCGTGAGGATGGCCGATCGCGCGATTATGTGTGGGTTTAGGTTTCGTCCTTCTCGACGGACCTATGCACGTTCGCCATATCCGCCAGCCCAACGCCGCATTCGCCACTAAGGCCTGGCCCAAAAAGCCGAGCATTATCGCTCGTAACGCAAATGGGGTGATAAGAAGCGATGTCATGCCCATGGCGGGATGATTGCTTTCTTGCAGGGCAACGCCGGGTGCAAGACGCGGAATGCATATAGAAATTCATCTTTTATGGTGACGAGATCGGAGGTTGCCGATCCGGTCGAAATCACCCTGATCAGCTTGCCGAGAAACAAGCTCATAGAAAGCAGGCCTGAGCGTTTCGTCGTTGCGCTGTCATGTGTGTCGGGAAGGACGCGCTGCCACGCAAGAATCTGGTTCTCTACAAACGACCGGATGACCGGTCGCAACTCGGACTGCCTGGCTGCGTCGAGCCAGCTGGTAAAAAATGCCAAATTGTCGGAGGCCGACTGCGTCGCTTCCCTCACAAATATGGTCGTCGTCAGGTCCACCAGCAGCGCTTCTGAAAGGGTGTTCCTGTCGGCGAGTTTCATCACCTCCCGGTATCGCTCCTTTGATCGTTCGATCATTGTGATCTGCGCCTGCGAAAGAAGATCGGCGATGCTCTGGAAATGGTAGCTCGGGGCGGTCAGGCTAAGTCCGGCGCGGTCTGCGATTGTGCGAAAGGAGATGCCGCTTGCTCCCTGTTCCTTCAGAATGTCGATGGCGGCTTCGATAACCCTTGCGCTGGTCTCGATGGATTTTCGGCTCGCCTGCCTTGTAGCCAGGTTCGGCACCGACGCTGGCGGAGCAACGTCTGGATCAACGGGGGCCGCCCCGCCAAGAACATCCACCACACTGGCGCCATCGATTTGCAGCGCAAGGCAGACGAAGATCATTCCGGTCAACAAATCCGTTTCAGTGCGGATCGACAAGGCGCAGGCATCATGTCCGGTCGCCCTGGCAACCTTGGTCCATAATCGCTGGAGTTCGCTATCCCACATACGGGAAAGTGTCAGGCTCTCGGGCTGACGAGCGGCTTCCAGACAGATTTCGGCCCATACCAGCGTTCGTTCCTGATCTCGCATGGTCGCGTTGCCGAGCAATCTGGAAGAGACATTCTCAAGCGTCGTTGAAACGCCGGAGTCAATGTGCCTGATCACCCGTTCTATTGATCGGGAATATTGATCGAGGATTGCCTTGGAGAGGCTCGCTATCAGCTCGGACTTTACCGGGAAATGATAGTTGACGAGAGCAAGGCTGACACCGGCCATGCTCGCGACCTTGCGATAGCTCAGCGCGGCCAGCCCTTCGCAGGCAGCAACCCGAATTGCCGCATCGACAAGGGCGGCCCGCGTTCGTTCGCCCTTCGTGTCGAGGCTCATTCTCATATTCCACTTTTTTGTGACTGTTCAGATGTGGCCATTTGGCCTGCCCGTCAAGAACCGCCAATGATTTTGGTCATGCCAGCCCCGGATCAGCCCTTGACAAATCCTTATAGTCGAAGATATTTGAAAGATCGTACAGTTTGAGTCGAGGGGCTTGATACAGTTTTCGATATCGCTCGTGTTCGTCACCACGGGCGCATGACCACAGGCTCAGGCAGGAAAATTCGGCTGCGATCTGCGATCAAAGGAATGCGACGGGAGAGAGGCTTATGATGAAATCGGGATCGTCCGACGTTTGCGAGATCATTCTCGATAATCCGCCCGTAAATGCACTCGGCCTGCCGGTGCGGCGCTACATCATCGCTGCTATCGAAGCGGCGGAAGCTGACCCGGCCATTCGCTGCATCATAATCCGTGGCGGTGGCGGGCTGTTTACCGCAGGCGCCGATATCGCTGAATTCCGGACGGATCAGATGCAGATACTCTGGCTGCCTGATCTTGTGGATCGTATCGAGGCATGTTCGAAGCCGGTGATCGCCGCCATTTGGGGGAACTGTCTGGGCGGTGGCATGGAGATGGTGCTGGCGTGCCATTTCCGGATAGCCGATACGAGTGCGCGGTTCGCATTGCCGGAAGTCAAAATCGGCATTTTGCCTGGCGCGGGCGGCACGCAGCGGCTTCCAAGATTGGTCGATCCCGCCGTCGCATTGGAGTTGATGATCTCCGGCAGGACCATCGACGCCCTCCGTGCGCATGAAATCGGACTTGTCGATCGGATCGTGGATGGCGATCTGGTCGCTGAAGCTTTCAAGATCGCGTCCGCCGATAGGCTGCCGCCGATCCGCAGAACGGGGTCGATTCCCCCACCCGTCAACCTGCCGGAGGCTGTCGCCGAAACCCGCGCCTCGCTGCGCAAGGGCGGCCTGAGCGCCTCGCCGGAACGGATCGTTGAGTGCGTGGCAGCGATCGAGGCCGATTTCGCTCCCGGACGAGCCGTGGAAAAGCGGCTCTTTGCAGAGCTGATGGATTCGCAAGCCGCACGTGGTTTGCAACATGCCTTCTTCGGGGAGCGGAAAGTCGCGCGAATTCCGGGAATTGGGGCGGACATCCGGCCGCGCTCGATCAAAACCGTAGGTATCGTCGGCGGCGGCCTCATGGGCACGGGTATTGCGATCGCGTTGCTCAACGCGGGATTGGATGTGATCGTCGTCGAGACCCGAGGCGACGCGCGCGATAAAGCGCGCGATACGGTTGGGCGGACGATCCTGCGGGACGTCGAGAAGCGCCGCGTATCGCAGTCGGAGGCGGACGCTCGCCTAGCCGCGCTAACCCTCGCGCCGTCGCTCGAAGCGCTCGCCGATGTCGATTTGGTGATCGAAGCGGTCTTCGAGGATCTCGCGGTTAAAAAGGAAATTTTCACCACATTGGACTCCATCGTGCGATTCGACGCGATTTTGGCCAGTAACACCTCGACGTTGGATCTGGATGCGATCGCGGCTTTCACTTCCGATCCCTCTCGCGTTGTCGGGCTGCACTTTTTCTCCCCGGCCAACATCATGCGCCTGCTCGAAGTGGTGCGCGGCGGGCGGACCGCGCCCGATGTGCTGGCCACAGCCATGGTCTTTGCGCGGCGCATCGGCAAAGTCGGCGTCGTTTCCGGCGTTTGCGACGGCTTTATCGGCAACCGCATGTTCGAGGAATATCTGCGCCAAGCGTATTTCCTGCTGGAGGAAGGAGCGCTTCCACAGCAGATCGACCAGGCTATGGAGGCTTGGGGGGTGGCGATGGGGCCTTTGCGGGTGCTCGATCTCGCTGGGCAGGATATCGGCTGGGCGATCCGCAAGCGCCGTGCAGTCGAACAGCCTGATCGCCCTTATTCCGGCATAGTAGACCGGATCTGCGAAATGGGCCGCTTCGGCCAGAAGGTCGGCAAGGGCATCTATGATTATGCCGATGGCCGCACCGCCGTACCAGACCCGGAGATCGAACGGCTGTTTGCCGGTTACTCGGCTGAAATAGGTTTGGAACGCAGATCGATCAGCGACGCCGAGATCGTGGAGCACTGCCTGCTTGCATTGATCAACGAAGGCGCCCGCATCGTCGGTGAGGGAATCGCGTACCGGCCGGTCGATGTCGATATGATCTATCTCAACGGCTATGGGTTCGCGCGCGAACGGGGCGGGCCGATGTTCCAGGCCGACGAGCAGGGCCTCGCAACGGTGCTTGAAAAGATACGCATCTTGGCCGCCGGCCGGAATGGATGGGCATGGGAGCCGGCCGCGCTGCTTGTCGAGTTTGCGGCGCAGGGCAAGCGCCTTGCCGATCTGAACATATAACCAGGCTCCAGGAGAATATGCATGACTGACATCTTCCTTGTTTCTGCGGCGCGCACTGCGATTGGCAGCTTCGGCGGCACCCTGAAGGACCAGAAACCCGGTGAACTGGCGTCGATCCCCGCCCGTGCCGCGATAGAGCGGGCGGGGATCGCTCCGGAACTGGTGGACAATGTGGTTTTCGGCAGCGTGGTGGTCACCGAGCCACGCGACTCCTATGTCGCCCGCATTGCCGCCATGGGCGCGGGCGTGCCAAAGGAAGTTCCGGCGATGACGGTCAACCGTCTGTGCGGCTCTGGCTTGCAGGCGATCCTGACCGCTGCTCAGTCCATCATGGCTGGTGACGGCGGGATCGCCCTTGCGGGGGGTGTCGATGTCATGAGCCGTGCCGCCTATTATGCGCCGTCCGTCCGCTGGGGCCAGAAAATGGGCAATAGCGAGCTTGTCGACGGCCTGAACGGTGCGTTGACCGACCCGTTCAACAATATCCTGATGGGCGTGACCGCCGAAAACCTGGCGGACCAATATTCCATCACCCGCGAAGAGCAGGACGCTCTGGCGCTGGAAAGCCAGAAGCGCGCTGCCCGCGCGATCGAGAGCGGATATTTCGCCGAACAGATCGTTCCGGTCGAAATCAAGACGCGCAAGGGCGTCGTCCAGTTCGCGACCGACGAATATGTGCGGCAGGACGCCAAAATCGACGATTTCGCCAAGCTGAAGCCGGTGTTCAGGCGCGAGGGCGGAACGGTTACGGCCGGCAATGCTTCCGGCATCAACGACGCTGCCGCGGCCGTCATCCTGGCCAGCGGCGACGCGGTCAGGGCCCATGGCTTGACGCCGCTGGCCCGCCTTGTGTCCTATGGCCATGCCGGCGTCGATCCGGCCTATATGGGCATCGGCCCGGTTCCGGCCTCGCGCGTGGCGCTGGAGCGCGCCGGGCTAACGGTCGCCGATATGGACGTGATCGAATCGAACGAGGCCTTTGCCGCGCAGGCCTGCGCCGTCGCGCGCGAACTGGGCTTCGATCCCGCCAAGGTCAATCCCAACGGCAGTGGCATCTCCTTGGGCCATCCGGTTGGCGCGACCGGCGCGATCATCACGACCAAGCTCGCCTATGAACTTACGCGCACGTCCGGCCGCTACGGGCTGACCACGATGTGCATCGGCGGCGGGCAGGGCATCGCCGCAATCTGGGAACGTGTCTGAACGGGGCACCCGCTTACTCAAGGTAGACGACGATGAATCACCCCCTCCTGCGCCGCGCCGATGTAGACTTCCTGCTGTTCGACTGGCTCGATCTTGACAGCCTGTTCGAGCAGGAGAAATTCACGGATCACAATCGTGAAACCATCGGGGCCGTTTTCGATCTTTCGGAGCGGTTGGCCGCTGAAGTCTTCATGCCGCACTATAAGGTGTCCGACAGCATCGAACCTTATCTCGACGCGGACGGCGTCCATGTGCTTCCGGCGATCGGGGATGCATTGCGGCAATATGCCCAGCTGGGTCTGTTCTCGGCCAGCTTTTCCACCGATCTCGGCGGGTTCGGATTGCCCTATGCGGTGACGGCGACATCCTATGCATGGTTCGCGGCGGCCAATGCCTCGACGGCGGCCTATATCATGCTGACTGTGGCGAATGCCCGTTTGATATCGACCTTCGGCTCTCCCGCGCAGATCGAGACGTTCGCCCTGCCACAGATTGAGGGGCGCTGGTTCGGGACGATGTGCCTGTCGGAACCTCAGGCCGGATCGAACCTGGGCGACGTCCAGACCCGCGCGGCGCGCGATGGCGAGGATGAAATGGGCGCCCGTTATCGCCTCACCGGCAACAAGATGTGGATATCCGGCGGAGATCAGGACATTTCCGAAAATATCGTGCATCTGGTGCTGGCGAAGGTTCCCGACGCCGAGGGAAAGCTGCCCACGGGAACATCGGGCATTTCGCTGTTCATTGTACCGCGCGCCATGCCCGACGGCAGCCGCAACGACGTGGCGGTCGCCGGCCTTAATCACAAGATGGGGTATCGCGGCACCTCGAACTGCCTGCTCAATTTCGGCGAGAATGGCGGCGCGATAGGCTGGCTGGTCGGCTCGGAAGGCGAAGGCCTGCGGCAAATGTTCATGATGATGAACGAAGCGCGCATCAGCGTTGGCTTCGGCGCGGCGGCGCTGGCCTATCGCGGCTACCAGCATGCACTGGCCTATGCGAAGGATCGCGGGCAGGGGCGCACGCGGCCCGACGGCCCGCAGACGCCGATCATCGAACATGCCGACGTCCGTAGGATGCTGGTGGCACAGAAATGCTATGCCGAAGGTGCGCTTGCGCTGTGCATGTACTGTGCAAGGCTCGTGGACGAAGATAAAGATGCCGAGAGCGCAGCACTGCTGGCATTGCTGACGCCGGTCGCAAAGACCTGGTCATCGGAATTCGGCCTGGCGGCCAATGATCTCGCGATCCAGGTCCATGGCGGCTATGGCTATACGCGCGATTTCGACGTCGAGCAGCTCTATCGCGACAACCGCCTCAACCCCATTCATGAGGGCACCACCGGGATCCAGGGTATGGACCTGTTGGGTCGCAAGATTTTGCGTGGAGACAAAGGATTGGACGTCCTGCGCGACCGCATCGCGAGCACTATCGCGTCCGCTCGCGACATTACCGAGCTGAACGTCATGGCGATGCAGATCAGGGCCAGCTGGCGCGAAATCGAGACCGCCATCCAGGCGGTAGGGAAGCGCCCCGGACGACGCGCGCTTGACGATGCTACCCCGTTCCTTTTCGCCTTTGGTCATGCCGTGATGGGCTGGCTGTGGCTAGATCTGGCGGTGGCCGCATCGCGCGCTCTGCCCCAGTTGAGCGGCGATGCCCGAAATGTCGCCAAAGGGAAAATTCTGTCTTGTCGGTATTTCTATAGTTACGAGCTTATGAAAATCACGGCATGGCTTACACCCGTTAATGACGACTGTGACATACTCAATACATCGATCTATTCATTGTAATGATATCGGATATCTTATAATATTTGCACTCTCCTACAGAAAAGACTTTATAATAAACTCGGAATTTCTTCATTTATAATTTGTAGTTTTTTCTCGTTTATAAATTCGTTGGAATGATCGGATTAAAACCGTATTCTTTAATATGCTCCTTTTGAGTATATGGCGCGGATCAATAAACTTGCCCGATTCGAACAGTTTCTTGCAGCAGATCCGAGGATAATATCGGTCATTCTTGAAGGCGATGGCGCTCTTTGCCGCCGATGTCTGGGAGCCGAACAACCGGACAGGAGATGTGACGCCGCTACGGTGGGACGATGGCGTGGTCACTATGCCGAATCGTTTTCGAGCGGCCTATCGAGGCTTTGTGAATGGCGGTTGGGGAACAATAAGAACGCTCGGAACCCGCTTGGATCCTCAGCCGCATGCGCGCGGTCCTCGCCGGCCTTGACACGAACACCGAGCGCAGCAGTTCGGCAGAGCGTGATCTTCTCGTGCTACGGCGACTCTGCGCCTTCAGTTTATAAACCAGAAATGTCCTACGATTTTGCAGACGATGACTTGACTCCTTGAGCGAGCTGCGCGAAAAAGCGGGAGCCTAAAGCGGCTCGATCTTTGCAAACTAATAGCTTTGCTGCGCCCGCTGAACCGGTGGGGTACCAATGAATGAGGAAGAGGCGTTGAACGACAGTAACGGAATCACACCCCTGCCCTCGGATGATTTGCAAGCCATCGTCGAGCAGTTCAATGCCAGCCACTGGCGCGAGCTCGAGCTCGAATTTCACGGCACCAAATTATTCCTGAGCAAGAATAGCGGCGCTTCGCCCGAATGGATCGCTACGCGTGCGGCGTCCGTCCCTCAAAGTCTTGTCGCGCCGGCAGCACAAGCTGCGCCCGTCGCTGCTTCCCCGTCCCAGTCCCAGTCCCAGTCCCAGTCCGGTCCAAATCTCTCCGAAGGGCAGGTGGTCGTCAACGCGCCGTCGCTTGGCACCTTCTACCGCTCGCCCAAGCCTGGCGCCGCACCGTTCGCGCAAATTGGCGACCTGGTAGAGTCCGAAATGGAACTGTGCCTGATCGAGGTGATGAAGTTATTCACGACCCTGCGCGCAGGGGTCAAGGGGCGGCTGGTCGACATCCTGGTCGAAGACGGCGTGATGGTGGAGCATGACCAACCTCTATTCGTTATCGCTGTCGATGGCTGATCCAGCTTCACCGCAGCCGCGCCTGTTCGTTGCAAATCGCGGCGAGATCGCGCTGCGCATTATCCGCGCGGCCCATGCGCTTGGCGTCGAGACGGTGCTTGGCGTCTCGACCGCGGACAAGGACAGCGCGGCTGCCCGCGAAGCGGGGCGATCGGTTGTCCTCGGACCTGCAGCATCGCGTGATTCCTATCTCAACGCAAACCTCGTTATCCATGCAGCGATTTCGACCGGCTGCACGCTCCTTCATCCCGGATATGGGTTTCTCTCCGAACGCGCCGATTTTGCGGAACTCTGCGCCGCAGAGGGCCTGGTTTTCATCGGGCCCCGCCCCGAAACGGTTCGCGCCGTCGGCGACAAAATTTCCGCCAAGGCGGTAGCGGAGTCCGCAAAGGTTCCATTGACCCCGGGAAGCGGCAAGCTCGAGTCCGTCGAGCACGCCCTGCAAGTCGCGGAGGAAATCGGATATCCGGTTATCACAAAGGCTTCGGCAGGGGGCGGTGGGCGCGGGATGATCGTCGCCTATCACGCTGAGGATTTGCGCCGCGCATTCGACGAAGCATCGACCACTGCGCGCGAGGCCTTTGGCGACGACACCCTATATCTAGAGGCCTATGTCGAACGCGCACGCCATCTCGAAGTGCAGCTGTTTGGCGACGGCGAAGGCCGCACCGTCCATTTCGGCGAGCGCGACTGTTCGATCCAACGCCGCTACCAGAAGATGATCGAAGAAGCGCCCGCGACTATCCTGTCCGACGAACTTCGCGCAGGGCTCCGCACCGCGGCGGTCGATCTGCTCGCGTCAATCGACTACCGGAATGCGGGCACGGTCGAGTTTTTGTACGACGAGTTGCGGCAGAAATTCTACTTCATGGAAGTCAATGCGCGCATCCAGGTCGAACACCCCGTTTCGGAGCAGATATCAGCGCATGACCTGATCAAGCTCCAGCTAGAGCTCGCGATGGGGACGATGACATTGCCCGAACAGGTCACCATCGGCCTGGACGGTCACGCGATCGAGGCCCGTATTCTCGCGGAAGACCCCGAACGCAACTTCATGCCATGTCCCGGCACAATCACGCGCTGGGTTCCTGCGACAGGGCCTGGGGTCCGCGTCGATTCCGCCGTGCAGGAAGGATCGACCGTTCCGCCATATTACGACAGTATGGTTGCCAAGCTGATTGTTACCGGTGCGAACCGGGAGCAGGCTATCGACCGCCTTTCCGCGGCGCTCCGGCGCTTCGAGGTACGCGGCATCGCGACCAATATCCCGCTGTTGCAGGCGATTGTCGATCACCCCGACTATCGCGCGAATGCCATCAGCACAAAATGGCTGGAGGATGTTTTACTTCCGGCATTTCAGACAGAGAGGCCCGCTTAGCCATGGCGCATATCGAATTTGTCGACGAAACATTCCGCGACGGCCAGCAGAGCCTGTGGGGCATGCGCATGCAGGCCGGCATGGCTATCCCGATCGCCTCGACGCTCGACCGCACCGGATTTCGCCGTATCGAATATGGCGGCTCGAACTATTTCGAAGTCATGGTCCGCTATTGTAAGGAAAATCCCTGGGCCGGGATGGACGCGGTGCTGGAACAAATGCCTCGCACCGTCATTCGCAGCGGCATGCGGTCCAATGCGATGGCGACCTTCCGCACGTCGCCAGATGCCCTCATGGACAGCTGGATGCGCCAGAACTGCATCCATGGCGTGCGGAGCATGTGGGTTTACGACCTGCTTTACAATATCGACAAGATGACCCGCCTCGCGAAGGTCGCCAAGGAGTTCGGCGCCGAGATCGCGGGTTCGCTCATGTACACGCTCTCGCCAGTGCACGACGATGCCTATTACGCGGATAAGGCGAAGAAACTGTCGGCTTGTGCGGACATCGACACGCTGCTGCTGTACGATACCGCGGGAGTGCTGACCAAGGAGCGTATGACAACGCTGATTCCGAGCATTCTTGCCAACAGCAACGGCAAGCCGCTCGAATATCATGGTAACAATTTGCTCGGCATGTCCGCGAAAAACTATCTCGATGCAATCGAACTTGGGGTCAGCGTCGTGCACACGGCGAGCCGCCCCATGGCGAACGGACCCTCGGTGCCATCGACCGAATTGATGGTGAACAATCTGGAGATACTGGGCCACACCCATAATCTCGACAAGCGGCTGTTCGCACCCGTGGCGGATCACATGGAGCGGGTCGGCAAGCGTGCCGGCTTCCTCGTCAACCAACATGGCGAGTATAATATCCTGTCGATCCAGCATCAGATTCCAGGCGGCATGATGGGGACGCTGAAGGCGCAACTTGAGCGCCATGGCATGGCCGAGAGGATCGACGAGGTGCTGGCCGAGGTCGCCATTGTCCGGCGCGAACTTGGCTATCCCGGCATGGCAACGCCGTTCAGCCAGCTCGTCGGGATCCAGGCGGTGCTCAACCTTGTCAACGGCGAGCGCTACAAGACCATTCCCGACGAAATCATCGAATATGCGCTCGGCTATTACGGCGAGACCGCCGCCCCGATCGAGCCAGACGTTCTGGGTCAAATTCTCGCCAGCCCGCGCGCAAAGACCGTTAGGGAAAATCCCCCTGAGCATCCGACGCTGGCCGAACTGCATCAGAAATACGACACTACCGACGACGACGAGATGCTGTTGCGCGCGATCCTGCCAGAGACCGACCTGGAAAAGATGCGCGCGGCCGGCCCGTTGAAGCGGGATTATCCCACCATGTCATCGCTTGAACTTGAACAAGCCTCGAAGCTGCTCAAAATCGCCAACCTGCCAGCCATACGCCTGCAGTCGGAACATCTCTCGATCTCGCTGCGCGCCTGAAGGCTACCGGAGCGGGAAGCGTCGCGCCGACGGCCTTCCCGCTCACGCAGCATTTGCAGGCTCGTCGCGAGTCAAGTCCGGCTCAGGCCGGCTTGCAGGCTCGCATCGGCTCTTCGCTGACCATCGGTTTGAGGCCGAGCTTCGCGAGCAAGGCGGCATCAGCGTCGTCACCACTGTTGCCGGTGGTGAGCAACTTATCGCCGGTGAAGATGCTGTTCGCGCCCGCCATGAAGCAGAGCGCCTGCGTCGCTTCCGACATGCTTTCGCGTCCTGCCGACAGGCGCACCATGCTCATGGGCATGGTGATGCGCGCGACCGCAATGGTGCGCACAAATTCGATATCGTCGATCTTCGCGAGCGGCGTATCCGCCAACATGTCGCCCAGAACCGTGCCCTTTACCGGCACCAGGGCATTGATCGGTACGCTGCCGGGATGTTCGGGCAAGGTGGCAAGCGCGTGGATAAAGCCGACTCGATCCGTCCGTGCTTCACCCATGCCGACAATGCCGCCCGAGCAGACGTTGATGCCCGCCCGCCGTACTTCCTCGATCGTGTCGAGCCGCTCCTGAAATGTCCGCGTCGTGATAATATTGCCGTAATTTTCCGGCGAGGTATCGATATTGTGATTGTAATAGTCGAGCCCGGCGATCGCGAGCGTCTGCGCCTGCTTCCTGCTGAGCATGCCGAGCGTCATGCAAGTTTCCATGCCCATCTGACGCACGCCCTCGACCATCTCGACAATCGCGGGCATGTCGCGGTCCTTGGGATTGCGCCAGGCGGCGCCCATGCAGAAGCGCTTCGAGCCCGTATCCTTCGCCTGCGCCGCTGCCTGCAGCACTGCCCGGACGTCCATAAGCTTGGTCGCCTTCAATCCGCTGTCAGCGCTCGTGGACTGCGAACAATAGCCGCAATCCTCCACACAGCCACCGGTTTTGATCGACAGCAAGGTGCAAAGCTGGATTTCGCCGTGCGCATGGTGGCGGCGGTGGACGGATTGCGCCTGCCACATCAGGTCATTGAATGGCAGGTCGAACAGTTCGGCTATCTGATCGCGGGTCCAACCGTTCCCCGATGATGCTGGCGCATATGAAGCCATGTGAGTCTCCCTTTCCAAAGGCGTCTTCATCCGATCAGCCTTGAACACAGCTTCGCCACCTTGACCGGCGGGCAATTGAGCGCATGCCCTGCATAAGCTTCGATCGAGCCGAACTTCGCGGTGACGGCTTTGAAGGCCCGCTCGAGAAAAATCGGGTCGACCCGCGTGACCACCTGGATCGCTTCCTCGGTCATTCCGCTGCCAAATCTTTCTTCTATCTGGCCGCGCAGTTTCTCGATCTGTGCCCCGCTGTCAGGTGCCGCGTTGGTGAGCAAATATTCCCCCATCACATCGTCGGGATGAAGGCCGAGCAATGTCTGGAGAACGGCGACAATGAAGCCCGTCCGATCTTTCCCCGCAGTGCAGAACACCAGCGAAGCCCCATCACTCTCTGCCAAGGCATCCAGATAATCGGCATAGACTTGCTGTAAATGTGGTCGGAAGGGCAGATCCTCATAGCGCGACGCGAATTCTTCTCGCATCGCCGCAGCGTCCATTGCCCGGTTTGCAACTTCCTCATGGAAGGCCATGCGCGCCGACTCGCCTTGCGGCTCGATCGCGCGGGCGCTGAGCCCTGCCGGCCAGCGGCACGGCGCTTTCGCGCGTTCCGAATCGCCGCGAAGATCGGCAAGGATCACGGGCGAAATCCGGTTGATCGTCGCAAGGTCGGCGGCGCTCGCTTCAGCCGTGTCGCCCGACCGAAAAAGCTTCCCCGTCAGAAGCCTAGCCCCGCCCGGCACGCAATAGCCGCCGAAATCCCGAAGGTTGCGGACGTGATCGGTCGTTACGAAGCGTTCAACCTGATCCTGCATCAAGAGCATGAGGCTCACCCTTTTCCCGTTCAAAGTTAGACTCGCGATTGCGGATCGCATAATAGTGTAGTACATAAATGTATACTGAATGACAATATTGGAAGGGGACGCCGCCCATGAACATCGCATCCATCCTGGTGAACACGGCGAAAACATTCGGCGATCGGCCAGCGATATCGGTGGGGGACGAATATCTCGGCGACTATGCCACAATGGCACGCCGAACGGCCCGCCTGGCAGCTGGTCTGATCGAACGGATGCGGCTGCAACCGGGCGACCGCGTCATGCTGGCGATGAGCAACTGCCCGCAATATTTCGAGATCATGTTCGCGGTGTGGCATGCCGGGCTGGCCTTGGTGCCGGTCAATGCGAAGCTGCATCCTAAAGAGATTGCCTGGATCGCGCAGGACAGCGCGGCGAAGGCCTGCTTCTGTACCGCCGACCTCATCGAGCCGATCATCGCGCTGGCGTCCGATATGCCAACAGTCACGCGCTATATCTGTGTTGGGGACAGCGAGTATGAAAAATTGCTGGATGAACCCAAACCGTGCTCGGCCGCGGACCGCGACGACCTGGCCTGGATATTCTATACCAGCGGGACCACGGGACGCCCGAAAGGAGCGATGTTGTCGCATCTCAATCTCCAACTGATGTCGTGGAGCTATTTGTGCGATTTCGACCAGGTCACCCCGCAAGATTCGATGCTGCATCTCGCCCCGCAGTCGCACGCATCGGGATTGCTTGCCCTGCCCCACATCGCCAAGGCGTCGCACCAGATCCTCCCGCCTAGCGGCGGCTTTGATCCCGGTGAGCTTGTTTCACTCGTCCGCGCAAATGAAAATCTGACCTTTTTCCTTGCCCCAACGATGCTCCGGCGGGTGGTCGAGCATGGCGGGATGGCCAACGCCCCTGTTGCCAATGTGCGCACGGTCATCGGAGGCGCGGCCCCTTTTAGCGCGCGTGACGTCAAGGCGGCGCTCGATACTTTCGGCCCCCGCTTCACTAACGGCTACGGGCAGGGCGAATGCCCCTGCACCATCAGCATGATGCCAAAGCATCTGTATGCCGAGGCGCTCACCGACGACGCGCTGACGTCCGTAGGCTTCGCCCGCAGCGGCACCGAAGTCACGATTATCGATCGCAATGGTCATGCCCTACCAGCGGGAGAAACCGGTGAGATTGCCGTGCGCAGCGACATTGTGATGCGCGGCTATCTCAATCGCCCCGATGCGACGCGCGAGACGATCGTCGATGGCTGGTTGAGAACCGGCGACATGGGGGTCATGGACGCGCGCGGCCTGTTGAACCTCAAGGATCGCTCGAAAGACGTCATAATCAGCGGGGGTTCGAACATTTATCCCGCCGAAATCGAAACCCTCCTGTCAGGCATTCCAGGAGTCACGGATGTCGCGGTGGTCGGAAGACCCGATGAGGAATGGGGTGAAGCTGCCGTCGCCTTCATCGTGTCCGACCCGACCAAAGGCATCACGCCGGCAATTCTCGATGCGGCCTGCCTTGAGAATCTCGCGCGCTACAAGCGTCCTAAGGCGTATGTGTTCGTGAGCGAACTTCCGCGCAACAGCACCGGAAAGATACTGAAGTCGGATCTGCGCGCACAACACGGCTAGCTGGAGCAAACCGCCAAATAACCAGCCATTAACGGCCCTCAGCTAACGCGGGGCTCCGGAAAAGCGCTTTCCGGAAGGCTGGCAAGCATATCATGCTGGCCCTTGAGGTGCAGCCGCATCGCCTTGTCGGCCTTCTTTGCGTCACCGGCCAGGACCGCCTTGGCAATCGCCGCATATTCGGTGATGTGCATTTTCCGGTCGCCGGCGCCGAGATAGGACGAGATTTGCAGACGGAGCATATGAATACGCATAACCGGTAGAATAGAGGGCAGTTGCGAGTTGCCGCCGATCTTTATCAACACATCGTAAAAATTGCGTCGTTGGGACGGGGACTCGCTGATGTCCTCTTTCCCCTGTTGATAGGGCAGCAATGCGGCCTCGAACTCCGCATATTGGGGCCCGCTGGCAGCCTGTGCAACAGCCTGCGCCGCTAGCGTTGCGATGAGGCAGCCAATCGGCTCCACCGCGAGCAGAAGGTCCATCGCCTCCTTGCGGGTCAAAATCCGGACATATGCGCCGCGGTTCAGCGCCTTCGACAGCACCCCTTGCGCGTCGAGTCGACGGAACGCCTCGCGAACCGGCCCACGGCTGAACCCCAACGGTCTGGTCAGATCATTTTCGATCAGTCGCTGGCCAGGCACGATTCGACCTTCGAGAATGGCCTCGGTAATGAATTCGACCGCAAGGTCGGGCGCGGACTGCAAGGGATCATCCACTTTGTTTGCAGCCCGATTACCTGCCGTGACCATCGCTCAAAATCATCCTTCAAAAACTCATGCGTTACTAGGGGTTCGCTTTCACCTTGGCAACATCCGAACCCATTTCTGTCGACAATATTGGGTTCAGAAACATCAATTCAGCCATGATAGGCTGGTCGTTGAGTCGGCGGGCAGCGAGCATAATCACATAACGCACCTCTTTAACGTCAATCATAAACGTCTTCAATAATGTCCTACACTATTGCCTAAGGCCTGTTGGTGAGGTATCAAAGGAAACGCCTATCGCTGCACGATGCGCGCTGTGTTGGGATGAAAGGGGAAAAAATGAAATTTGGACATACAGGTGCCAGTCGGCTCGCGTGCCAAGTGTCGTTGTCGGTGGTCGCGCTCGCGACGCTCGCCGCGCCTGCGGTAACCCATGCACAGGAAGCCCAGAGCGACGGCGGATTGGACGAAATCGTTGTTACCGCGCAGAAGCGGGAACAGAATCTTCAGGACGTCGGGGTTTCGGTGTCCGCTCTTCCCGCCGACCAGCTGTCCGCACTGGGCATCGTCGATGCCAAGGACATTGCAAGGGCGATCCCAGGTGTCGTCTTCGATTCTTCCGCGGGAGGCGGCGTAAACGCCAATTTGACCGTCCGTGGCGTCTCGCAATCAGACTTTTCCTCAGTCCAAGAATCGCCGAATTCGATCTACATCGACGAAATCTATCTGAGTTCACCAAATTCGGCGGCCTTCCCCCTATACGATCTGGAGCGAGTCGAAGTGCTGCGCGGTCCGCAAGGGACTTTGTTTGGACGCGCTTCCAGCGGCGGCCTCGCCAGCTTCATTACCAAGAGGCCATCGAAGGAATTCGAAGGCTATGCCGAAGTCGGCTATAGCCGGTTCAATAGCTTCTATCTCGAAGCGGCTGTCGGCGGCCCGATTTCGGACCGCGTCCGGTTCCGCCTTTCAGGAAAGACCGAACATGGCGACGGCTGGTTTCGCAACCGAAATCCCGGCGGCAAGGACACGTTCGAAAAGAAGTTCTACGGGCTTCGCGGACAGATCGAAGCGGACCTGACCGAAACGCTCACGGCCCGCCTTTCGGTCAGCTACGACAAGAGCCCGAGGCACCTTGAAGGCAATTACAAGCCGGTTAGCTTCTATGTCGATCCGGCGACGGGAGACCCGGCACCACTTCCGGCAAACCTGGATTTCTATGGCACGGGGCCGGGCAACGACCTGTCTGGCTATCGCGATAGCAGCAATGACGGTCAGACGGGGAGCTTCAACAATGTCGGCTTCCTCAAGAACGAACGCTTTTCGCCGACCTTGCACCTGCAATGGGACGTCGGTGCCGCGACGATCACATCGCTCACCAATTACACCAAGTTCAAATATGCGTATAACGAAGACTGTGATGGCGGACCGGTAGATTATTGCAATTTTCCGCTCGGACAGAATCTCGATCAATGGTCGCAGGAACTGCGCGTCAATGGCTCTTCTGGGGCACTCACCTATACTGCCGGCGTCTATTATCTCCACATCAAGCAGGACACCTATGGCGCCTTCAGCTTCCCCGTCCTGTCGGGCAGCGACTTTGCTTTCGACGATTTCAATCCCGTCCTCCAGCGCGCCGAATCCTATGCCGCATTCGGTCAGTTCGAATATGAACTCACCGAACAGCTGAAGGCTACCTTCGGATTGCGCTACACGCACGACAAGAAATCGGTCGATTCGAAAGTATATTTCAACGAGTTGGGGAATGGCTATTCCGGCGGCACGGGAACTACCGTCTTCACGCCGCCGCTGCTGGTTTATGATTTCAGCGCCGCAACTGTTGGTGATCTGGCGACCGCAAAGGACAATTTATGGTCCGGCAAATTTCAACTGGACTACAAACCCAACAGCGATACGCTGATTTATGCCAGTGTTTCGCGCGGAGCCAAGGGCCCCGGCTTTAACACCAATGTGTCTGGCAATCTCACCGCCGCAGAGACACCGTTCAGTAGCGAAAGCCTCTGGGCCTACGAGTTGGGATCGAAGTTGGACCTTCTCGATCGTCGCCTTCGCCTGAACTCAAGCATATTCTATTACGACTATTCTAACTTCCAAGGCTTTGCGTTCAACGGGTTGCAAGGCGTCGTCGGAAATTATGACGGATATTTCTACGGCGGCGAGGTTGAAGTCGTCGCGAAGCTAGGCAGCGGGTTGATGGCCAATTTCGGTGCCGCCTATCTGAAGTCGAAGCTGCGCGACGTCCCTACGGCGCGCGACGGCGTGATCGACCAGGAGAGCATTCAGGCCCCGCGTTGGACCGTCAATGGTGGGGTGAGCAAAAAATTCGACATCGGAGCGAATAGCCTGAACATCAATTGGTCGTTCGACTATATCGACGATCGCTTCGCCTCGATCGATAATAATGCGGCAACAGCGGTCAAGGGTTCATTCGTTCACAACGCGCGAATTTCCTTCAAACTGAAATCTGCCGGGGTCGAGTTGGCCGCATTCGTCAACAACATCAGCGACGTCGATCGTGAGAATTTCTCCTACGATCTTCTGTCTTCGACAGGCTCAGCTATCAAGAGCTACGCCAAGCCGCGCTGGTGGGGTTTCTCGGCACGTAAGACCTTCTGACTGGGGCCGTGTCGATAGAAGGGTGTTTTCTTTAGGTTAGCTCCGGCGTCCCGATAGGAAACGCCAAGTAGGAGGTTTGTTCATGGCCGTTGTCGCAGTTCCAAATACGTCGAGCGTCGATGAAATCGTTCAGATCATGATGCGGGATGGCGGAGTCATCATCGAGAATTTTATTTCAGATGACGTCCTGAACATACTTCGGTCCGATTTAGGTCCAATTCTTGACGACACGCCACACGCCGCTGAAGACACGTTTCTGGGTACAAAGACGCGGCGCCTCAGCCGCCTGTTTTCACGTTCGCGCGCTATTGCGGACGTCGCAACAAATCCATTATATCTCGGCGCAGCCCGGGCTATCCTGTGCCACCCGGTTCATGTGTGGCTCGGAACAGATCGCACCGAGATCATTCCCGACTTGCGGATCGGAATGGCTCAGGCCATCCAGATTTGGCCCGGTCAAACCGCCCAGCCGCTCCACCGGGACGATAATGTTTTTCTGTGGCGGCACCCGACCCATGGCCGAGAGGCCCGTGTCCAGCTCATGCTCGCCATTACGGACTTTACGCAGGCCAACGGTGGAACGCTTGTCGTGCCGGGCAGTCACCTGTGGGATGATGAGCGGATGCCAGAGAAGGATGAAGCTTTGCCAACCACAATGAAGGCTGGGTCGGCCCTGATCTTTCTGGGATCCACCTATCATGCCGGCGGAACAAATCTTTCGGATGCGCCGCGAACGGGTTTGACGATGGCGCTCGATGCTGCGCACCTCCGCCAAGAAGAGAATATGTATCTGACGCTTGCTCCCGACGTCGTCGCCTCCTATCCCGAAGAGATTCAACGCCTGCTGGGGTGGAGTGTCGGCCGCAACTTCATGGGGTGGATTGAGGTCGACGGCCAGCTGATCGATCCAATTGAACTGGTGAGCAATGGCAGGGCCTTGCCGCTGGCTGGCGATTTGGAAGCCGGCTAGGCGGCGTGAACAAGTTTGAGCCAGTATCCGGGGTTTGCGAGATGGACCATGCCGCGAAAGCTTTTTGCCAGTTGATCGTAGCGAGTAGCAAAAGCGCGATTGATCTTTTGGTGGCCGGACATTCGTTCGATGCGGTTACGCCGCATGTAGAGCGCCCCGTCGCGCTCGATTGTCACGTGGCGGTTTGATCGACCGGGGGTGACCGCCTCGATTTTCCGCACGGCAAGGTGGGCGCGGATAGCGTCGGCATAGACCTTACCCAAGCGCTTGCAGAGCTACGGCACAAGGCCCGAGATCGCCTTGGGGGAGATCGACCACCCAATCGCTGCCTGGGTTCGCTTCGGCTGCGTCCTGGTGCTGCGTCTTGGCCGATGCCGGCTGTGGCCTTTCGGCATCGTTCGGCAGGCACTCAGCGCCCGTAATCTTTGCTGGGCAATCGGTATTCCCCAGCACCAGAAGGCCTACCCCGCAAATGTCCAATTGATCTTCCCGGTAGCGGCGCGGGGCCGGCCATGTGTCCGGCAAGTGCCCGACGTCAAATCCCGGGCGGCTCGTGCCATGCTGCAGGAAGCGAAGTAGGAACAGGTCAACTGGCGGCGAAGATCGAAGGGCAGGCTGAGCGGCCTTTTCGCCATGCGCGTGCGCATTGCCGATGGCGCAGCCCTGCGGATCGGCGCTGCCGGAGCCCAGCATAACCCATTCCGCCAACTTCTGACCAATAGTGCTGCGCGGCCAGGCCGCGGCGCAGGGCCGCATCATCACTTCCCGGTCGCCAGCACACGGCTCCATTTCAAAGCGAGCAGAAGAAGCGCAAGCGCCAAAACTAGGGCTCCAAAGCTGCCCATGATAATCACGCCATAGTCGCTTGTGACGAAATTGCCCGCGATCGCAGGACCGATTGCGACGCCGCCCAGCGTGCTGGCATTTACGAGCATCGCGGCACTGTCGGACCGATCGGCATGCGTTACCGCCGCAAACTGAAACGGCATGACGATATTCCAGCCGAACCCGAACAGCGAAGCAAAGAAAACGAAATGGGCGACCGGCTGGAAGGCATAGAGCAATGCGATCGCAGTCAGTAGGATCGCATATCCCGCGCAGAGAGGGCGCAGAAAGTGAAACCGCGCCCCTGCGAATGCTGATATCACTGCAGCGGCGATGGCAGCAAGCATGACAGTTGATAGGCTCGTTTCGACTGTCTCCGGATCCCCGCCCCAGGCAATCCCAATATAGGCAAGAAAACCGAAGATAGCGCCGGTCCCCACGAAATGAAGAAGAGCAGCGACAATTGCGAGCCAGCCAGGGCCGCTGGTCCTTTCTGGATTGACTGGGGCGTCGTCCAAAAAGACTGCGGAGACCCGATGCGCCGCTTCTGGCAGCAGGTAGCAAAGTCCGGCAGCCATAACCGAGATCGCCGTAATCACCAGGAACAGCCCCTGAGCACCCCACAAGCCTGCGATCGTTCCGAGATACTGGATGCCGATTGCGGCACTCGCGAGCTGGAACATGTTGAAAAGCGCGAGGTTACGCGCCGGGTGGCTGCCGCCTGCCAATATGGCGTAGGCGATTGCCATCGTGAAGCCCGCCCCGATACCCGCAACTGACCTTGCGGCGACCAGAATAGGATAGGACTCCGCCTGGCTCGCCGCGATATTGCCAGCAATGAGCAACGCGACACCGGCTGCAGCGACCATGCGCCAACCAAGTCGCGCGAGGACGGATGGGAGCAGCGCACACATTACGGACCCGGCGGCAATGCCGCCCAGGTCGGCGAGCGCTATATAGCCGGCCTGCGTCTCGCTCAGCGACAAGGTCCGTCCAAGGACCACCAGAAAAACGGGCAATGTATTGGCCACAAGGGCGCAAATGGTACCGAGGATGATGGCTGAACCGATGGCCAGGCGATGGCGTCGGTCTTGATCCGGTCGCGGTGCTGCAATCAGCTTGGCTGCGTCCACGCTTTGGTTCAACGTCACGATTGCAGATTCCGTTTCAAATTGCCCTCAGTCGCGCGTCCCAGCGCGCAATAAGAATAATAGATTTGGACGGTCAGATACGCCCAGGTGAACAGGGCGATCGTGTAGAAATTCAGGATGACGTTCGTCTCGTCGCCGGGAATTTTATAGAAATCATACATGTAAGCGATTGCCTGATTTGAGATCGCGGCAATCGACACGCCAAGAGCGTGATAATGCTCGCGAAGCACGAGCAGACGATAGGCGAAATAGAAAAGGAAGAGCGTGAAGAGCGTCCACATTGCGAGCAGGAAATAGGCGAGCACGGGCGCAAAATTCTCCATCAGCAGGACGAGCGTCGCCACTGCCGTTCCCACGAACAGCATGACATCGACCCGGATCGTCGGGCGGAAGCTGTGCGTCAGGACCGTTAGGCCGGCCACCGTGACGATCGGCAAACCAAAGGCTCTTGAAAAGGTGTCAAGAAACAACACGCCCAGATAAGCGACATGCCAATGCGTCAACTCATAGACCATGAAATTGGTCGATGAGACGGCGAGCGCGAACCACTCTACCCCAATGAGATAATTGCCTTTCTGACAGAATTTTACGCCATAGTAGAAACCCGTGGCCGCCAGCGTCACCGCGCCAATGCAAATACTGACCAATCTGGCGTCCATTACTACACTCCCTACGCCCGCCGCCAAGCGATGGCGTTTCTTCACGATCCATCAAGGCTTGAATGCGCCCTTCTTCTCATGCGCATCCCATGCCTCGTTGACGAGATAAGCATAGAGACCTCTCGCTTCCTCGTCCGTCAAATCCTTGAACTGGGGCATGCCGCCCCCATTCTTCGACATGGCCCCTTCCTGCACCACCGCCTTCACATGGGCGAGATCGGAAGGCGGCATGCGAATGAGGCTGGGGATGCGGCCGCCGACCGCGTCGGCATTCATACCGTGACAATCGACGCAGCCATAGGATTCGAAAACGACCTTCCCCTTGCGAGCCAGTTTCGCATCCTGCCGCGAGGCCGAGGGCCGCCCGACCGGCTCCACCTTGGCGAGCGGCGGATATGTCGCCGTCCCACCGATACGAAAAGCCAGCAGGCGCGGAGGCGTGCGTGATTGAAGGGTCGAATTATATTTCGAGAAATAGGATCCGGTCGCTGCAGCGGCGCCATTTCCAGTCGGCACGATCAGATATTGTTTTCCGTCGACCATGACCGTCGATGGCGCCGCGCGCATGGCACCGCCGGTCTGGCGGCTCCAGAGTTCCTGGCCAGTCTTGGCATTGTAGGCCACAAGGCGGCCGTCGGCCATGCCTTGGAAGACGAGGCCGCCGCTGGTGTGCATCAGTCCGCCATTGATCGGCAGATCGGTGCGCGTGCGCCACGCAACCTTGTTGGCGACGGCGTCCCAAGCGACGATCTCGCCGTAGGATTTCCATTTCGGATCACCCGAGCTGCCATAGTAGAAATCCATCAACAGGCCGCCGACCAAAGCCGCCGGATCGGTTTCAATCTTGGTCGGCATCACCATGTTCGGGATATATACGAGATGATTTTCGGGGTCATAGGCCAGGGCTTCCCACCCATGGCTGCCTGCCGGGCTTGGAACCACGATATTCGCTTGTCCCGGCCGCAGCCAATATTGGCCATCCGGATCGGGAATGGGCCGGCCTTTGGCATCAAGGCCCTTGGCCCAATTTGCCTGGGTGTAGGCGCTGCCCGATATGAATCGGCCCGTCCTGGCGTCGAGCACATAGGCAAAGCCGCTCTTGGGAACACTAATGACCGTTCGGCGATTTTGCCCGTCGATCGGGAGGTCGGCGATCATGATGCCAACCGAGGCGTCATAGTTCCAGCCATCATTGGGCGTTTGCTTGAAGTGCCATTTATATGCGCCGGTGCTTGCGTCCACCGCGACGATCGAATTGGTGAACAACTCGTCGCCGGCGTCTGGAGCGCGCTTGCTTGGGTCAAACGGCGAGGGGCCGCCGACGCCGATATAGAGGAGGTTGAGTTTGGGATCGTAGGTCATCGCGTCCCACGGGCTGCCGCAACCGTGCGACTTTTCATACCATCCGGTGCCCCATGTCTTGGCAGCCATGTCGTAGAGCGGACTGTCCTGCTTCTTCGCGGGATCGCCAGGGACCGTATAAAAGCGCCAGCGCCGCTTTCCGGTTTTCACGTCCAGCGCATCGACAAAGCCGCGCGTCGTGCCCGAATCCATGCAGGCGTTGCCGGTAAACACCAAGCCCGCGCCGACCCGCGGCGCCGCCGAAATGCCATACATCTGTGTGGAGTCGCAGGACTGGGCCTCCCAAATCTTCTTGCCCGTCTTCTGATCGACCGCGACGAGCCGGCAATCGCCGGTCGTGATGATCACCTTGCCTTCCGATAAGGCGACGCCGCGGTTCATCCGCCGCCCCCAATAGCCGCTTAGCGACGCTGTACTGAAATCTGCCGTGTCTTCGTAGGACCAGAGAAGCTTTCCGGATTTGACGTCATTGGCGAAGATCGTCCCGCTGGGCCCGCCCTGAAATATCACGCCGTCCTTGATCAGCGGGTTGCCGACCAATCCATCGACATTAGGCATCTCGACCCACCAGGCGAGTTCCAGATCATCGACATTGTCGACATTGATGGTCGAAAGGCTCGCATGATGCTGCATCTCTGCGGAGTTGCCAAGCCATTCCCAGTCGCTATTCTGGGGATCGGCGGGCTTGCCGCCGTTGCAGCCATGGAGCGCAGCCGCCGCAAAGAGGAGCGCTGCGAGCCGATGCAGGCATCGAAGTTTATAGTGCGAACCGAACATAGGGTGCGCGCTTCGCATGACAATCTCCCACTTGCGCCGGCAGCGAGCGTCCGGTTGGATCAAGACTGTCGCAACTGCAAATTCAAGTCAATACTGCCTGCAAAAATGTAGGACACTATTGCGCGCTCATTGTTTGTTCGATAGGGTTGCTACCAACACGCCGGACGAGGAACCGTCAGCGAGTCGTACGGCGCGGCTGAACAACACCCGGTCCAGGCCCGACGCGGTGAGGGAGGATGAATGCCAGATAACCCCGTCATCAACGAACTGTCTGTTGTCAGGCGAAGCTGGACACCGGAGGAGACGATCGCGCACATCCGCACTCTTCCGATCTGGACGGGCGAGATCAGCGTCGAACAGAAATTCGGCGGGCTTCAGAATCGCACTTTCTTTGTTACCGACGGCGACAGCCAGCGCTCGGTCGTGCGGGTGGGCTTCGATCAATATCGTACCCGCCAGACGGCCGTGGTCGAATGCGTGCGGGCCGCACACCGGCTAGGACTGGGTCCGGCGCTACTATATGCCGAGCCCAATCTGTCGATCACAGCGTTCCAGCAAGGGTCTGGCATGACGCTGGAGCAGATGGGCGATCCGGCGATCATCCGCGCGATCATCGACCGGATGAAGGTGCTACACGAAGGCAGTCATGCCGTTCACGAAACGATCAGCTACTGGTGGCCGTTCGACACGATCAGGCGCTATCTCAATATCTGCGAAACCGGAAAGCCATCGACCGGGAACATACCCTCCGCCTGGGCGGACCGTATCCCTCGATACCGCCGGATCGTCGATGAGCTCGAAGCAGCTATCGGCCCTTTTCATCCTAAGTTCACGCACAACGACATGGTTTTTGCGAACATGATCTTTCGTCCTGACGGCGAACTTGTGTTCATCGACTGGGACGGAGGAGCCTATGGCCATCCGCTGTGGGATCTTGCCGAAATGTTGATGTGGGCCGAAGCCGATGAAGGCCTCACCCGCATGGCACTGGCCCATTATTATCCCGGCATGTCTGCCGGTGAGGAAGAGCGGCGGCTCAAGGAAGTTTATGCGTTCCAGGCCGCAGCTGGCCTTCGTCTTGTGACCGAGACGATGGAGAATGAACTTGACCCCTATTACTTCCTGACCCCCGCCGAGATCGGCGAGAGCATGAAGCTGACGCTGCCGGGCGAGAAGCCCGAACTGGCCGGGCTGATCGACCTGATCGATCCCCGTTTCGAAGAACTGTGGAAGCAATATCGGGAACGCTATTCGCGCTGAGGCAGGCGTAAAGCCATCGGAAGAGAGGACCGCGCAGTGAGACTGGCCGGCAAGAGAATATTGGTGACAGGCAGCACGATGGGGATCGGCTTTGCCGCGGCGCAATTAATGCGGCGCGAGGGTGCGCGGGTCGCGGTACATGGCCGTGACGCGGCAAGGGTCACCGCTGCCATCGATCAGCTGGGAGGCGGGCCGGATCTCGTGCCGGTCATCGGCGATATCGCCGACCTTGCCGACTGCCGGCGCATGATAGACGACAGCGTAGCGGCGCTGGGCGGCCTCGATTGCCTCGTCAACAATGCCGGGATCGGCGACTTGTCCTACCCCGAAGACGTGACCGAGACGCATTACCGCCGCGTTGCCAACATCAATCTCCGTTCCGCTTTCTTCCTGACCCAATATGCCTTGCCGGAATTGCGCAAAGGCAAGGGAACGGTCATCTTCAATGCGTCTGTATGCGGCCTCTTTGCCGGACCGACCGACAGCTACATCTACGCCTGCGTGAAGAGCGGCATGATCAATCTCGGGCGCACGCTCGCGCTCGAACTGGCGCCCGATGTGCGCGTCAACGTCCTTTGCCCCGGCTATATCGACACGCCGCTCATTGCCTCCGAAAACGCGGCGACCCACGGGCAAATCTACGCCTTTATCGAGAACGCGGCTGCCTTGAAGCGGATCGGCACCATGGAGGAATGCGCGTCCACCATGGTCTATCTGGCCTCAGCCGAGGCGACATATTTCACCGGAAGCATCCTCGTAAACGACGGCGGTTTGACCGCGCGTCGGACATGGGGAGGAAGGAACTGACATGCTGACAAATGGATCGAACCGTTCGCTGGAGGATATCGACAAATCGGGCCTCGTACACGCCTTCTCGGCCCTATATTCGCAAAAGGATCGCGACCTCGTCATCTGGGACCATGCCGAGGGACTGTGGCTGACGACGGTCGATGGCGATCGCTATCTCGACGCCGCGGCGGGTTTGTGGTGCACAAACATCGGTTACGGACGCAAGGAACTGGCGGAAGCCGCCGCCGAACAGATGGTGCGCACGAGTTCGGTCCACTGCTTTGCCCAGTTCAGCAATGAACCGGTCATCCGGCTGACCGACCGGCTCCTCGACCTGGCGCCCGAAAACATGCGCCGCATTGTTTACGGCAACAGCGGCTCCGATGCGAACGACACACAGGTCAAGCTCGTTCGGCGCTATAATAATGTACGCGGCCTGCCGCAAAAGAAGAAGATCATCTCGCGGCTTTCGGCCTATCATGGATCGACGATTGCGTCCGGCAGCCTGACCGGCATCCCCCTGGTGCACCGGACTTTCGACCTGCCAATCGAAGGTGTGCTCCACACCCACATGCACGACTTCCATCGCCGGCCGTCGCATATCGACACGATGGATGCTTATGTGCGCTGGCTTGCCGAAGAACTCGAAGCGCTAATCCTGCACGAAGGCCCCGACACTGTCGCGGCCTTCATCGCCGAACCGGTGACCGGTGCGGGCGGCGTGCTGGTCCCGCCCGAAGGCTATTTTCGGGCCATTCGCGCCGTGCTCGACCGCTACGACGTGCTGATGATCGCGGACGAAGTCATCACCGGTTTCGGCCGGACGGGGGCCTGGTTCGCCAGCCCTGAATTCGGAATGGGTGCCGACCTGATCAGCGTGTCGAAGGGAATTACGAGCGGCTATTTCCCCATGTCGGCCTGCCTCATCTCTGAGCGTGTCGCAGATGTGCTCTACGGCGAGAAGGCCGATGACGGGCTGTTCGGCCATGGTTTCACCGCGTCGGGTCATTCTGTGGCCGCGGCCGTCGCTCTCGCCAACATCGACATCCTCGAAAAGGAAGGCTTGCTCGCCAACGCCACCCGGATGGGCGAAGTCCTGCTGCGGCGAGTGCGCGAGGCCGTGGGAGGCCATGAACTTGTCGGCGACATTCGCGGCAAGGGCATGATCATCGGGGTCGAATTCGACGCCGACAGGGCAAACGGCAGGCCCTTTGCCGATCCGACCGCCGTGGGAAGCCTGCTGAGCAAATCCGCGCTCGAGGAAAAGCTTCTGGTGCGCGGCGGCCATGGCCGCGTGCTGGCGGCGATGGCCCCTGCCCTTATCGCGACCGAAGCCGACATCGAGGAAATCGTGCACCGCTTTGTGCGTGTCGTCGACCGGTTCGCGGACAAGCTCACCGTCTCAGGCCTGAAAGGATGATGCGGTGACGATCGACCTGAACTTTGCAGGCAAGCGCATTCTGGTGACGGGCACCCATCAGCCTATCGGCGCGGCCACGGCTGCGGCCTTTCGCGATCATGGCGCTGTCGTTGCCGTGCACGGCGCCGCCGTCGCCGGTGCGGCTTTGCTGACCGGCAGGCTCTATTCCGCTGAAGGCTGCGAAGCGCTAGTGCAGGCTGCCCTCGACCAACTCGGCGGGCTGGATATTCTCGTCAATGCTGCGGACTACCGCGACGACAAGCCATTCGAACAGGTGACACCTGACGACTGGGACAAGGCGCTCGATGGTGCCTTCACCGCGAGCCTCTTCTGCACGCAATATGCGTTGCAGGCGTTGCAGGCGTCGAAGGGCAACATCGTCAATGTCACCTCGTCCTACGGGCAAATGGGCGGACCGGGCGGATCGTCGGCCTATGCCACCGCCGCCGCTTCGATCGTCAACATGACGCGGATGCAGGCGCTTCGCTTTGGCGTCGACGGCGTGCGATCGAACTGCCTGTGCGCCGGACCCATTGAGGGATCGTCAGCAGCGGAAGTTACCGAGCTGCCGCCGATCGGGCGCAACGGTACTGCGCAGGACATGGTGGGTTCGATCTTATTCATGGCGTCCGAACATGCGAGTTTCATGACTGGCGCCATCATCGTCAACGACGGTGGTCGCTATTCGGGAGCCTAGAGAAGCCTGATGAAAATGGACGCAGTCATCGCCGGTGTCGGAACGACACGGATCGCGCGGCACCTCGACCGTAGCCTTTCGAGCCTGGCGCATGAGGCCATCGCGCAGGCGCTGGACGACGCCGGGATCAAGGCATCGCAAATACAGGCCGTGTGGGCCGGCAACGCGGCAGCGCCCGTCATTACAGGACAGGTGTGTATCGCGGGGCAAGCCATCCTGCGTGGCATCGGCGTCGAACGCATTCCGGTCGTGAACGTGGAAAATGCATGCGCCACCGGTTCGACAGCGCTCCAGCAAGCCGCCGCGATGGTGACGCTTGGGGCTTATGACATCGTGCTAGTGTTCGGCGTCGAGAAACTCTATTCGTCCGACAAGCAGAAGGTGTTTTCGGTGTTCGCCGGGTGCGCCGATGTCGAGCATCCCGAAGCCCTCGACAGTTTCATTCTGAGCGACGGTGCGGACGCCGCCGGTGCCGGCCAGTCGCGTTCGGTGTTCATGGACATCTACGCGCGACTTGCCCGCGATTATATGGCGAGAACAGGCGCAACCGCGCGCGATTTCGCGGCAATTTCCGCCAAGAACAGTTTTCATGGCAGCCTCAACCCGAACGCCCAGTTCCGCGACGTGCTGACGGTCGAGCAGGTACTGGACGCTGCGCCGATCATCGCACCGTTGACGCTTACCATGTGCTCGCCCTTGGCCGACGGGGCGGCAGCCGCCGTCATCATGTCGCCGCGGGCCGCCCGCGAATTGGGAGTTCGTAAGCCGGTGAAGATTCTAAGCTCGGTGCTCGCAAGCGGCTATGATTATGGCCACGGTATCGAGAAGCTGACAGCCTGGACCTCAAGGCAAGCCTATGAAGAAGCCGATGTCGCGCCATGCGACGTGAACTGCGTCGAACTGCATGATGCCTCGTCGCCCGCCGAAATGATCTACTATGAGGCACTGGGCCTGTGTGGCGAAGGCGAAGGCGTTCGGCTGCTGTCCGATGGCCACACCCGCCTTGGCGGCCGTATCCCCGTCAATACGTCCGGGGGGCTCGTACGCAAGGGGCATCCGATCGGCGCGACCGGCCTGTCGCAAATCCATGAACTGGTTCTTCAACTCCGCGGCGATGCCGGGCCGCGCCAGGTGGGGGGCGCGCGCATAGCCTTGGCCGAGAATGGCGGCGGTTTCCTCGGCGAGGATTCCGCCGCCATCGTCGTAAGCCTGCTGGGAACCTGACGTCGTGCAATCTGAAGGAATTTCCATGACCGACACATCCGGCAACAAGAAAGTCAGCGTGATTGGCCTTGGAGAAATGGGTGCAGCGCTCGCGCGCGTGCTGCTCGCCAATGGCTTTATTGTTACGGGTTGGAACCGGTCCGCCGACAAAGCCGAACGGCTCAAAAGCCAGGGCCTGCACATTAGGGCCACGGTTTTGAAAACCGTCGCAGCCAGCTCGGTCGTTATCGCGTGCGTTTCCGATTATCCGACGTTGACCGGCCTGCTGCACGGCGACGATGTAACCTGCGCGATGTCGGGCAAGACGCTGATCCAGCTCACCACGCGCACGCCGGCGGAAGCGCGCAGCGGCGCGGCGTGGGCAGAGGCCGCAAATGTCGCATGTCTCGAAGGTGCCATCCAGGCGTATCCAGTCCATATCGGCACTGCGGAGGGCAGCATCCTTTATTCTGGAGCACGCGCCACCTTCGACGCGGTCCGGCCGATTCTCGATACCTTGACCGGTCAGGTCGTTCACGTTGGGGAGCAGGTGGGCAGCGCCGCCGCGCTCGATCTCGCGCTGGCCGGAACCGTCGTGCCGGGCGCCACCATGGCGTTCTTGCAGGGGGCGGCGATCTGCAAGGCGGAAGGCGCGCCGCTCGACACCTTCCTGGCGATGATCGAAAGCAGCGTCATTCCAGGTCTGCTCCTGTCGACGCTGCGGGCCAGTGTGCCGATGATCGAAAGCCGCAGCTATGGCTATTTGGGGGACGGCGCGCCGCTCGACGCCTGGGTGCCCGGATTGCAGATGACGCTGCAAGCCGCACTCGATGCGGGCATCAACCCGCGCTGGAACGAATTCATACTCGAACATCTCGAACGCGCCGTCGCCGATGGTCACGGGCAAGGCGAACTCGCTGCCATTTTCGAACAACTGCGCCAGCCGGCAACATGACGACTTGGAGATTATGATGGAAACCGTCCTCATCCTCGGTGCCACAGGCAATATTGGCGGGCTCGCCAGCGAACGGCTCACGGCGCACGGCGGCGTGCGTCTCCGGCTCGCGAGCAGCCGCGAGGCAGGGCTCGCTACGCTTGCCGAACGCTTTCCCCATGCAGAGATCGTCCAGGCCGACTGGAATGACGAATTGAGCCTGGAAAAGGCCATGCGTGGGGTCAGCCGCGTGCTCGTCGTCACACCCGACTTCGTGACCGACGAGCAGATCGTCACCCCGAATATCATTCGCGCCGCAAAAGCCACCGGCTCGATCGAGCAGATCGTCCGTCTCATCGCGATTCCGCCGGGACTGACAGCGGAAAAGCTGACGCAACGCTTTCTCGACACACGCTGCGGCGCCAACCTGCATGTCATCGCCAAGCCGCTCTTCGACGCCAGCGGCCTGCCGATGACCTATGTCAACGTGCCGGGATGGATCATGTTTAACCTGCCCTGGTTCCTTGCGCCCGAAGTCAAGGCCAGGCGACAATTGGCGATGCCCGCGGTCACCGATGCAGAACGCATGTGGATTTCCGAAGGCGACATCGCCGACGTCATCGCCACCATTCTCACAGCGCCAGCCGCGGACCATGTCGGTGCCGAACATATGCTCACTGCATCGGCACGTCATGATTATCCCGCGATCGCGCGCATCCTCGGCGAAGAACTCGGTAGCGAGGTACGCTTTGTCGATGATGATGGCCCGCTTCGCGACGCGATGGGCGAAGCCTTCGACACGCTGATGACCTATTTCGAGCACGAGACACAGGCCTATGGCGGGGTGGAGCACAGTGAGACCATCGCGCAGCTGCTCGGACGGCAGCAGGAAAGCGTGCAGGATTACATCAAGGCAAATCGTGAACTGTTCGTCTGATCGAGAGGAATTGAAGATGCATGCCAAGGCCAAAGGTCCGAAGATCGAGGTGATCGACAATGAGGAACGCCGCGCGTTCATTACCAAGGCGATGGCGGCGATGGCGGTGACCGCCGGGATGACCAAGGTTGCCAACGCTGCCGAGCCGGCCGCCGCGCATGCGGCCGATCAGCTTACCACCGCTCCGAAGAAGGATCCTGCAAAGCTCCGACCGGTGCGCCTCGATCGCAAATATCTCGAAGGGAAAGATATCCCCGACCTTGCGCCCTGGCCTGCCGCGATGCAGCTGCGTCCGGTCAAGACACACCGTACCGTCGAATGGTACACGGGCGAGAAGCTCAGCTGCATGGTCTATGACGCCGACGACGGCCTGCTCAAATTTACCGACCTGCCCTATGACGAACATGTCGTGTTGCTCAGCGGTACGGCGACGCTTACGTCGCTCGACGGCACCGTCGAAATTTTCAACAAGGGCGATGTGTTCATTGCACCCATGGGCTGGTCCGGCACCTGGGAGCTGGCTAATAATTATCGCGAGTTGATCTGCTTCGAAACCCAGTCCCTCGCCGCGGCGATGCAGGCTTGGTTCGAGTGACATGACATGGTCAGTAACCGGCGCCGAGCGGGCAATCGTGAGCGGAGCGACATCTGGCATCGGCCGCGCGGTCGCCATGCGCCTGGGCCGGCGCGGCGCCGTAGTCGGGATCCTCGGTCGAGACGCCGCAAAAGCCGAAATAGTGGCCGCGGATGTCGAGGCCGCGGGCGGAAAGGCGTGGACCGCGATGGTTGATATCACCGACATGGATGCGGTGAGCGATACCGTCGCGCGGTTCGCGGACCAAGTTGGAGGGATCGACACGGTCGTCGCCTCAGCCGGCATCGCATCCTCGGGCACGCTGACCTCGACTGAACCCGATACATGGCACCGGATCGTTGATACCAATCTCAACGGCACCTATTATCTGGCGCGTGCCGCGATGCCCGAATTGGTCAAGACCAAGGGTTCGTTCGTCGCGATCAGCTCGGATGCAGGAGTTCAGGGCGCTCAAGGTTTTGCCGCCTACGCCACATCAAAACATGCGCTACACGGACTGATAAAATGCATGGCGCTCGATTACGGCCCGCAAGGCGTGCGCAGCCACGCCGTCTGCCCGGCCTTTGTCGAGACGCCCATGGCCGACGAACTCCTGGCGTCTGCGTCGCCCGAAGAGGTCGCTTTTTTCAAAAAGGCCATCCCGCTCGGTCGTTTCGCACAGCCTTCCGAAGTGGCCGACGCGGTCGCGCATCTGACCTCGAAAGAGGCGGCATTCGCCAACGGTGTTTTCTACCGACTCGATGGCGGCGCGACCGCGGGATATTTCCTAGGGTCAGGACTCATTGATTGAGCCAGAAGATGACGGTTGCAGCGATGCATATGGCTGACATGAAGCTGTGTGGGCATCGGTCGTAGCGGGTGTGGATGCGGCGCCAGTCCTTGAGCTTGCCGAACATGTTCTCGATCCTGTGACGCTGGCGGTAGAGCGCGGTGTCGTGCGGGATGGGCACCTTGCGGTTGGCTTTTGACGGGATGCAGGCGATCATGCCCCGCTCGGCCAGGGTGGCGCGGAACCAGTCGGCATCATAGCCTCGGTCGCCCAACATTGCCTTGGCAGGTGGCAAGGCGTCGACCATCAACGCCGCGCCCTTGTAGTCGCTCATCTGACCCTCGCTGAGCAGCATGACCAGCGGACGACCCTTGCCATCGTGGACTTGTAACGGATTTGCGCCGGTCACCTGAGCGATTAGAGCTCGCAACAGGAGACCGACGAGATGATCAAGCATAAAGAAAAGTTCAAGCAGGAGGCGGTACGGATCGCGCTGACCAGCGGGTTGCTGCGCGACCGGGTTGCATCGGATTTGGGGATAGGGAAGTCGACGCTGGGCAAGTGGGTGTCACAGTATCGGCCATCTGACCTGGTGGCAGCGCCGCAGGCAGATCTGGCGCGTGAGAATGAACGCCTTCGCCTTGAGAACCGTGTGCTGCGGGAGGAGAGGGAAGTGCTAAAAAAGGCCACGCAGTTCTTCGCGAGCCAAAGGCCGTGAAGTTCGCTTTTGTGCATAGCTGGCGGCACCGGTGGCCCGTTGAACTGCTCTGCCGTGTCA
>JAVBXL010000024.1 GCA_030824575.1 bacterium | reverse complement strand
CCTTGTCACGCTGGTGTTCGCCGGACGATCGCGCCGCCTTCGGTCGGTTGAAGGCGATGCTGCTGGTCGCGCTGCGGGGCAATGCGATCCTTTATCAGGGCGAGGAACTGGGCATCACCCAGGTCGATATCCCATTTGAGAAACTGCAAGACCCCGAAGCGATCGCCAACTGGCCGCTCACCCTGTCGCGCGACGGTGCGCGCACGCCCCTGCCCTGGGCGGCCGACGCGGCGCAAGCGGGCTTCAGCACCGCCGAACCCTGGCTGCCGGTCGGCGACGAGAATATCGCTCGCGCCGTCGATGCGCAGGAGGGGGATGCCGCCTCCCTGCTCAACCACACCCGCGCCATGCTGGCCCTGCGCAAGGCGAACCCTGCGCTGCGCCACGGCAGTCTGGAGATAGTGGTGGCCGACGACCAGCGCCTGCTGTTCCGCCGTCAGGCCGATGGCCAGTCTTTGCTCTGCCTGTTCAACCTGTCGGGCGAACCGGCCGCATGGCCCGAAGAGATCGCACCGACGAACAAGCTGCTCGCCGCCGTCAATGGGGCCACGCCGGGCGTCTTGCCGCCCTTCGGCGCGCTGATGATCGAGGAATAGGGTCACAGAAAATGCCCTCCGCCCGCTGGATGCGGACGGAGGGTGAGGGCCTTCCAGATCCGGCCTTGAAGGCCGGTCTCCCCAGCCCCCGTTCCGGACTGCACGCCGGGCCGGGGGTTTTCCGTTATCTGGGCGCCATGCGGATCGCGCCGTCGAGCCGGATAACGTCCCCGTTCAACATCGGGTTGCGGACGATGCTTTCCACCAATTGGGCATATTCGGCGGGCTTGCCCAGCCGGCTGGGGTGCGGCACCTGAGCGCCCAATGCGTCCTGCACATTTTGCGGAAATGCCTCCAGCATCGGCGTCAGGAAGATCCCCGGCGCGATCGTCATGACGCGGATCTTGTGCTGGGCCAGATCGCGGGCGATCGGCAAGGTCATGCCGACCACGCCACCCTTGGACGCGCTATAGGCCGCCTGGCCGATCTGCCCGTCATAGGCCGCGACCGAGGCGGTGTTGACGATGACGCCGCGTTCGCCGTCCACCTCGTCCGCCGCAGCGAGCCGGGCGGAGAATTTGGAAATGACGTTGAAGCTGCCGATCAGGTTGACCGTCACCGTCTTCGCAAAAGTATCGAGCGGGTGCGGCACATTTTCCTTGCCCACCGTCTTGACTGCCGGCGCAATGCCCGCGCAGTTGACGAGGATGCGGGCGACGCCATGCGCAGCCTCCGCAGCGTCCAGACCGGCCGCGACGCTGGCATCGTCGGCGACGTTGACAGCGACATAGACACCGCCCAGCGCCTCCGCCGTCGCGCGTCCGGCATCCTCATTCAGGTCGAAAATCGCGACCTTCGCCCCCTGCTGCGCCAGCATTGTGGCGGTCGCCTTGCCCAACCCGGATGCGCCGCCGGTGACGATCGCCGCTACGCCTTTAATGTCCATTTCAATCCTCTCCGTTCAGATCAGTTCGACGGCCATGGCGGTCGCTTCGCCACCGCCGATGCAGAGGCTCGCCACGCCGCGCTTGAGCCCGCGCGTTTCCAGCGCCGCGATCAGTGTCGCCAATATGCGGGCGCCCGATGCGCCGATCGGATGGCCCAGCGCGGTCGCGCCGCCATTGACGTTGATCCGATCGTCCGGAATGCCCAGTTCCTTCGCGGCGATCATGGCGACCACGGCGAACGCTTCGTTGACCTCGAACAGGTCGACATCGGCGACCGTCCAGCCGGCCTTGTCCAGCACCTTGCGCATGGCAGGCACCGGCGCGGTGGTGAATTTGGACGGCTCATGCGCATGGCCGGCGGTCGCGACGACCCTAGCCACCGTCTTGAGGCCTAGCTTCTCCGCCACGCTGGCGCGGGTCATGACCAGTGCCGCTGCGCCGTCCGAAATGGAGGAAGCATTGGCGGCGGTGATGGTGCCATCCTTGACGAAGGCGGGTTTCAGCGAAGGTATCTTGTCCGGCTTGGCCTTGCCCGGCTGCTCGTCGGTATCGACGATCGTGTCGCCGCCCCGGCTCTTGACCGTAACCGGCGTGATTTCGCGGGCGAAGGCGCCGCTGCCGATCGCCGCATTGGCGCGTTCGAGCGAGCGGATGGCGTAGGCATCCTGATCCTCACGCGTGAACTGATAGTCGCGAACCGCTTCTTCGGCGAAGACGCCCATCGCCTTGCCTGGTTCGTAGGCATCCTCCAACCCGTCCATCATCATCGTGTCGATGATACGGTCATGGCCGATGCGCGCGCCACCGCGATGCTTGGGTAGGGCATAGGGCGCGTTGGTCATGCTTTCCATGCCGCCGGCAATGACGATGTCGGCCGCGCCGCAGCTAAGTGCCTCATGCGCCATGATCGCGGCCTGCATGCCCGAACCGCACATCTTGTTGACGGTGGTGGCTTCCGTACTGAGGCCAAGGCCAGCGCCCAGCGCCGCCTGACGCGCGGGGGCTTGCCCAAGGCCGGCGGGCAGAACGCAGCCCATATAGATGCGGTCGATGGCGTCGCTCGACGCGCCGGCGCGCTCGACGGCGGCCTTGATGGCTGCGGCGCCCAGATCGGTCGCCTTGACCGACGACAATATGCCCTGAAATCCGCCCATCGGCGTGCGGGCATAGCTGGCGATGACGACGGGATCGTCCTGCATGATCTCTCTCCTGAAATGGCGTAATTAAAGACTGCGCGCGATCACCATGCGCTGAATGTCCGACGTGCCTTCGTAAATTTGGCACACGCGCACGTCGCGATAGATTTTGGCCACGCCATATTCCTCCAGATAGCCATAGCCGCCCAGCGTCTGCATCGCGCCGGACACGATCGCCTCGGCCGCTTCGGAGGCGAACAACTTGGCCATGGAGGCTTCGGACAGGCAGGGCAGGCCCGCATCCTTGGTCCGGGCGGCATGCAGGACGAGCTGGCGCGCCGCCTCCAACCGGGTGGCGAGGTCGGCCAGACGGAAGCCCACCGCCTGATGATCGATGATCGCCTTGCCGAAGCTCTTGCGATCCTTGGCGTAGGCGACCGCGATGTCCAGCGCAGCCTGCGCCATGCCGACGCACTGGGCGGCGATGCCGATGCGGCCGGTTTCAAGGTTCGCGAGCGCGAGTGCGTAGCCCTGCCCCGGCTGGCCGATCAGCAGATCATCCTCCACGAACATATCGTCGAAGCGCAGCGCGCAGGTGTCGGACGCGCCCTGCCCCATCTTATGCTCGACCTTGTCGACGCCATAGCCGGGACGGTCGGTCGGCACGATGAAGACGGACAGGCCCTTCTTACCGGCGTCGGGATCGGTGACGGCGACGATCATCACCAGACCGGCAATCTTCCCCGACGTGATGAACTGCTTGGCACCGCTGATGCGCCAGCCGCCGTCCACCTTCACCGCGCGGGTACGCACGGCCGAGGCATCGGAGCCGGCGTCGGCTTCGGTCAAGGCGAAGGCGCCGATCGTGCGTCCGCCGATCAGGTCCGGCAGGAAACGCGCCTTTTGCGCATCGCTGCCATCCTTGAGCAGGCCCGAGACGAGGATGCTGTTCTGGATCGAGACGATGGTGGACAGCGCGCCGTCCGCCGCTGCGATCTCCATCAGAGCCAGCGCGTAGGAGACGGCGTCGGCCTCCGCCCCGCCAAAGGCTTCGGGTGCGGTCATGCCCCACAGGCCGAGGCCGGCCATTTCTTGGAACAAGGCGGGCGGATAGCCGCCTTCCGATTCGAAGCGAGCGCTGTGCGGACGGATCATATCCTGTGCGAAATCACGCACGGTGTCGCGGATAGCGGCCTGAATCTCCGTCAGCATATACTCTCTCGTATTTTATCTACTGGTGAGTATATTGATTGTCCCGGTGTTTCTTGTCAATGCTCGCAGCGCCCAAGGAGCCGCTATTGCCCAAGTCCGTCGCCATCACGCCTGCCCCCGCCCTCACCTCGCCCTTTCGCAGCAAGTCGGAGAGGGAACAGGACCGGGCGGAAAAGCGGGAGGCCGTGCTGCTGGCGGCGGTGCGGATGTTCAACGCACGCGGCTATCATGCCGCTTCGCTGGATGATGTCGCGGCCAGCCTGGGCATCAGCAAGCCGACCATCTATCATTATCTGGGCAATAAGGAGCAGGTGCTGGTCGAATGCGTCAATCGCGGGCTGGAAATGCTGGGCGAGGCGGCGGATGGCGCGCGGGCGCAGCCGGGGGATGGGCTGGACCGGCTGCGCTATTTCCTGTGCCGCTATGCGCAGATCAACATGGACGATTTTGGCCGCTGCGTCATTCGCACCAATGAAGAAGTGCTGTCGATGGATAGCGCGACCCGGTTTCGTGCGCGCAAGCGGGAGATCGACCTGGCCGTCCGGGCGATGATTCAGGATGGGGTGGATGATGGATCGATCGCGCCAGTCGATGTACGCTTTGCGTCCTTTGCGCTGGCGGGGGCGCTCAACTGGCCCGCGCGCTGGCATGATCCCGACGGGCCGATGACCCCGGCGCAGGTGGCCGATGCGCTGGTGGCGATATTGATCGGCGGCATGGCTCCGCGCTGAGCGCTTGTTTTGTAATGCGCCTTTGGCGCTTCCGCACCGGCAACCGAAATGCGCTCTTTCGCGCATTTCGTGACAAGTTCTTGACCACGGCAAGCATTGACGTGAAGCCCCCCACGCCATAGGCGCAGCGCCAGTTTTCACCCACGGGGTGTCCCGGCGCTGCCGGGGCTGAGAGGCGGAGCGGGCGCAAGGGGCGCTTCACTGCGC
>JAVBXL010000215.1 GCA_030824575.1 bacterium | reverse complement strand
TTCGAACGCCCGACCCTCAGATTCGTAGTCTGATGCTCTATCCAGCTGAGCTATGGGTGCGTGGAGACGCGCAGATAGAAGCGCTTGGCCGATTGGGCAAGCCCCTTTTTTGCACTTTTATGGCCGGGCAACCTTTATCCCCTCTCCCTCGTTCAGTGGGGCAGGAGGACGCCATGATGAGCTTCAATCTGAACGAGGTTGCGTTACTGCTGGTGGTGCTGGTCATCGGCTGGCTGCTGGGCTTGATGATGAGCGGGCGCGGCAAATATCGCCGCCTGTGGCAGGACGAACAGGCGGTGCACCGCAGCGCGATCAAGGACCGCGACGCCCGCATCGAAGCGTCCCAGGCGCGGATCGCCGAACTGGAGCGGCACTCGGCCGCCCCGATCGCCGCCGGTGCCGCGACGACGGCCGCGGGCGTTGCCCACAACCGCGACGATCTGAGCCGGATCGGTGGCGTCAGCCAGGCGCAGGAAATCGCGCTGAACGAGGCGGGCTATCATCGCTATGGCCAGATCGCCGCGCTCAATGCCGAGCAGGAAGCGACGCTGGAGGCGCGACTGGGCCTGAAACCCGGCACCATCGCGCAGGAAGATTGGCGTGGCCAGGCGCTTGCGCTGGAACGGGACGGCAGCAAGCCCGGCCTGCTCAGCCGCCTGACGGGATCGCACTGAAACAAAAAGGGCGGGGTTGATGCCCCGCCCTTTTCGCATTCACTTCCGCGCGAGCGCCGCCTGCGCCGCGGCGAGGCGCGCGATCGGCACGCGATAGGGCGACGCCGACACATAATCCAGGCCCGTCGCCTCGCAGAAGGCGATGGAGGCCGGATCGCCGCCATGTTCCCCGCAAATGCCAAGCTTGATGTCAGGACGGGCCTTGCGGCCACGCTCGGCGGCAATCTCGATCAGTTCGCCCACCCCTTCCACATCGATGCTGACGAAAGGATCGCGGGCGAAGATGCCCTTGTCCACATATTGCGTCAGGAACCGGCCGGCGTCGTCGCGGCTGATGCCGATCGTCGTTTGTGTCAGGTCATTGGTGCCAAAGGAGAAGAACTCCCCGACTTCCGCGATCTCACCCGCCTTCAGCGCCGCGCGCGGCAGCTCGATCATCGTGCCGACCAGATACTCGACGCTCTCGCCTTGTTCCTTGAACACGTCGGCGGCGACGCGATCCACGATCGCCTTCATCAGCTCCAGCTCTTTCCGCGTGGCGACCAGCGGGATCATGACTTCTGGGATCGGCGCTTCGCCGCCCCGCGCCTTGACGATCAGAGCGGCTTCGAAGATCGCGCGCGCCTGCATCTCGTAGATTTCTGGATAGGTCACGCCCAGGCGGCAACCGCGATGGCCCAGCATGGGGTTGAACTCGTGCAGTTCGTTCGCCCGTCGCTTGAGCGTATCGACGCTGACGCCCGCCGCCTTGGCCACGTCCTCGAACTCCGCTTCGCCATGCGGCAGGAATTCGTGCAGCGGCGGATCGAGCAGGCGGATGGTGACCGGCAGGCCCGCCATCACCATGAATATCTGCGCAAAATCGTCCCGCTGTTCCGGCAGCAGCTTGTCGAGCGCCACGCGGCGGCCCTTCTCGCTGTCGGCCAGGATCATCTCGCGAACCGCGGTGATGCGCGCCGCGTCGAAGAACATATGTTCGGTACGGCAAAGCCCCACGCCTTCCGCGCCGAACTCCCGCGCGACCTTGCAATCCTGCGGCGTTTCGGCGTTGGCGCGCACCTTCAGGCGGCGGACCTTGTCGGCCCACACCATCAGCACGCCGAAATCGCCGGCCAGTTCGGGCTGTACCGTCGGCACTTCGCCCGCCATCACTTCGCCGGTCGACCCGTCGATGGTCAGGATGTCGCCTTCCTTCAACTCACGGCCGCCGACGCGCAATATCTTGGTCTTGTTGTCGATCGAGATGCCGCCCGCGCCCGAAACACAGGGACGGCCCATGCCACGCGCCACCACGGCGGCGTGCGACGTCATGCCGCCGCGTGCGGTCAGGATGCCCTTGGCCGCATGCATGCCGTGAATGTCTTCCGGGCTGGTTTCGACGCGCACCAGGATGACGGCGTCGCCCATTTCGGCACGCCGTTCGGCGGTGTCGGCGTCGAACACGATCGCACCCGAAGCCGCACCTGGCGAAGCGGGCAACCCCTTGGTCAGCACGTCGCGCGGCGCCTTGGGATCGAGCGTGGGATGCAGCAACTGGTCGAGCGCCGCGGGATCGACGCGGGCGACCGCCTCTTCCTCGGTGATCAGCCCTTCATGCGCCATATCGACCGCCATCTTGAGCGCGGCCTTGGCGGTGCGCTTGCCCGACCGGGTCTGGAGCATCCACAGCTTGCCCTGCTGCACCGTGAATTCGATGTCCTGCATGTCGCGATAATGGGTTTCGAGGATCTGGAAAACGCCTGCCAGTTCGGCATAGGTTTCCGGCATCGCCTCTTCCATGGACAGCGGCTTGGCCCCTGCCCGCTCGCGCGCGGCCTTGGTCAGATATTGCGGCGTGCGGATACCCGCGACGACATCCTCGCCCTGCGCGTTGATCAGATATTCGCCATAATAGGCGTTCTCGCCGGTCGAGGGATCGCGCGTGAACGCCACGCCCGTCGCGGACGTTTCGCCCATATTGCCGAACACCATCGCCTGCACATTGACGGCGGTGCCCCACTCGCCGGGGATATTGTTCAGGCGGCGATAGACTTTCGCCCGCTCCGACTGCCACGATCCGAACACGGCCGAAATCGCACCCCAAAGCTGGTCATGCACATCCTGCGGGAAGGGCTTGTTCCACAGCTTTTCCACCAGCGCCTTATATTCGGCGACCAGCATCTTCCAGTCGGCGGCGGTCATCTCGGTGTCCAGGCTGTAACCCTGGTCTTCCTTGGCGATTTCCAGCGCTTCCTCGAACGCCCCATGGTCCAGTTCCAGCACAACGTCCGAATACATCTGGATGAAACGGCGATAGCTGTCCCAGGCGAAACGCTCGTCGCCCGACGTGTTGGCCAGGCCGATCACGGTTTCGTCGTTCAGGCCCAGGTTGAGCACGGTATCCATCATGCCCGGCATCGACGCGCGCGCACCCGAACGGACCGACACCAGCAGTGGATCGGCGGCATCGCCGAACGTCTTGCCCGTGATCCCCTCGATATGGGCAAGGCCGGTGGCCACTTCGGCCCGGACGCTGTCGGGATAGACGCCGCCATCTTCATAATAGCGGGTGCACATGGCCGTCGTGATGGTGAAGCCCGGCGGCACCGGCAGGCCGATCGCGGCCATGCCGTCCAGATTGGCGCCCTTGCCGCCCAGCAGGTTGCGGTCACCCTGCCCGCCATCATCCACACCGCCGCCGAAACGATAGACATAACGCGTCGCGGTGCTGTTCATGATGGCCTCTTCCGTAGTAACCATAGTATCCGGCTCTCCCTGCACTGATTGCCGTGAATATTGTGCGCTGCAGCAGTCTTTACAAAAGACAGGCGCATATTGCACCCGCCTTTATTGGGATTTTGTCGTCATATTGTCATTTTTATGGACAGATATGTCCGACTTATCCCTCAGCCCGTAATTTTCGAAAAGTCCGCGACGCCATGCACCGCCGCCCGCAACCGGTCGAGCAGCGCGAGACGCGCCGCCCGCTTTGCCGGATCGGCGTCGTTGACCATGACGGAATCGAAAAAGGCGTCGATCGGCGCGCGCAGCGTGGCGAGCGCGGTCATGGCGTCCTCGAACCGTTCATCGGCCACGGCCTGCGCCGCGCGCGGTTCGGCCGCGTCCAGCGCAGCGAGCAGCGCAGCTTCGGCGGGTTCGGGGGTGTAGGATGGCGGCATAGCACCCTCCCCATTCAACTCGTCACCCCGGACTTGATCCGGGGTCCCGCTCTCTTCAGATGCTGCGGTAGAAGAAAGCGGGACCCCGGCTTTCGCCGGGGTGACGGATGGGGCTCGGGTAGCCCCTTCCTTCTTGAGGATATTGGCGGCCCGCTTATACCCGGCGAGCAAGTTCGCCCCGTCGTCCGTCGCAACGAAGGACTGCAACGCATGAACGCGGGCCAGCAGGCGGACCAGATCATCCTCGCCCCCAAGCGCGAACACCGCGTCTATCAGGTCGTGACGAACGCCCGCTTCGCGCTGCTGGACCTTGAGGCGGTCTCCGGCAAAAGCTATTAGTCTCGATCGCAAAGAATAGAATTGATCTTCCTTTCCCCGCAGCAAAAGTGAGTTCCAATTTTGAAAGCGACCTGCATCTCCGCTTTCAGGCTTAAGCGCATTTGACACTTCATCTAAAATAAGAAAAAGACCATTTTCTTTAATCGTATTAAAAATCGTAGTAATTTGATTATTACGAACCGACATTCTTTTACTATTAGTCGCAGATCCTTGGAAATCAGCGCTCATTTGATCGGATGAAATAGCAATCCAGCGCCAAGCGAAGTCATTTAAGCCACATCGCAATTGATTATTATCAATGATTGAGGATACAGCAATCATTGCTCGTCGCAAAGCGAATGGATCTTTACTTCCACTTGGGTCGAGATCTATGGACAAAAATGCGAGAATAGTATCCAGCTTATCCGCCAAACTCACCGCCACCGTCACCGGCGCGGTGGGCACATCATCGCCCTGCCCGACCGGCTTATAATGGTCGCGGATCGCGTCGGCGACCGCATCGGGCAAGCCCTCGGCGCGGGCGTAATAGCCGCCCATGACGCCCTGCAATTCGGGGAACTCGCCGACCATTTCGGTGACAAGGTCGGCCTTGCACAGATAGGCGGCCTGTTCGGCCATATCCGCCAATTTACTCCCCTCCCCTTCAGGGGAGGGGCTGGGGGTGGGGGCTATCGTATTGGCGTCGCGTGTCGG
>JAVBXL010000131.1 GCA_030824575.1 bacterium | reverse complement strand
GGTTGCGCTGCACAGGCCGTTGACCTTCATCGTCATGGCGATCCTGATCGCGATCGTCGGCATCATGGCAGCGGTGCGCACCCCGGTCGATATCTTCCCCAATATCCGCATCCCGGTGATCGCCGTGGCCTGGCAATATGCCGGCCTGCCGCCCGAAGACATGGCGAACCGCATCGTCACCCCCTATGAGCGGGTGCTGACCACCACCGTCAACGATATCGAACATATCGAAAGCCAGTCGATGCAGGGCATCGGCGTGGTGAAAATCTATTTCCAGCCCGGCGCCGACATCCGCACCGCCACTGCGCAGGTGACGTCGGTATCGCAGACGGTGTTGCGCCAGATGCCGCCGGGCGTCACGCCGCCGCTGATCCTGAACTATAGCGCGTCGACGGTACCGATCCTGCAACTGGCCTTGTCCGGTCAGGGCCTGTCCGAACAGCAATTGTTCGACCTCGGCCAGAATCAGATCCGGCCGTCCCTCGTCACCATTCCCGGCCTTGCCATGCCCTTCCCGTCGGGCGGCAAGCAGCGGCAGATCCAGATCGACCTCAATCCGGTCGCCCTCCAGTCCAAGGGACTGACCGCGCAGGATGTCGGCACCGCGATCGCCGCGCAGAACCAGATCAATCCCGCCGGCTTCGTGAAGATCGGCGCGACCCAGTATAGCGTGCGCCTGAACAACGCGCCCGGCACGATCGAGGCGCTGAACGACCTGCCGGTCAAGGTAGTGAACGGCGCGACCATCTACATGCGCGATATCGCCTATGTCCGCGACGGCAGCGGGCCGCAGACCAATGTGGTGCATGTCGAAGGACGCCGGTCGGCGCTGCTGACCGCGCTGAAAAATGGCGCGACATCGACGCTGGCGATCGTCGACGGCGTGAAGGAAGCGCTGCCCAAGATCAGTGCCACATTGCCCGACAATCTGAAGATCCTGGTGATCGGCGACCAGTCGCTGTTCGTGAAGGCTGCGGTCGAGGGCGTGATCCACGAAGGCGCGCTGGCAGCGGCGCTGACGTCGCTGATGATCCTGCTGTTCCTGGGCAGCTGGCGGTCGACGGTCATCATCGCACTGTCCATTCCGCTCGCCATTCTAGCGGCGGTGGCGGCGCTGGCGATGTTCGGCCAGACGCTGAACGTCATGACGCTGGGCGGGTTGGCGCTGGCGGTCGGCATCCTGGTCGACGACGCGACGGTGACGATCGAGAATATCAACTGGCATCTGGAACAGGGCAAGGGGGTGGTGGAATCCATCCTGGACGGCGCGGCGCAGATCGTGACGCCGGCTTTCGTGTCGCTGCTGTGCATCTGTATCGTGTTCGTGCCGATGTTCTTCCTGCCGGGCGTTGCGGGCTTCCTGTTCGTGCCGATGGCGCTGTCGGTGGTGTTCGCGATGATCGCGTCCTTCATCCTGTCGCGCACGCTGGTGCCGACGATGGCCATGTATCTGCTCAAACCCCATGTCGAGCATGGCGACGCCCATATGTCGGGCGATGCGCAGTCGCGTAATCCGCTCGTGCGGTTCCAGCGCGGCTTCGAAAGGCGGTTCGAGACGGTCCGTGACAGCTATGTCGGGCTGCTGCGCGGCGCATTGAATGCGCGCAAGCCCTTCCTGCTGGGCTTCATGGCTGTGGTGATCCTGTCCTTCGGCCTGCTCCCGCTGCTGGGCAGCAATTTCTTCCCGGCGGTGGATTCAGGGCAGATCGCCATGCATATCCGCGTGCCGGTGGGCAGCCGGATCGAGGATACGGCGGCACGGTTCGAGCGGATTTCCGCCGCGGTCAAGGATATGGTGCCGGCCGGGGAACTGGCGTCGATCACCGACAATATCGGCCTGCCGGTCAGCTCCATCAACACGGTCTATAATAATAGCGGCACGATCGGCCCGCAGGATGGCGACATGATGATCGCCCTGAAGCATGGCCATCGCCCGACCGACGAGATCGTCGGCAAGCTGCGCGAGGAACTGCCCCGCCGCTTCCCCGGCACCAATTTCGCCTTCCTGCCGGCCGACATCACCAGCCAGATCTTGAATTTCGGCGCGCCGGCCCCGATCGACATTCAGATTTCCGGCAAGAATGCCGCCGCCAACCGCGCCTATGCGCAAAAGCTGCTGGCGAAGGTCGCGACCATTCCGGGGCTTGCCGATGCGCGCATCCAGCAGCCGGGCCGATCGCCGCAGCTGGACGTCGATGTCGATCGCAGCCGGGCGGGCCAATATGGCCTGACCGAGCGTGACGTGACGACCAGCCTGGCCAGTTCGCTGGCGGGCACCGCGCAGACCGCGCCCGTCTTCTTCGTCGATCCCAAGACGGGCGTGTCCTATCCGGTCGTGGCGCAGGCGCCCGAATATCTGGTCGGGTCGATCAGCGACCTGTCCAACGTGCCGGTGTCCGCCGCGGCGGGATCGAATGGCGCGGTGCAGCCTTTGGGCGGCCTTGCCACGATCGAGCGGTCGAACACGGTGCCGGTGGTGTCGCATTATAATATCGCGCCGGTGCTGGACATCTATGCCACGGTACAGAGCCGCGACCTGGGTGCGGTGGCGGGCGACATCAACGCCGCCATCAAATCGCTGGAGAAGGAAGAGCCCAAGGGCGCGACCATCACCATGCGCGGCCAATATGCGACGATGAACACCGCCTTTTCGGGTCTGGGCTTTGGCCTGGCCGGCGCGATCGTGCTGATCTACCTGTTGATCGTCGTCAATTTCCAGAGCTGGGTCGATCCCTTCGTCATCATCACCGCCCTGCCCGCGGCGCTGGCCGGCATCGTGTGGATGCTGTTCGTGACCGGTACCACCTTGTCGGTCCCGGCGCTGACCGGCGCGATCATGTGCATGGGCGTCGCGACCGCCAACTCGATCCTGGTCGTCAGCTTCGCGCGAGAGAAGCTGGCCGAACTGGGCGACGCGACCGCCGCCGCGATGGAGGCGGGCATGGTCCGTTTCCGCCCGGTGCTGATGACCGCATTGGCCATGATCATCGGCATGGGTCCGATGGCGCTGGGCCTGGGCGAAGGCGGCGAGCAGAATGCGCCGCTGGGCCGCGCGGTGATCGGCGGTCTGGTCTGCGCCACCATCGCCACCCTCTTCTTCGTCCCCGTCATCTTCAGCTTCGTCCACCGCCGCCACAAGGCCGCCGACCCCCAGATGGAAATGCAGCCCAGCCATGTCTGATATCACCCCGGAACAGAATCAGCCCGTCACCGGCCCGGACAGCCGAACGCTCAAGCGCGTGGGCATCGGCGCCGCCGTGATCGCCATCGCCGTCGTGGGCTTTGGCGTGGCGACCCGGATCAGCGCAACCAACGAGTTGCGCGGCACGGCGGAAAAGGCGGCCATTCCCTCCGTCGCGGTCGTATCGCCCAAGCAGGATGGCAAGGGCGGCGCGCTGGTGCTGCCGGGCAATGTCCAGGCCTATAACAGCGCGGCCATCTATGCCCGGACCAATGGCTATGTCAGCCGGTGGCTGGCCGATATCGGCGACAATGTGCGGGCCGGACAGTCGCTGGCCGTGCTGGACGCGCCGGAAGTCGACCAGCAGCTGGCCGCCGCGCAGGCCGATTATCAGACCGCGCTGGCCCAGCAACGCCTTGCCGAAACGACGGCCAAGCGCTGGGCCGTGATGCTGGCCAAGGATGCCGTATCCAAACAGGAATCGGACGAGAAGAATGGCGATCTGGCCGCGCGATCGGCGGTCACCAACGCGGCAATGGCCAATGTGAAGCGGCTGCGTGCGTTGCAGGGCTTTACCCGACTGGCCGCGCCCTTCGATGGGGTCGTGACCAGCCGCGCGGCGCAGATCGGTGCGCTGGTGGTGGCGGGCAATGCCGCGTCGCAGCCGCTCTTCACCGTGTCCGACGTGCATCGCATGCGCATCTATGTCCGCGTGCCGCAGGGCTATTCGGCGCAGGTGAAGCCGGGCATGGCCGCCACGCTGATGCTGCCCGAATATCCGGGCCGGACGTTCACCGCCACGCTGACCAGCAGTGCCGGCGCAGTCGATGCGCAATCGGGCGCGGTTCTGGTGCAGTTGCAGGCCGAAAATCCCGATCGGGCATTGAAGCCGGGCGCCTTTGCGCAGGTCAGCTTCAATGTCGGACAAGGTGGCGGCAATGGCATGTCCCTGCCGGGCAGCGCCATTCTCTATGGCAATGACGGTCCGACCGTCGCGGTGGTCGGCAGCGACAATCGCGTGACCGTACGCCCCGTCACCATCACCCGCGACGAAGGCGCGACCGTGCTGATTTCCGGCGCGATCAGGCCAGGCGACAAGGTGATCGATTCCCCACCGGATTCGATCCAGTCGGGCGACAAGGTGAGCGTCGCGTCGGGCGGCAAGGGCACGGCGCATGCGGGGTAAGATGGTGCAGCGGGCGCTGCCGGCCTTGGGGCTGAGTCTGCTGGGCGCCTGTTCGATGGCGCCGGCCTATCAGCCACCGCAGATCGCCGCGCCCGAAAGCTACAAGGAAATGGAGGGCTGGACCCAGGCGACGCCGATGGACGTCGCGCCACGCGGTGCGTGGTGGAGCGCGTTCGGCGATCCGGTGCTCGACGATCTGGAGACACGCGCCGAGGCCGCCAGTCCAACCTTGGCGGCGGCGCTGGCGCGCTACGATCAGGCGCGCGCCGTGGCGCGGGTCGAAACATCGGACCTGATCCCGACCGTGGGCGTGGGCGCAGATGGCAGTCGCCGGCGCGTGTCCGGCAACCGGTTCCAGGGCAATGGCAATGCGCAGACCTATAATGACTATTCGGTCGGCGCGACGCTGGATTATGAGCTGGATTTGTGGGGGCGCATCCGCAACAGCGTGAAGGCCGCGAACGCCGACGCGCAGGCAAGCGAAGCCGATCTGGCCGCAGCGCGCCTCAG
>JAVBXL010000129.1 GCA_030824575.1 bacterium | reverse complement strand
CCAGCTTGTTGGGGCTGGGGGCACCTTAATTATCTGGAGTAAAATCGATGTCTTCATCCCGTAAATCCGCGCCTGCGTGCGAACCGCTCGACATAAATCTCGACTGCAAAGAATATGTCTTATCTGGATCTCCAGATAAAAGGATGTCGAGCGGTGAGAGCTCAAGGTCCAGGCTCGCACGTTCTTCGTCGGAGAGCCCTGCAAGGCGTCGATCGAGGATCGCTTCCGCCGTGGTGACAAGCTGGACGACCGCCGCGTGACCGTGGGCGATCTCGGCTTCGATAGCCTTGACGAGGGTCGGCATTTTGAGCGCGACCAGCAAGGCCGAAAAGAAGCGTTGTTTCGAGCTTTCGAAGCGGCTGAGGGCGGAACTGCGCGCCTGGGCATTGAGGACGTCGCCCGACATGCGATCGACGATACCGGAGGCTTTCAGCACCTCGTCGAGATTTCGGTGAATGATGCTCCAGCTATCCGCAAATGCATCGTAGATATCGATCTGGTCAGCGGTCAACTGGTGCTCGAGCGCTTCATATTCGACGCCAGCGAAGCTGAGCGCCCGGGCGGTATAGAGGCCCATGGCCTTCAGGTCGCGCGCGACGATCTCCATGGCGGCAATGCCGCCTTCGTTCATCGCCGCCATGAAGGCGTTCCGGTCGGGAAAGGCTGTGCCCGGTCCCCAGAGACCGAGCCGCGTTGCGTAGCAGAGGTTGGCGGGGTCGGTGGCCCCGGTCGCGGACAGATAGAGAATGCGGGCACGCGGCAGCGCATTCTGGAGACGGACGCCGGCAAGCCCCTGCTCGGAGCCCTTGGCGGCCCCGAATTGCGTTTCGGTGCCGGCGGCGTTGGCGAGCGCGTGGGCCTCGTCGATCACGATGATGCCATCGAAATCCTCCCCGAGCCAGTCGAGGATCTGCTGGAGCCGGGAGGCTTCATCATGCCGCTGGGAGCGTAATGTGGCATAGGTGCAAAAGAGGATTCCGGACGGCATGGCGATCGGCTTGCCCAGCGGGAAAACGTCGAGCCCCTGAACGTCGACGGAGAGGCCGCCAAGGGCGGTCCAGTCGCGCTTCGCTTCGACCTCCAGCGCGCTGCTCTTCGAGAGATAGATGGCCTTACGGCGTCCCTGGCACCATTGGTCCATGATGCAGCCGGCCGCCTCTCGCCCTTTACCGACGCCGGTGCCGTCGCCGATATAGAAACCGGTGCGGTACGCCTTGCCGTTTTCGTCCTCGATCAGGCGATCGCCGGCGTCGTTAGCCCGAAAGCGCCCGGGCAAGTTGCGCTCGAAGGCGTCGCCGGCCTGGATGATGACCTCAAGCTGGGCGTCGGAAAGCGCTCGGACGGTGCGGTCGGGCAGCATCGGGCGATAGCGCGGCGCGGGCGGCAGAACCGATGCCATCGCCAGCGACTCGACCAGGGCGTCGGGATGGGGATTGGCACCATCGATATCGATGCGTGCGAGCCGCCAGGGTGCATAGATCCCGCTGGCCTCGCCGGCGGGGCGGATCTCGTCTCGGACGCGATACGCGAGCGGGGCGATGGGTGATGGCGGCGGGGCTGTCGGCGTGGGAGCAGTAAGTGCCTTGGTCGTCAGGCCGCGCAGCAATCCATTTGAAGCAGGCCGGGTCGGCAGGCGGGGTCTGATTCCGGCAGCGGCCGGCGCCGGCGGCGGCTGGTCAAGCGTGAGGCGCGGCGGCAGAGCCAGGACCAGCGGCAGTGCAGCTTCCAGATTGGCCGCGCGGTGATGTTCGGTGGCGCCTGACCAGCCCTTGTCGAACACCAGCAGGCGGACATTGATCGAGGTGCCATGTTTCGCATAGGGGCTGCCTTCGATGTCGATCTCGACGCGCGGCGTCGCGACCTCGCAGACCGCCTCATAACCAGGGCCTCCGGTGTTGGCGCGGGCGAAGCCTGGGGACATGATCGCGACACAGCGCCCGCCTGGGGCAAGTCGCAGCAATGCCGACCGGAGATGACGCGCGCCGGCGTGCCGGTCATGCCCGCGTGATGCGCTGCGGCTGAAGGGCGGGTTGATCAGCACTGTTGTCGGACGTGCCGTGGCGGGCAGGAGATCGTCGATATGCTCGCCATCATGATCGGTGACGGGCTGGTTGAGCGCCTCGCCGAGCAACGCTGCGCGCTGGGGATCGCGCTCGTTGAGGATGAGGGAGGCGCCTGCACGGGCCGCGTGGATTGCCAGCAAGCCGGTGCCGGCGGAAGGTTCGAGAACGCGGTCGGTCTTGTCAATGGCGGCGGCCATTCCGGCGAGCCAGGCGAGGGTTAGCGGCGTGCTGAACTGCTGCAGATCGACCTGGCGTTCAGAGCGGTAGGTCTGCGTCGGGAGGGAGCGCTCGAGCGACTGGAGCGAACGAAACCGATCCTGCGGGGTCGCGCCGGAAAGATGGCGGCAGTCGCACGCGCGGAGGAGGAGTACCTGCGCTGTTTCGAGCGCTTCATAAGCATCTCGCATCGACCAGGCCCCGGAAGCGTCGGTGCCCCCGAAGCCTTGCGTCATCAACTTCTGCAGGGCCTGTCGGCTGATCGTACCCTGCCGATGGAGCAGTTGATGGATCGAGCGGGCGACGGTGATCAGGGTCGCGTAAGGGCGATCAGCGGGATCGGGCGGTATGAGCGCGAGCAAGGGCTGGGACATAAGGGATTCTCCTGATGGCGGGCGCATGGCGCACCACATCCGTTCCCGCTCCCTCCCCTCACGGTGGCGATTGGTGACGGGTGCAGGTCGAGCGGAGCGCGGCGATGGCGAAGATGCCCGGCAGCCGGCCGAAGCTGGCCGCCGGGTTAAGCGTCAGGCGGCGTCGGCGAGCGGCGGGGCCCCCTGGGCGGGCGCAGAGCCAACTGGCGCTTCGTCCGTGATCGTCTCATCCGCCACGGTCTCGGTGCTGGCCGCAGCCGGATTGGCCGAGAAGCGCATACCGTCGGGGATCCACCGCACGGCCCTGGCCTTCACATCGGCCTCGACGATGATGTCGCCCGCGAACAGACGTTCGGCCGAGGCCGCGAGGTCGTGTTTCTTGCTCGCGCTGTAGCGTTGCTTGAGCTCGACTCCACCGACCTCTTCGAACAGACCCAGGATCGCCGGCTTGGTGATGCGGTCGAAATAGGCCCGCGCGGTCGGGCGCCACCACGTCGCGACGTCGATGGCGAGCTTGGCCCCCAGATGGTCGAGGAAGTCGCTGCCGGTCCTTCCGCTTGGAACCGCGTCGATCGTGCGGGCGATTGCCCAGCCCAGCCAGGCAGCGCGATCAGCATCGTCAAGCGCGCAAAAGGCGTCGTAGCGTTGCTGGATCGTCTCGTGACTGATCCAGCTGCGATTGAGCGCCTTCTCGAGCTTGGTCCATTCGGCTGCAGCAGGCGTGCCGCTGTCAAATCCCTGCACACGCGGTGTCGGGCGGGTCGCCCGAAGCTCGCTCGGAACGTCGTCGCTGTCCATCGGTCGGGAGGCCGCTTCGACCATGATGAAGGTGCCGAGATCAAGCGCGAAGACCGGGTCGCTGGCAACATGGATGGCGATAAGCTCGGTCTTCATCACCGCCAGCTCATCGGCGAGGCGCTGACTGATCACAGGCTTGGCATCGTTCGCGATGACGATTGCCTCGTCAGCTTCGGGGTCCCGCTCGGCACCATCGCCCTGATCTTCCGCAGTGTTCGGTTCAGGTGCGACATAGAGCTGCTCGTGGACGCGCGGGGAGCCGTCTGGACCGATGACGATATAGGCGACGGCTTCTGCCTTCTGCGTGTCGGTCAGGACCGGAGTGCGCTCGGTGATCGAGGCGAGTTCAGCTTCGAGGGCGTCGTTCCGCAATTCGTCATCTACACTGGGCGCATAACCTTCATCCTCGCGCGCTGAGGCGATCTCCTCGAGTTCGGCTTTGATCTCGGCCTGGCGCGTTTCCTGCTCGGGCGCGAGCGGCGGCAGGTCGCCACGAAGTGGCTGCAGCGCGTAGGTCTCGGTATAGGGAACATGCGTCGCCGCAACGGCTCTTACTTCCTGAAAACCGTCACGCTCGCGAATGGCTTCGGCGGCTGCAGCGAGGGCTTCCTCCGCGAGAGCGTCAACAATCTGCGTGTCGAGCCAGCTTTCGCTGTCGGCGTCCGAGAACAGATCCTTATCGATTCGGCCGCCTGCGGCGAGATAGGCATCGCGGCCAACCAGCAGCGCGCGTGGATCGCTCGCCCTGTAACTGAACGACGCAAGCTGTCGGCGGATTTCGCTCACGTTGGAGCGATGATAGCCCTCGCCCATCTGGCTGAAAACAGCAGTCTGGCGTTCGGTGTCCGAGGTGGCGGCATACGCCATGGCGACGTCGAGGGTGATGGCGTTGGAGGCCAGCGCATCGAAGACGGGTTCGGCAAGGGCTGCGAGGCGCAACCGCCCGTGCACGAATTTTTCGGTCACGCCGAACCGTTTTGCGACATCGGCCGGGGTCTTGCCCTCGGTCTCGATGACATCCTGAAAGGCGCGGCAGGCCTCCGCGGGATTCATGGCCAAGCGAAAGAAATTCTCCGCGAGGCTGATTTCGATCGCGTCCTTGGGGTCGGCGAGCGGCAACACGGGCACGAGATAGTCGGCATCGAAAACGGCCTTGTCGATGAGCCGGTGGACGGCGTCGAGCCGGCGTCCGCCCGCGGTGATGCGATACTGACCCTTCTTGCGTGCGACGGGCACGCCAATGAGGTTCTGGATGATGCCTTTTTCGGCGATGTTCGCCTCGAGCTGTGCGTCGGCGACAGGGTCGGTTGATTTGCGGACGTTGGTCGGCGACTTGGTGAGCTTCGATGCCGGTACCAGGATGGGTAGCTGGGACATGGATATTCTCCGAAGGCGAACGCGACCCGACCGTCAGGCCGCCTGCCGCCTC
>JAVBXL010000188.1 GCA_030824575.1 bacterium | reverse complement strand
GCGCGGCATGGTGGCGACCTGGGTCGGCCATGCGACCGTGCTGGTGCAGGCGGCGGGGCTGAACATCCTGACCGATCCGATCTGGTCCGACTATGCCAGCCCCCTGCCCCCCTTCGGTCCGAAGCGGGTCGCGCAGCCGGGCATCGCCTTCGACGATCTGCCAAAAATCGACCTGATCCTGCTCAGCCACAATCATTACGACCATATGGACCTGCCCACGTTGAAAAAATTATGGGAGCGGGACCGGCCCAAGATCGTCACCAGTCTGGGCAATGACAGCATCCTGAAGGCGCATGGCATCCCGGCGACGGCGCTGGACTGGGGTCAATCGGTCAGCGGCGCAGCGTTGAACGGGCTCGCGCCGCAAGCGGTGATCCAGTGCGGCAGTTACGAACATTGCCCCGATTATCAGGTGCATGTGACCCGCAATCATCATTGGAGCAGCCGCTGGGGCGCGGATCGCAACCGGGCGCTCTGGTCGAGTTTCGTGATCGAGACGCGGGCGGGCAACATCTTCTTTGCCGGCGACACCGGCGCGGGCGACATGGGATGGCCCATGCAAGCGCGACGCTATGGCCCGATCCGGCTGGCGCTGATCCCGATCGGCGCGTTCCGCTTCTGGAAGGGGCAGATGCAGTCGGACGCGCATATCGGCCCGACCCAGGCGGTGGACATTTTCCAGCGGTTGCGCGCATCGACCGCGATCCCGATCCACTGGGGCACGTTCCGCCTGTCCTACGAACAATGGGATACGCCGCCCCGGATGCTGGACCTGGCGCTACGCTGCGCGGGGATCGCGCGCAAGCGCTTCGCCCCGCTGCGGATCGGCCAGTCGCTGCCGGTGCCCATAGTCAGCCCGGTGCTGATCGGGCCGAAGCGGTGCGACGAGCGGGCGATCCGGGCGCTGGAATAGGCGTCAGTGTTCGGCCGCCCGCCCGGCGCGCGGTTCACCCCGGCTTGGGGCAATCCCCGATCCGCTTGCCGGTGACGTCATGCGTCGTGCGCAACACCGCGCTGCCACCCTGCATCTTGGTCATGGTGGCGCCCAGCGTCAGCGTGTCGGCGGTATAATTGCCCTCCACCGCGATTTCCGACGTGCCGGTCCCGGCGGTGCACGACAGGGTGGCGATCAGCCGCCCTTTGCGCACCATCTTGTCCTTGTAGGTGCAGGCCGTGCCGTCCTTGCCCGCTAGCGCATCGGCGTCGGGCACGCCCTGCCCATCCACGGCGATGCATAATTTATCTTCGCCGATCTGCTTGAGCGCGGCCTGATATTCGGCCGGCGTGACGGTGGGAGTGTTGTAACCGGTCGTCTTGCGGATAATCGTCCATTCGCCCGCCTGCATCAGCACCGGCGCGTCCTCCGCCTGGGGCGCAGGGGCCGGATCGCCGCCACAGGCGCCAAGGCCAAGGGTCAATCCGAGCGGCACCGCCGCCAGCAGTTTCATGTGCATATCCTCGTCCCCTGTCTTGTCGCTGTTCTCTGATCGGAACGGCACCAAGGCTCTACCCGCCATCGCCAAAGCGCAAGCGGAAATGACGCATGCGCACGATTATCGGCGGCGGCGGGTGGGGGCTTGGAAATCGGGCGGCTGACGCCTCAGCCATGGCGCGGCGCGATTATTTGTCGGCCACGCACGTCGGCCCGATCCACTTGCCCTCCGACCGGGCGGTCATCGCCATAGTCATGCCCTGCGGGCCGCCCACCATCTTCATGTCCATATCCATCGCGTAGTTTTCGGGCGCATAAGTACCGGACATGGTGGCGTTCATCATGCCGCCCTGCGACTTGCACGACACCTGCCCCTTCACCGTGCCGCCCTTCGCCTCGAACCCGCCATAGGTGCAGTTCTTATTCTCCTGCCCCGCGAACATCTCGCCGCTCGGGTTCGCGGCCTGCTCGGGCGTGACGCAATATTTGAGCGCGGTCTGGTTCATCGCGCTCTTCATCTGCTCCTTCATGTTCGCGGGCGCGCCGGGCATGTTACCAAGGTCCAGATCCTTGACGGTAAAGCGACCCTCCCACTGGCCGGGCTTGAGTTGCACCTTGTCGACCTGCGCCTTCACCTCCTGCTTACTCATGGCGTCGGTTGCGGCGATATTGCCCGTCTTGTCGCCGGGCTTTTCGTTGCAGGCAGCAATGCTGGCGGTCATCAGCATGAGCGTCAAGACTGTCCGGCGCATCATCATTCCTCCCTGTTTTCCCTGCTGTTGCGGCGATCATAACAGCGCCGCGCGCGGGTTCAATGACGCGATGTACGGATTATATGTTCTTTTTTTGTTCTTGTTTTATGCTATGTGGCTGCATCGGACTTTGGGGATTTCGATGAGCGGACAGCAGCGGGCGGGCCGACAGCCGTGATTTTCATATCGACATCATTGCGCGCACTCGGCGGACATATGGGCAATTGTCGCTGGCTGTTTCGCCTAAGCGATCTCGCCACAATCAGGCGCAGGCTGGCAAACCCAACCGTCGTGGCAATGACGATGGCGGTCATTTCATCGCTGCTCGCTTTAATGGTCCCAGCGACCGCTTCAACCATTTCGCCCAGAATGCCAACTTCAACCGCGACGGCTATCGCGTCATGGAAGATTCCTGGGCCAAGGCGTTGCTTGCCGGACATAAGGTGTTCGTGGATATCGAGCCGCTCTATGAAAGAACTTCGCAGCGGCCCTATCAACTCAATGTCACTTGGGAGGTCGATGGCCAAAGAACCAGCCAAAAATTCCTCAACGAAGCGAAAGGCAAAGCCAGTGGCAAAAGATAAGTTGGATATTCTCGGACCGCTCTTCAACGATATCGGCGTGGAATTGGTCGACATCATCGGCGGCGATCCCAACGGTATTTTTCTTTACGTTGAGATCGGTGAAGGTTGGATCAGCCCCAATGTCTTTAAGGATGAGGGACATCAAATCCGATATCTTGATGACAATGAGATATTGTCCGATCTTCTTTGGGAAGCCTGGTACGCCGAGTCCGACGAAGGCGGCATCAAGCGCTGGTCGATCATGGAATATGAGATAAAGGACGGGAAGTTCGACGTCAGTTTCAAATATCCTGATGAGGTGAATGTCGAAACTATCAGCTTGGAACGCCGCCAGGCCGCATTGCGCGCGCGTTTCGGCGACAAGCCGGTGGTCTATCCGCCCATGCCCAGGACCGCGTTCGAACTGAAGCCCTGATCCCGATTGCGCCTGCGCGCAAAGGCCCCATATTCTCCCCATGTCGATTCAAATCCGCACCACGCTCGATGAACCGCAAACCGGGGAAGGCTTCGTGCCCCATCGCCCGGCCCGCCCCGAAAAGAGCGAGGGCGGTCGGCCCTTCACTCTGGTCAGCGACTATGAACCGTCGGGCGATCAGCGCACCGCGATTCCCGAACTGGTCGAACAGGCGCTGGCGGGCGAGCGGGACCAGGTGCTGCTGGGCGTGACCGGCTCCGGCAAGACCTTCACCATGGCCAAGGTGATCGAGGCGTTGCAGCGGCCCGCGCTGATCCTGGCGCCCAACAAGATATTGGCGGCGCAGTTGTACGGGGAGTTCAAGAGCTTTTTCCCCGACAATGCGGTTGAATATTTCGTCAGTTATTACGACTATTATCAGCCCGAAGCCTATGTCGCGCGGTCCGACACCTATATCGAGAAGGAAAGCTCGGTAAACGAGAGCATCGACCGGATGCGCCATTCGGCCACCCGCGCGCTTCTGGAACGGGATGACTGCATCATCGTCGCGTCGGTATCCTGCCTCTATGGCATCGGGTCGGTCGAAACCTATTCGGCCATGACCTTCACGATGAAGAAGGGCGGGATCGAGGATCAGAGGGAGATCATCCGCAAGCTGGTCGCGCTCCAATATAAGCGCAACGACGCGGGTTTCGCGCGCGGCAATTTCCGCGTGAAGGGCGACAATCTGGAAATTTTCCCGTCTCATTATGAGGACACCGCCTGGCGCATCAGCTTCTTCGGCAACGAAATCGAGGAGATTGTCGAGTTCGACCCGCTGAGCGGCAAGAAGGTCGCGACCCTGGACTATGTGAAGGTCTTTCCCAACAGCCACCATGTCACGCCCGGCCCGACGCTCAAGCAGGCGATGGAGGCGATCCGGCATGAACTGACCGAGCGGCTGAAGGAATTGGTGGCGGAAGGCAAGCTGCTGGAGGCGCAGCGGCTGGAGCAGCGGACCAATTTCGACCTGGAAATGATCGCGGCCACCGGTAGCTGCGCGGGGATCGAAAATTACAGCCGCTTCCTGACTGGCCGCCTGCCCGGCGAGCCGCCGCCGACCCTGTTCGAATATCTGCCAGAAAATGCGCTGTTGTTCGTGGACGAGAGCCACCAGACCGTGCCGCAGATCGGCGCGATGGCGCGTGGCGACCACCGGCGCAAGATCAACCTGGCCGAATATGGTTTCCGCCTGCCCAGTTGCATCGACAACCGCCCGCTGCGCTTCAACGAATGGGATGCGATGCGGCCGCAGACGGTCAGCGTCTCCGCCACGCCCGGTTCGTGGGAAATGGAGCAGACCGGCGGCGTGTTCAGCGAACAGGTGATCCGCCCCACCGGCCTCATCGACCCGCCGGTCGAGATCAAGCCGGTCGAGGACCAGGTCGACGACCTGATCAACGAATGTCGCAAGGTCGCGGCGCAGGGCTATCGCACGCTCGTCACCACGCTGACCAAGCGCATGGCCGAAGACCTGACCGAGTTCATGCATGAGGCTGGGCTCAAGGTCCGCTACATGCACAGCGACGTCGAGACGCTGGAGCGTATCGAGCTGATCCGCGATCTGCGGCTGGGCGTCTATGATGTGCTGATCGGCATTAATCTGCTGCGCGAGGGGCTGGATATCCCCGAATGCGGACTGGTCGCGATTTTGGACGCGGACAAGGAGGGTTTTTTGCGCTCCGAAACCTCGCTGATCCAGACGATCGGCCGCGCAGCGCGTAATGTGGACGGGCGGGTGATCCTCTATGCCGACCGGATCACCGGGTCGATGGAGCGGGCGCTTAACGAAACCGGGCGGCGGCGTGAGAAGCAGGAGGCCTACAACCTAGAACATGGCATCACGCCGACGACGATCAAGCGCAATATCGGCGACATTATTGCCCATGTGTCGAGCCGCGATCAGGTGACGGTCGACACCGGGGACGCGGATCGTCCCCATATGGTGGGTCATAATCTACGCGCCTATATCGAGGATCTAGAAAAGAAGATGCGCGCGGCGGCCGCCGACCTGGAGTTCGAGGAAGCCGGGCGGATCCGCGACGAGATTCGTAAACTTGAGGCGGAGGAGCTGGGGTTGCCGGTGGATCAGCAGGTTGCAGCGCCGCGCGGGCGCGCGACCGAGGGCAAGCCGGGGACGCGGAAGCTGCGATATGGGAAAGTGCAGAAGAAGTTCGGGCGATAAAGTTCTAGAACTTTTTCTGGAAAGATCAGAACTGTTCTGATATATTGATGTCGGAACAGGGAATGCGATGCGCACAATCGAGATCAGTACCGACGTTTTTGCGAAAATTTGGGCTCAACGGATCGACGGGGAAGAGAGCGAGAATCAAATTCTCGAACGCCTGCTTGGTGTGCATGAAGCACGATCGGAAAAGTCGTCCGTTGGGCGGGATAATCCGATCGCAAAAGCCGGTCAGAAAATCCTTTGGCGAGACGATGTTCTTAGCGCCCTTATCGCTCTGGGAGGTGTGGCTTCGCTTCGTGACATCTATAGCGAGGTCCGTAAAATCCGTCTCTCGGCAGGAAGAAGCCTGCCGCTTAATACCGATGCAATTATTAGGCGAGAGCTGGAACATAATAGCTCTGATGCCAGCGTATTTACCGGGGATCGTGATTGGTTCCGAACCGTAGACGGGATTGGAGGGGGTAGATGGGCGCTTCGTGAGGAAGCTAAAAAATGATCCGGTCTTTCGCCAATCCCGAAACAGAGAAAATCTGGAACGGCCAGCGGAGCAGAAAGCTGCCGCCCGGCATTCAGGATCGCGCACTCTATAAATTGAAGTTGCTCAACCGCGCCCGGACCTTGGACGACCTGCGTAATCCGCCCGGCAATCGGCTCCATCCGTTGAGCAGCGACCGGGCCGGGCAACATTCAATTTCCATCAACATGCAATGGCGTATATGCTTCGTTTGGAGGAACGGACACGCATACAATGTCGAAATCACCGATTACCACTAATCCCGATTGGCTGCACAACGCCCATGCCGGCGAAATGCTGTGGCTGGAATTTATGGAGCCGCTGGGCATGACGGCCACCGACTTGGCCGCTGCGATCGGCCTGTCCGTTGAGCGCGTGCAAACGGTGATCGACGGCGATAGGCCGATGGACGGCGAACTGGACCTGCGACTGGCGCGCTATTTTCGCATGTCCGAAGGCTTTTTCCTCGGCCTCCAGATCGATTACGAATTGCTCGAAGCCAAGCGCGCGCTGAATGGGGAACTGGATCGCATCGTCCCTCGCGCCGCCTGACCCTTCACCCCTTATACAGCGCGTCCAGCCGGTCGGCATAACGCTTGCGGATCACATGCCGCCTTATCTTCATCGACGGCGTCATTTCCTCATTGTCGATTCCGAACGGCTCGTCGGCCAGGATGAAACGGCGGACGCGCTCGATCACCGACAGGTCGTCATTCACCCGGTCCACCGCCGCGCGCAGCGCCGCCATATAGGCCGGGTTCGCCTCCACCCTGCCCATCGCCACGCCCTGCGCCGCTGCCCATTCCCGGGTCCATTCCGCATCGGGTACGATCAGGCCGACCAGATAGGGGCGACGATCGCCATGGACCATCGCCTGGCCGATCTCGCTCTGCAGCGTCAGCATCCCTTCGACCTTTTGCGGCGAGACATTGTCGCCCTTGTCGTTGACGATCAGATCCTTCTTGCGGTCGGTGATGCGGATGCGGCCCTTCGCGTCGAACTCGCCGATGTCGCCGGTGTGGAGCCAGCCGTCCTGGAGCGCCTTTTCCGTTTCCGCCGGGTTGCGCCAATAGCCGTGCATGACCAGCTCGCCGCGCACCAATATCTCGCCATCCTCGGCGATCCGTACTTCGACCCCGTCGAGCGGTGGGCCGACCGTGTCCATGGCGATGCCCGCGGCGGGGCGGTTGCAACTGACCACCGGGCCGGCTTCGGTCTGGCCATAGCCCTGGAGCAGGGTCAGCCCCATGGCGTGGAAGAACAGGCCGACATCGGGATTGAGCGGTGCGCCGCCCGACACCAAGGCCTTTAGCCGCCCGCCAAAGCGCGCGCGGATCTTAGGGACAAGCGTGCGTGAGAGTAGCAGCTTCATCGGCAGGTCGAGCACCGATGTCTTGCCCCCCTGCTCCTTGGACGCGATGCGCAGCGCCTGGGCCAACAGATAGGTCGGGAATTTGCCCTGCTTCTCGATCGACTTGATGATGCGGGTGCGCAGCACTTCGAACAGACGGGGGACCACGACCATGATGGTCGGGCGCGCTTCCTCTATATTGGAAGCGAGCTTTTCCAACCCTTCCGCATAATAGATCTGCCCGCCCAGCAGCATGGGGAGGAACTGCCCCCCGCTATGTTCATAAGCGTGGGACAGCGGCAGGAAGGACAGGAAAACCTCCTCCCCCCAGCCGAAATCCTCCGCCACGATCGTTCCCGCGCCCTCCACATTGGCCAGGATCGCGCCATGATGTTGCATCACGCCCCGCGGGGCACCGCCGGTGCCGCTGGTGTAGATGATGCAGGCCTGGTCGTTGCGGGTAGCGCTCTGGGCGGCCGCGATCGCGCCCACATCGGCGGGATGCGTGGCGAGCAAGTCGCTCCACAGATGGCAGGCGCATGTCCCTTGCGCGCCGCGGAGCGGCTCCATGCCGATGATGAAGCTGGCCTGCGACCGGACGACCGCGGGCATCAGCGCCTGCGCCAGCTTGGCGGTCGACACGATCACCGCGCGGGCGCCGCTGTCGGTCAGGATATGCTGGTGATCGCGCGTCGTGTTGGTGGTGTAGGTCGGCACGGTGATGCAGCCCGCGGCCATGATCGCCAGGTCAGCGATGCAGAATTCGGGCCGGTTTTCGCTGACCAGCATCACTGGGTCGCCCGGTTTCAGTCCCTGCGCCTTGAGCGCGGCGGCGAGGGACGCAACCTGGCGCGCGACCTCGGCCCAGCTCTGGCTATGCCAGGCACCGCCGCTCTTGCGCCACAGAAAGGGCGCATCGCCCTTTTCCGCCGCGCGGGCGAAGAACATGGTGACGAGGTTGGGAAATTTCTCGATGGCCCTCAAGGCTCGACTCCTGCGGTTTTCCGGCGCGTCTGATGCGCGCCTGAATGTCCTTTGTTCGCCGCATTTCCCAAGTCGCCGGACGAAACCAGGCTCGGAAATGCGCTTGGCAAGGCTATAGCTTCGCCCTGCCGTAACGGCCATCGGTTTCGAACGCTATCCTAGTCGAAAAGTCCGTCCTGCGACCCGGCCGGCGGATTGAGGCCCAGATGCTTCCAGCCGGGACCATTGAGACAGCGGCCGCGCGCGGTGCGCGCGATGAGGCCGAGCTGGATCAGATAGGGTTCGACCACTTCCTCAATCGTGTCGCGCGCTTCGGACAGGCCAGCGGCCAGCGTTTCGACGCCCACCGGCCCGCCGCGATAGATATCGGCGATCATCATCAGGTAACGGCGGTCCATCAGGTCGAGGCCGAGATGATCGACCTCCAGCCGCATGAGCGAAGCGTCGGCGACCTTGGCATCGACGGCGGCAACGCCCGCGACATTGGCGAAATCGCGCACCCGGCGCAGCAACCGGCCGGCGATGCGCGGGGTGCCGCGCGACCGGCGGGCGATTTCCACCGCGCCGTCGGGCGTGATGGCCAGGTCAAGCAGCCGCGCGGCGCGGCGCACGACCAGCTCCAGTTCCTCGACGGTGTAGAATTGCAACCGCACCGGGATGCCGAAACGGTCGCGCAAAGGCGTGGTCAGCAACCCCTGCCGCGTGGTCGCGCCGACCAGGGTGAAGCGCGGCAGGTCGATGCGCACCGAGCGGGCCGACGGCCCCTCCCCGATCATCAGGTCGAGCGCGCGATCCTCCATCGCGGGATAGAGGACTTCCTCGACCGCGGGACTGAGCCGGTGGATTTCGTCCACGAACAGCACGTCGCCCTCGTCCAGATTGGTGAGCAAGGCGGCTAGGTCGCCCGACTTGGCGATGACCGGGCCGGATGTCGCGCGGAAACCCACACCCATTTCCTTGGCGACGATCTGCGCCAGGGTGGTCTTGCCCAGGCCCGGTGGGCCAAAGAAAAGCACATGGTCGAGCGCATCGCCGCGCGATTTTGCCGCCTGAATGAAAATGCGCAAATTTTCGCGCGCAGCCTTCTGGCCGATAAATTCGTCGAGCGATTTCGGACGCAGCGCCGCGTCGACATCCTCGGGACGCCGCGCGGGGGTGAGGAGGCGATCGTCGTCGGTCACTTCGTATGTCCCAAGGCGGCGATAGCATCCATCGCGGAATGAATGACGCGCACGATCAAGATTTCAGTTTCGCCAACATGATACAGCACGCGATGTGGCCTATGCGAAAACACGCCAATGCCGTCTCCATAATCGGGTCTGGCTTCACCTGCTGCCGGATGAGCGCGAAGGAGCGTGAAAATATGTTCAAAGCCTTGCATATGTAACCGAACTGCGTCCAGGCCGAAAACATCAAGCCCCCGATCCTGAATGGCGATGAGATCCTGTTGCGCGGCGACCGTAAGCCTGATCTTAGGCATCCGGCAGTCGCGCCATGATCTCTCTCAAGACATCTTCGTGTTCTGCATCGATCACGCCGGAGGCAAACCCTTCCAAAATCTTCCCGCGCACCCAATGCGTGTCATCATCCGCCGCTTCTTGATCGCGCCGGACTAAGTCGCGAAGATAGTCAGCTGCATCCGCATATCGACCTTGAGCGAGCCGGGTGTCGATCCATTGTTCAAGCGCCGGCGGCATGGAAACGTTCAGATTTGCCATGGTCAGATCATAAGCCTTTTGCTGTCGCAAGCCAATGTGCTCGTCACTTCGCCGCCTTCCGTAGCGCCAAGCGGACCAGCGCGTCGAGGCTGGCATTGTTGCCCAGTTCCTCTTCGGCGGCCGCGACGGCGACGCTGGCTTCATGCGGCTTGAAGCCCAGATTCTGGAGCGCGGACAGGGCGTCGGCGGCGAAGCTGCCGGTTGGGAGCGCCACCACACCGCCAACGCCGATAGGGCTGCCGGCCGGCGCTGTGCCAATCTTGTCCTTCAATTCGTTGACGATGCGCTGGGCGAGTTTCGGGCCGACCCCGTTCGCCCGCGCGATCATCGCCTTGTCCCCCATCGCCACGGCGCGGTGCAGTTCCAGCGGTTCGAGCGCGGACAGGATCGCCAGCGCGACGCGCGAACCCACGCCCTGGACATGGGTGAGCAGCCGATACCAGTCGCGTTCCTCGGCGCGGGCGAAGCCGACCAGGCGGATCGAGTCCGCCGCGACCAGCATTTCGGTATGGATCGTCACCGCCTCGCCAACTGAACCCAAAGCCGCGAGCGTGCGCGACGACGCGCCGACCAGATAGCCCACGCCGCCCACGTCGATAATGGCGTGGTCGATGCCCGTGCTGTCCAGCAACCCTTTGAGTTTCGCGATCATCTGCCCTGCCCTTCGGCGTCCCGCCCTTTGGTCATGATCTGTTCTTTACAGCCTGTCGCGCCGCGCGCCAGTCAAAAGCGCGGCACCTTTTGCCCTCCCATGCGTAGTGCAGCGCGACTTTCCCTCTCAAGGACCCAAACATGTTGATGACTGCCCCGATGCTTGGCCCCAAGGATTTCGAATTTCCCGCGATCATGCTGTCGGGCGTGGTCGACCATGGCATGTATCTGCATTTCAAGAACTGCCTGTCCACCGCGCCGCAACAGGGGCTGGTCGTGGTCGAACTGTCCACCCTGGGCGGCGACCCGGAGATCGCCCGGCTGATGGGGGAGGATATCCGCTTCCATTCCGAACTTTATCCCGACCGGCGGCTGGTGTTCATGGGGCGCACTGCGGTCTATTCGGCCGGCGCGACCTTCATGAGCTTCTTCGCGGCCGAAAATCGCTATCTGACCCGCGGCACGCGGCTGATGATTCACGAACGGATCATCACCAAGAATATCCACCTCGCCGGGCCGCTCTCCACCTGCATCGCGACGCTGAAGGCGACGCTGAACGAGATCGAATCCTCGATCGCGATCCAGAATGAAGGCTTTGCGAACCTGATCCTGGGGTCGCAGGTGACGATGGAGGAGCTGCTGGAGAAAGCGCCGGAGAACTGGTATCTGGAAGCGAACGAGGCGCAGGCGCGCGGGCTTATCGCGGCAGTGTTATAAGCGCTTGCCAGATGGCGTGGCTGCGCCTTTGATGCGCGTCATGCGGTCTCCTCCCCTCTTCCCCTGGCGCTATGGCATGTTTCTTGCGCTGCTGGCGCTGGTCGGGCCGCTGGCCGTGTGGATGCCATGGCATGAAGCGGCGATGGCGGGGTTCGACCTAGCCGCCATCGCCTTCATGATTTCTGTCGTGCCGTTGATCGATGCTGATGCGGCATCGATGCGGCGCAAGGCGCAGGTGAACGATGCCAATCGTGGACTGATGCTGTTGCTGACCGGCATCGTCAGCCTGGTGATCCTGGTCGCGGTCGGCGTGGCGATCAGCCAGCATGGCGGGCCGAACGGGGCGATGATCGCGCTGCTGCTGGCGACTTTGCTGATCGCCTGGCTTTTTTCAAACCTGGTCTATGCGATGCATTATGCCCATAATTTCTACCTGTCCGACAAGAGCGGCAAAGACCGGGGCGGGCTGGATTTCCCGGAGGAGGACGAGCCGGGCTATTGGGACTTCCTCTATTTCGCCTTCACGCTCGGCATGACGTTCCAGACCTCCGACGTATCTGTGACGGCCACGGCGATGCGCCGGACGGTGCTGTTCCAATGCCTGGCGGCCTTCCTGTTCAACCTCGGCATCCTGGCCTTCACCATCAATGTGCTGGGTGGCGGTTAGCCATGCTCCCAGCCCAACGAGTCGGGCAACGGAATGACCGCGCCGTCGATCATTAGCGTCAGGCCCGATCCTGCCGCGACATGACCGACCGGGATGGCCCGCACCGGCGGCGTCAACCCGCGCGGCATCGTGAAGAGCAACTCATAATCGTCGCCCGCCCGCGCTGCGGCAATCTGGACCGCGGTGCTGGCACCGCGCACCCGTTCCAGCGCCGTGGATAGCGGAATATGGTTGATGGTGATCGCGACGCCGCTGGCTTGGCCCATGCGCGATGCGTCGATCAACAGGCCGTCCGACACATCCATCATCGCGGTTGCATGGGGCGCGAGCAGTGCCCCTTCGGCCAATCGCGGGCGCGGGCGGCGATAAGCCTCCACCAGCGGGCCGCTTGCCGCCGCATCGGCGCTGGCAAGCACGAGGCCGATGCCCGCATCGCCGACCGGGCCGCTCAGGTAGAGCCGGTCGCCCGGCTGCGCCCCGCTGCGGGTGGGGACCGCGCCGGTCGCTTCGCCGATCGCGGTCAGGCTGTAGCTGCGCGCCGATCCGGTGGGCATCTTGACCGTGTCCCCGCCCAGCAACGGCATGGCGTGGCGGTCGAGCGCCTCGCCCAGACCGGCGATAAAGGCTCCGTCCCAGACATCGTCACCGGACAGCGCGTAGTTCAGCAAGCAGCCGACCGGCTTCGCGCCCTTGGCCGCAAGGTCGGACAGGTTCACCGCCGCCAGCTTCCAGCCGATGTCGGCGGGCGGATCAGTGGGGAGATAATGAACGCCCTCGACCATTGTGTCGCTGGTCAGGATCAGGCGAGTGCCGCCTACGGGCAGGATCGCGACATCGTCGGCCAGCCCCTGCGCCGCGGGATCGTTCGCCAGCAGGCGCAGCAGGGTGAGGAAGCGGGATTCGGCGGACATGCGCTATCCTACCGTTCGGGCTGAGCGAAGTCGAAGCCCATCATCGAGCGGAGCGCGATGCCCTCGCGCTTCGCTCAGGGCGGCAATTTACTTCCGCACATCCTTCGACACGCCGTCGAGCAGGCCGTTGACGAAACCGGACTCCCGCTTGTCGTAGAAGGCGTGGGCGACATCGACATATTCGCTGATGACGGTGCCGGTGCCGATGTCGGCGCGGGCGAGCAGTTCATAGGTGCCCGCGCGCAGGATCTGGCGCATCGGCTTATCGAGGCGGTCGAGGCTCCAGCCGCTAGACAGGCGGGCGGCGATCAGCGCGTCGATCTCGTCGCGGCGCTTGTCCACGCCGGTCACGACATCGTCGAAGAACGACTCCTCCGCCGGGGCGTAGGTGACATCCTCGATCGTGGCGCCCAGCCGATGCTGGTGGAATTCATGCAGCAGGATATGGACGGGCGTGCCCTCCATTTCGAGCTGGTAGAGCGCCTGGACCGCGGCGAGACGCGCGGCGGAGCGGGATTTGGAGCGATCGTTCATGGGATATCCCTATGTCTTTTTGAGGCGCAGCGCCACCGAAGCGGCGTGGGCAGGCAAGCCCTCCGCCCGCGCCAGCGCGACGGCCGCGGGGCCGATCGCGCCGATCGCCGCGGCGTCGAGGCTGAGGAAACTGGTGCGCTTCATGAAATCCAACACCGACAGGCCCGACGAGAAGCGCGCGCGGCGGCCGGTGGGCAGGACGTGATTCGGCCCGGCGACATAATCGCCGACGGCTTCGGGCGTCATCCGGCCCAGGAAAACCGATCCGGCATGGCGGACCTGCGCGAAATAGCGGTCGGGATCGTCCACCGCGAGTTCGAGATGTTCAGGCGCCAGCCGATCGACCAGCGGCATGGCTTCGTCCAGGTCGCGGACCAGGATGATCGCGCCATTGGCGTCCCAGCTAGTGCGCGCGACGGCGCTGGTGGAGAGCGCCGGAATCTGGCGATCGACCGCTTGCGCGACGGCGTCGGCGAAGGCCGCGTCGTCGGTGAACAGGATCGACTGGCTGGTCGGATCATGTTCCGACTGGCTGAGTAGGTCGGCGGCGGTCCATTCGGGATCGTTCCGGCCATCTGCGACGACGACGATCTCGGAAGGGCCGGCGACCATGTCGATGCCCACCACGCCATAAAGTTGGCGCTTGGCTTCGGCGACCCAGGCGTTGCCGGGACCGGTGATGACGTCCACCGGCGCGATCCGGTCAGTGCCATAGGCGAGCGCGGCGACGGCCTGCGCGCCCCCGACACGCCAGATTTCCTCGATCCCCGCAATCTGGGCTGCGGCCAGGACGAGCGGATTGATCTCGCCACCCGGCGTCGGCGTCACCATGGCGATGCGGCGGACGCCCGCGACCTTGGCGGGGATGACGTTCATCAGCAGCGAGCTGGGATAGGCGGCGCGGCCACCGGGCACATAGAGGCCGGCGGCATCGACCGCGCTCCAGCGGGCGCCAAGGCGCACGCCGGCGCTGTCTACGCCATCGCTGTCCTGCGGACGCTGTTTTTCATGATAGGTGGTGATGCGCGCGGCGGCGAGTTCGAGCGCGTCGCGCAGTTCCGTCGATATGCCGTCGAGCGCGGCGCGTGTCTCCGCCGCCGTCACCGCCCAGCCGCTGACGTTCAGGTCATGGCGGTCGAAGCGCTGGGTATAATCGGCCAGCGCCGCGTCGCCGCCGGCGCGCACGGCTTTGAGAATCGCGGTGACGTCGCGCGAGACATCCTCGTCCGCTTCGCGGCGGTCGTTGACGAGGGCCGTGAAGGCGGCCGCGAAACCGGCGTCGTGGCTGTCGAGCCTAAGCGGCATCCTGCACCCCCACGGCGGCGCGGAACGCCTCCACCAACGGCGAGAGTTCCGCCGAGCGCATCTTGTACGCGGCGCGGTTAACGATCAGGCGGGCGCTGATCTGCATGATGATGTCCGTCTCGACCAGGCCATTGGCCTTGAGCGTCGCGCCCGACGAGACGAGATCGACGATCCGGCGCGACAGGCCAAGCGAGGGGGCCAGTTCCATCGCGCCATTCAATTTCACGCATTCGGCCTGCAATCCGCGCGCTTCATAATAGCGGCGGGTAAGGTGCGGATATTTGGTCGCGACGCGGACATGGCTCATCGCGGCCTGATCCTCGTCGGCAAGGCCGGTGGGTTCAGCGACCGACAGGCGGCAATGGCCGATATCGAGGTCTACGGGCGCATAGAGTTCGGAATAGCTGAACTCCTCCACAACGTCGGAGCCGACGATGCCGATCTGCGCCGCGCCATGGGCGACGAAAGTCGCGACGTCGAACGCGCGCACGCGGATGATCGACACGTCGGGCCGGTTGGTGGCGAAGCGCAGCGCCCGGCTTTTCTTGTCATGAAACTCCGCCTCCGGTTCGATACCGGCTTTGGCGAGCAAGGGCAGCGCTTCATCGAGGATGCGGCCCTTGGGGATGGCGAAGGTGAGCGGGCGAGTCATGACGCGCGGGCCTTACGCGCGGGGGCGCGAAAGGGCAAGGTTTGGGGGCAGCTTGCCGCAGCTGCCTAAACAGGCGTCAGACGAGGGGAATCTCTCCATTTCTGATATCACGCCAATGTTCATCCCTCACGTCAGGATCGATGGCGACAGGCTTTGCGCTGCTTTCATATAGGCGGTCACGACCATCTTTCCTGGAACCCGATATCCAGAAATGGCTTCCAGTCTCCAGATCGAAATAATTGGCCTTGGCACCGCGTCCGCCGAGCCGCTGGAATGTGCGCCCGTCGTAATGCAGCGACAAGCCGGACTTTGACAGCGCGACGCGACCTATACGCGCCGGTCCATTCAGGCCGTCGCTCTTATCTTCGATGTACATGATGCGGGTTTTCGGAGCGCCCATATATCTTCCTCCGGGGTCAGGCCGCTTCCGCCATCGCCGCCTGGGTGCTGGCGATCCAGCCGCCGCCCAGCACGCGTTCGCCCGCATACAGCACCGCTGCCTGCCCCGGCGCGACGCCATATTCGGGGGCATCGAACAACAGTCGGTCGCCGTCCAGCCTTGCGGGTACGGGCTTGGCCATCGACCGCACCTTCGCGGTCAGCGGCCCGGTAAAGTCGCCGCCCAGCCAGTTGATGTCGCTCAGCATCGCGCCCGACACCGCCAGCGCCGCGCGTGGTCCCACGATCACGCGCCTGGCCGCTGCGTCCAGCCGCACGACATAAAGCGGGTCGGGCTGGCCGCCGATCTCCAGCCCCTTGCGCTGGCCGACGGTGAAATGGATCATCCCCTTGTGCCGGCCCAGTACCCGGCCGTCGATATGGACGATGTCGCCGCCCTCGTCCGCGTCGGGGCGCAGTTTGCGCACGATCTTGGCATAATCGCCGTCCGGCACGAAACAAATGTCCTGGCTGTCGGGCTTGAGCGCGACAGCCAGGCCCAATTCGGCGGCAATCTCGCGCACCTGCGGCTTGGGCAAGCCGCCCAAGGGGAAGCGCAGATAGTCGAGCTGCACCTGAGTCGTCGCGAAGAGGAAATAGCTCTGGTCGCGCGCAGGATCGGCGGCGCGGTGCAGTTCCGCGCCGTGCGCGCCTTCGACTCGTTGCACATAATGGCCGGTGGCCAGGCAGTCGGCGCCCAGATCGCGCGCGATCTGGAACAGGTCGGTGAACTTCACCCCCATATTGCACTTCACGCAGGGGATGGGGGTGCGCCCGGCCATATATTCATCGGCAAAGTCGGCGATCACCGAATCGCGAAAGGCGGTTTCATAATCAAAGACATAATGCGCGATGCCGATGCGGTCGGCGACGGCGCGCGCGTCGCGAATATCCTGCCCCGCGCAGCAACTGCCGGTACGGCCCACGGCGGCGCCGTGGTCGTAGAGTTGGAGCGTGACGCCGATCACCTCGGCGCCGGTCTTCGCGGCGAGCGCGGCGACGACGCTGCTATCCACGCCGCCCGACATGGCGACGACGATACGCCGCTGGGCAAGCGGCTCTGTAAGCTGAAACTGGGGCTGCATGGCGCGCATATAGTGCAAGGTCGCCGGGTGCGCAAAAGTTAACAAAAGGTAGCGCCACTTTGCCCATAATCGGGACGGATCGACGCGAAAGGGGGGCCGGACGAGTCACGAAAGCGGTGTCGAGTTTACCGACCCTTATTCATTACCCTCTACACAGGGGTCATGGATCTGAGTTTCCTTCGGGGTGGCGGGCTGAAGCCTGGCTCCCCCAGACCCCTCAGCCGGCCGCGCGTGCCGGCCTGGCCATTTCTGCGGGCTGCCACGGCAGCAGCGCAGGCGGCCAGTCCGACCGCGCAGGCGGTGGCGGGCGTCCTGCGGGGGCAGGGCGGAAGCGACGACTGGATTCAGGAACTGGCGGGTGTTTTCGCGCCACGTTCCGGCGGCAAGATCGAAGCCGTTCGTCTCGCGGGAAGTTTCAACCCGTTGATCGCGAGCCGTTTAGCCAGGGGGCATGAATGATGAAGGCCGTGTTTACCGTGGGGCTTTAGCCGTTCTTCAGGGCTGATGCAGATAAAGGTTTCACTGCTGAATTCGGTAACGCCAGTGCCGCACTTTGAGGGTAAGAATGATCGAGAACCAGAAAATCAAGCCGGCTCAGGTCGTCGGGCCGCTCGGGGAACCCCTTACCCTCGACAGCCTGCCGCCAGCCGACACCACACGCTGGGTGGTGCGGCGCAAGGCGGAAGTGGTCGCTGCGGTGAATGGCGGCCTGCTCAGCGTGGACGAAGCCTGCGCGCGCTACAATCTGACGCTGGAGGAATTCGCCAGTTGGCAGCGTGCGGTCGATCGATCGGGCATGCATGGCCTGCGCGTCACCCGCATCCAATATTATAAGTCGCTGTACGAGCGGCAGCAAAAATACTGATCGGCCTGGGCGGGCGAATCCCCGCCACGGCCCCATAGCGATATGAAGAAGGGCCGCCGGATGCAGATCCGGCGGCCCTTCTTCATGCTTGCGGCATGCATCCGTAACGAACGCGCCAGAACGGCGCAAAGCCAAGATGGTTTCCAGCCCGGAATCATTTTTTGCACCGTGGAACGGGACGCCCTTTCCTCCGTTCAGACAGCACCCAACCCGCTGGGGGCGTGGTCAAGGAGAGTAACATGGGCATTATCTTGTGGCTTATCGTCGGCGGCGTCATTGGCTGGCTCGCCAGTATGGTGATGCGGACCGACGCGCAGCAGGGCATCCTGCTCAACATCGTGGTCGGCATCGTCGGCGCATTCATCGGCGGCCTGATCTTCAGCGGCGGCTCGATCAACGAAGGCCTGACGCTGTACAGCTTCCTGGTGTCGCTGGTCGGCGCGATCATCCTGCTGGCGATCGTCAATCTGGTCCGTCGCGGGTCGATGCGTTAACTGCGCATTCCGCATACATGCAAAAGGGCCGCGCCATGGCGCGGCCCTTTTTTTGCGCGCGGTTTTAGCGCCGCGCGGCGAAAAAGCGGTAGAGCGCCAGCACGGCGACAGCGCCCAAAATGGCGGCGATGAAGCCGGCACGCTCACCGGGCGCATAGACACCCGCCAGCCGCCCGACGAAACCGGCCAGCAACGCCCCGGCTATGCCCAGCAATATGGTGACGATACAGCCGCCCGGATCGCGGCCGGGCATGATCAGCTTGGCCAAGGCACCGGCCAGCAGGCCGATGACGATCCACCCCAGCAAATCCATGGCGCGCTCCTCTCCCGCATGGCGTCGCCGCTGCGCCACGACTGGCGGATTCGGCAAGTCAATGTGCGTCCTTCAGCATAGACGAACGGCGCGTCGCACTCCACCCTCCATCCGCCCCGCAATATCGCTTTGCCGTCCCCCTTTGAACCATGATATTGGGGGTTGAGAGCGGTGCTATATTCATATAACACAGTTGCCGAAATGGCGATGCGCCGGAGAGATGAGAAACGGCATGAATTACGAAACCCAGCTGGTGGGCGACTCGATGGTCGTCATCGACGAAGATGAGGCGCGCCGACGGCGCAAACGGCTGCTGCTGATCGGCGGCGGCGTCGCCGTTCTGCTGGTCGCCGCGGCCGCCTGGATATCGATGCGCGGCGATACGGCGGCCGCCCCCGCCGCGCCGGCCGCGCAGGTGCCGGTCGTCACCGTCATTCGGCCCGGCCAGTCGGTCGTGGCCCGCACCGTCACGGCGACCGGGTCGCTGGCCGCGCGGATCGACATGCCGGTCGGCGTCGTCGGCGAAGGCGGCATGGTGACGCGGGTGCTGGTGCAACCGGGCGACTGGGTGCGCGCCGGCCAGCCGCTGGCGATCATCGAACGGTCGGTCCAGGTCGAACAGGTGCGCTCGCTCGCCGCCCAGGTCGATGTGGCCCGCGCTGACGCCAAACTCGCCCAGGCACAGCTTGACCGCGCCAAGGCGCTGGTCGGCCGCGGCTTCATCAGCGCCGCCGACATCGATCAGCGCACCGCGACCCGCGATGCGGCGGCGGCGCGCGTGAATGTCGCCGCCGCGCAGCTTGCCGAACAGCGCGCCCGCACCGGGCGGCTGGACATTCGCGCGCCCGCGTCCGGCCTGGTCCTGACCCGCGCGGTAGAACCCGGCCAGATCGTGCAGGCGGGCGGCGCAGTGCTGTTCCGCCTGGCCAAGGATGGCGAGATGGAATTGCAGGCCCAGGTGGCCGAAGGCGACCTGGCGACGCTGCGTCCGGGCAACAGCGCCATGGTGACGCCGATCGGCCATAGCGACCAGTTCGCCGGCCGCATCTGGCAGGTGTCGCCAGTGATCGATCCCCAGACGCGCCAAGGCATCGCGCGGATAGCCGTCGCCTATAATCCCGCGATCCGGCCGGGCGGCTTTGCCGCCGCGACCATCACCAGTGGATCGGGCAGCGCCCCCCTGCTGCCCGAATCGGCGGTGCAGAGCGACGCCAAGGGCAGCTATGTCTATGTCGTCAACGCCAAGAATCAGGTGGAGCGCCGCGCCGTGACCGTGGGTCAGGTGTCCGACGCCGGGGTCGCCGTGACCAGTGGGATCGACGGCGCGGAAAGCATCGTCACCTCCGCCGGCGCCTTCCTGGCGCCGGGGCAGAAGGTGAAACCGGAATTGTTGAAGACCCGCTAGGCTATAGGCGTGGCCGACACCGGCCGCGCCCCGGACGGCAGGATGCGCGCCATCGGGCGCGGCGAACAGGTTGAATAGGACGCTATGCTGCGTCCGGCACAGGTTGGACGGACGCGCCAGCGCGTCCGGTGAGGGAAGCCCGTCATGAATTTTCGCAATATTTCCGCATGGGCCATCCGCAACCCGGTGACGCCGCTGGTGCTGTTCGCCGCGCTGATGCTGGCGGGCATCGTCAGCTTCATGCGGATGGACGTGAACAACAACCCGGACATCAGCTTCCCAGCGGTCAGCGTCGTCGTCAGCCAGCCCGGCGCAGCCCCGACCGAACTGGAAACCCAGGTCACGCAGCGGGTCGAAGCGGCGGTACGCGGCATCAGCGGCGTCGATGAGATCACATCCTTCGCGTCCGAAGGGCGGTCGCTCACCAACGTCCAGTTCCAGATCGGCACCCCGGTCGACCGCGCGGTCAACGACGTCAAGAACGCCGTCGACCAGATTCGCAGCGACCTGCCCGACGGCATATTGGAGCCGCAGGTCACCCGCATCGACATCGATGGCGGGCCGATCGCCTATTTCAGCGCCGAAGCCACCGACATGACGCTGGAGGAACTGTCCTGGTATGTCGACAATACTGTGGCCAAGCGACTGCTGTCGGTCAGCGGCATGGCGGCGGTCAACCGCGGCGGCGGCGTCAGCCGCGAAATCCGCGTCATATTGGACCCGGCCAAGCTACAGGCGTTCGGCATCACCGCCGCCCAGGTCAATCAACAGCTGAACCAGGTCAACCTGAACGCAGCGGGCGGACGCACCGAAATCGCTGGTGCCGAACAATCGATCCGAGTGCTTGGCAACGCCCGCAACGCCCGCGACCTGGGCGCGACCCAGATCGCGATCAGCGGCGCCCGCACGGTCAAGCTGGCCGACATCGCGCAGGTGCGCGACATGTATGCCGAACAGCGCAACCTGTCGCTGATGAACGGGCGGCAAGTCACCAGTTTCAGCATGGAAAAGGCCAAGGGCACGTCCGACGTCACCGTCTATGACGAATCGATGAAGGTGCTGGACAAGCTGAAGAAAGAGAATCCCAAGGTCCAGTTCAAGGAACTCTATACCAGCGTCGGCTACACCAAGGAACAATATCATTCGGCCATGGCCGCGATGATTGAGGGCGCGGTGCTGGCCGTCGTGATCGTCTTCCTGTTCCTGCGGGACTGGCGCGCGACGATGATTTCGGCGCTGGCGATACCGCTGTCGGCGATCCCGACCTTCTGGTTCATGGAGATGATGGGCTTCACGCTGAACGGCATTTCGCTGCTGGCGCTCAGCCTGGTCGCGGGCGTGCTGGTCGATGACGCCATCGTGGAGATCGAGAATATCGTGCGCCATATGCGCATGGGCAAATCCGCCTATCAGGCGTCGATCGACGCCGCGGACGAGATCGGCCTGGCGGTGCTGGCCACCACTATGGCGATCGTCGCGGTGTTCCTGCCGGTCGCCCTGATGCCCGGCATATCGGGCCAGTTCTTCATTCAGTTCGGCATGACCGTGGTCGTGTCGGTGTTGATGAGCCTGGCCGTGGCCCGCCTCATCACGCCGATGATTGCGGCCTATTTCCTCAAAGCCCATGGCGAGGAAAGCCATGGCGAAGGCTGGATGATGGACCGCTACATGAGCGTGCTGCGCTGGTCGCTGGACGAGCGCCGGGCGATCGCCCATCGCGCACGGGGCGGCTGGCGGCGCTTTACCAGCCTGTTTTTGGACCATCGCGTCTGGACGGTGGGCATCGGCGCGTTGGCGTTCGTCGCGACGATCATCGCCTTCGCGACGCTGCCGATGACGTTCCAGCCGGTCACCAACACCGATTTCAGCCAGGTGAAGATCGAAACGGTGCCGGGCAGCACCCTGGCCCAGACCACCGCCATCACCCGCAAGGTCGCCGACATGCTGGCTGCCGATACCGACGTGGTGGAGGCCGCCTTCGCCGATATCGAGCCGACCACGGCCGACATCTTCCTGACGCTCAAGAAGAGCCGCCCGATCAGCTCGGTCGACTGGGAGCGCAAGATTGCGCCGCAATTCCAGACCGTCGCCGACGCGCGGGTCAATTTCCAGTCGCAATCGGGCGGCGGCTTTGGCCGCGACATCATCATGATGTTCGGGTCGGACGACCCGGAAAAGCTGGAACGCACCGCCAATCAGCTGGTCGCGGAAATGGCGCGCATCCCCGAATTGCGCGCGCCGCGCGTGCAGGGCGATATGCAGCGGCCCGAAATCATCATCACCCCGCGTCTGGACCTGGCCGCCAGCCTGGGCGTGACCACGGCCGCGCTCAGCCAGTCGATCCGCATCGCGACGATCGGCGATATCGACCAGAACAGCGCCAAATTCTCCCTGTCCGACCGCCAGATTCCTATCCGGGTGTCGATCGCCGAGGATAGCCGCAAGGATATCGGTACGATCCAGAATATGCCGGTGCCTACGGTCAGCGGCGGATCCGTTCCCCTCAAGGTCGTGGCCGACATCCATTTCGGCGCGGGTCCGACGCAGATCCGCCGGTATAACCAGATCCGCCGCATCGTCGTGGGCGCGGATCTGGCGCCCGGCATCGTCACCAGCCAGGCGACGCAGAAGATCAATGCGCTGCCGCTGATGAAGGCGATCAACGACGGCAAAATTCAGGGCGTGCAAAAGATCAATGCGGGCGACAGCAAATTCCAGGCGGAAATGCTGACCAATTTCATGATCGCCGTTGCATCGGGCATCCTGCTGGTGCTGGCGGTGCTGGTGCTGCTCTACAAGCGGATCATGCCGCCCTTCGTCAATCTGGGATCGCTGCTGCTCGCCCCGCTGGGCGGCGCTCTGGCGCTGCATATCGCCGGAGAGCCCATTTCCATGCCGGTGCTGATCGGCCTGCTGATGCTGCTGGGCATCGTCGCCAAAAACTCCATCCTCGTCATCGACTTCGCGCTGGAAGAGATGGACAAGGGCGTGCCCAAGTTCGAGGCGATCGTGGACGCCGGGCACAAGCGCGCCCAGCCGATCGTCATGACCACGGTCGCGATGGTCGCGGGCATGGTGCCGACCGCGCTGGCCCTGTCGGGCGACGGCGCCTGGCGTGCGCCGATGGGCATCACCGTGATCGGCGGCCTGCTGCTGTCTACGGTGCTGACGCTGGTCATCGTGCCAGCGACCTTCAGCCTGGCGGTGGCGATCGAAAGCTGGGTCGGGCCACGACTGGGCCGGGGCCTGCTGACCTACAAGGCGGGCGATGACAAGGATCGGCCGGTCCATCCGCACCCCGCCGAGTAAGGCCGGTAAAAGAAGGCTTTGCCTGAACGAAACGGCGGCGTAACCGTTGGACGGCCATGACGCTGCTTCGCATCCCCCGGCCCAGGGCCGTATCCGCCCCGCACCCTGCGCGAGGCATACGGCTGGTGGCGACGGGGATGCTGGTGGCGATGGCGGTGCTTTTCATCACCGCGCGTGCCACCGTCCACCTCCATCCCGCCATCGGCTTCGTCCAGGCCTTTGCCGAGGCGGCGATGGTGGGTGGCCTGGCCGACTGGTTCGCAGTCACCGCCCTGTTCCGCCACCCGATGGGCCTGCCCATCCCGCACACCGCGATCATCCCGCGCAACAAGGATCGGATCGGCGACACGCTCGCCCTGTTCCTGCGCGACAATTTCCTGACCCCAGCCGTGGTAGCGCGGCGGATGCGCGGCATGGACGTCGCTGCCGCCGCCGGACGCTTCCTGGCCAGCCCGTCCGAAGGCGACGGGCGGCTGCGCGAGGGTGCGTCGCGGCTGGTGGCCGACATATTGGAGGCGCTGGACCAGGAACGGCTGGGCGGCATGGTCAAGGGCGCGATCGGCCAGCGGCTGCGCGCGATCAATATCGGCCCGCTGGCGGGGCAAGCGATCGAGGCGGCGATGCGCGACGGCCGCCACGCCCCGGTGATGGACGGCATCATCCATTGGGCGGACCGCACGCTGGAGGCGAACGAGCATCTGATCCGCCAGATGGTGCAGGAACGGGCGGGCAAGGTGCTGCGCTGGACCGGGCTGGACGAAAATCTGGCCAACGCCATCCTGTCAGGCCTGCGCAAGATGCTGGCGGACATGGCCGCCGATCCGGGCCACAGCCTGCGCCTGAAGGCGGAGGAAGGCATGGCGAAACTCGCCTTCGACCTGCAATTCGACCTGGAGATGCAGGCCAAGGTCGCCAAGATCCGCGACGAGATCGTCGATAATCCGGCGATGCAGCGCTGGATCGAGGGAATGTGGGAACAGGCGCGCGCCGGCCTGCTGCGCGCGGTGCGCGATCCGGGCAAGGCGATGGCCGGGCGGCTGGGCGAAGCGCTGCGCCAACTAGGTGGCACGTTGCAGCAGGAAGCGCGGCTGCGGCTGGTCATCAACCGCTTCGTGCGCCGCGCCGCGGTGGGCGCGACTGCCAACTATGGCGACGCAATCGTGCGGCTGGTCAGCGACACTGTACGTGGGTGGGATGCGGGCACGGTCACCAGTCGCTTGGAAAATGCCGTCGGGCGCGACCTGCAATATATCCGCGTCAACGGCACGCTGGTCGGCGGTCTGGTGGGCCTCGCGATCCACACGGTCGATACATTTTTTTGAAGTAGAACCGCACCAGCCCACACCCCCACCCGGCCACCCAACGGCCGTATTCTATGGGTGGCCGGGGGGCGTGGGCTGGCACCGTCCTGGCACGCGCGTTAGCGCATCGCCCGAAAAGATGCCGGAGCGCGTCGGGCCAAACGACGCGCCCCGGCGGAACCGGCCGCGCAGAGGAGAGGAGAGGCGGCCGATTCCTGGCTGGGAAACTCAGTCTGGGGCACGCCCCTCACCGCCCGGCGGCGGCGGCAGTTCGTAGGCGGTCAGCACGCCGTCGCCATTGCGGTCCTGATCGACGAACATGGCGAGCGCGGGGGTGAGAAATTCGGCGCGGTCGATCTGGCCATCGTCATTGCTGTCTTCGGGATAGGGCATGGCGCGACCCGGCGGCGGCGCTGGCGGCGCAGCGTCGGCGCGATCGCCGCCGCGCGGACGACCGCCGGGCGGCGGACCGCCTGCGCCACCGGGGCCACCAGCGCCTCCACCGGGACCACCGCCACCGGGACCGCCAGGACCACCTCGTCCCTTGCCGGGACCGCCGTCTTTGCCAGCCTCGCCCTCCGCAGAGGGGCGCGCCTGCCGCTCATGTCCCAGCATCCGCTGCATCGCCTGCACCGGCACCAGCCCGTCGCTGTCCTGGTCTATTAGACCGAAGCGGCGCTCCATATAGGCGCGCATCTCGTCCCGCGTGATTCGGCCGTCGCCATCGGCATCCGCTGCCCAGGGACCATCTTCAGGGCCAGCGGGCTGCGCCAGAAGCGGCGCGGAGGCGAGCAGCGCGACAGCGAGTGAGACAGCAGATAGGCAGTTGCGAAAACGCATGAAGGCTCCTGAAAGCGGGATCGCCCCTGCTTTCGCACCCTTGCTTTGCCGCCATATGTCGCGATGCAGCCGCAATGTTGCAGGCCGCCTAAAAATGATGTTGCAACATATCATTAAATGATGTTGTATCATTTCATCGACGATCACGGTTCGGGCAAGAAGAACCGACATCGGCGAGAGGATGCGACAGACGAGGAGCCAGACGATGCGACTCATGACCCTATCGGCCATTGGACACAGCACAACGAATCGGGTGACGGAACCAAGCGGGCCAGCGCGCTATGGCGCGAGGCGCAAATCGCCGCTGGGCCTGGGCGGCACGGTGGCGGTGCATGGGCTGCTGATCGGCGCCTTCCTGCTGATCCCCAAGGAGGTGATCGACGTATTCATCCCCTCCAAGCCCATCGAGACCAGACATATCCCCCTTCCCAAACCACCCGAACCGGTGGTCGAGAAGCAGGTCGATCCCAAGGTGCAGACCCGGCCGCAGCAACACGAACAGCCGACCGTCACCGATCCGCTGATCGACCTGCCCACAGGCGATCCGCCGTTGACCGCAACGGGGGGTGGCGGCACCGGCACAGGTCCGATCCAACCCTATATCGCGCCACCGCCGCCGCCCCTAGCCGATCCGGTGCTGACCGAACCCCAGATCGATCCCCGCGCCCTTGCCGCCTTCCAACCCGATTATCCCGGCGCGATGATCCGTCAGGGGCTGGAAGGGACAGTGACGGTGCGCGTGACGATCAACGCCGAAGGCCGCGTCACCGCCATCGAAAAAGTCTCCGCCACCGACGAAAGCTTCTGGGCCGCGACCCAGCGCCACGCCCTGCGCAAATGGCGTTTCCGCCCGGCGACCCGCGACGGCGTGGCGGTGGCTTCGTCCAAAGTTCTGACGGTGCGCTTCACCCTGACGGAGCGATAGGGCAAGGTCGCCGCGGGGAAAGAAAGGGAATTTCGGGGAACGCCATCATGGACCATTTTGCATCTGCGCCCGCCCTGTCCTATAAGGGCGGCATGGCGATCTTTCCCCGGCCCGTTTCCCCCAAAAGCGCGCTTGGCGATTTCTGGGGCTATTTCAAGCAGCAGCGGCGGCATAAATGGCCGCTGCTGGGCGTTTCGGCTGCGCTGACCTATGTCATCATCTGGGCGTTCATCGTCGACGCGAACACCAATACGATGCCGACGCGCAACAAGATCATCTATGTCCAGAGTTGGGACGCGAACCGGTCCGACGCCGCGATCATCCTGCAACAGAAGATCGATTTCGCCAAGCGCGAGGCGGCGCTACTGAAGAATCAGGCCAAGATGCAGGGCTTTGCCGACGCCTTCGGCATCGAATGGCGCGAGGAGGAAGCCCGCAACACCGCCCGCCGCAAGGAGGCGGTGAAGCAAATCGACGCGCTGCTGGACGAACGGCTGGCCAAGGCGGAAGAAACGAAGAAGACGCCGGGCGCGCCGCCTGCGGGAGCCGCCCAGCCCTGAGCGAGCCGGCTTCGCCCCCACAGGCCCCATCCTCGCAAGCGCCGTCTGCACAGGACCGGCGCTACATGGCCGCCTCCATCGCCCTGTCGGGGCGCGGGCGTGGCCTTTCCACTCCCAATCCCAATGTCGGCTGCCTGATCGTGCGCGATTCTGTTGACGGGAGGGGGCATGTCGTCGGGCGCGGCTGGACCCAGAAGGGCGGCCGCCCCCATGCCGAGGCGCAGGCGCTGGACCAGGCGATGGACCGGGCCGCAGGCGCGACCGCCTATGTCACGCTGGAGCCCTGTTTCCATCTGTCCCCGCGCGGCCCGCGCTGTGCCGACCTGATGGCCCGCGCCGGCATCGCCCGCATGGTGATCGCGCTGCGCGATCCCGATCCACGCACCGACGGTCAGGGTGCCGCCTGGCTGCGCGATCGCGGCGTGACGGTGGACATGGGCCTGATGGCGGACGAGGCCGCCCGCGCCATGGCCGGATTCGTGCTGCGCCAGACGCTGGGGCGGCCGCATGTGACGTTGAAGCTCGGCCTCTCGCTGGACGGACGCATCGCGCTCAGCAACGGATCGAGCCGCTGGATCACCGGGCCGGATGCGCGCGCTCATGCCCATATGGAGCGGGCGCGGCATGACGCCATCCTGGTGGGCGGCGGCACGCTCAGGGCAGACTCCCCAACGCTGGACGTGCGGCTGGCGGGGCTGGCGGACCGGTCGCCGCGCCGGGTGCTGCTGAGCCGGGGCGATGCGCCGGCAGGCTGGACGCGGATCGGCGCGCCGGAGGAGATTGCGGCGCTGGAGCGGGTCGATCATCTGCTAGTCGAGGGTGGAGCGGAGACGGCGGCCGCCTTCCTGCGCGCCGGGTTGGTCGACCGGCTGCTGCTCTATCGCGCGCCGATCGTCATAGGGTCCGGCTTGGCCGGAGTCGGCGACATTGGCCTGTTCGACCTGGCCGATGCCCATGGCCGCTGGCGGATGACCGACATGCGGCAACTGGGTGTCGATCGGCTGGAGGTTTACGAGCGGGTCGCGAGCGCTTAGATCAGCCTCAAACTCACCCGTTCGGGCTGAGCGAAGTCGAAGCCTATCACTGAGCAAAGCGAAGTAGCCTCCCTACGGTCGGCTTTACCCTTCGACTTCGCTCAGGGCGAACGGAAGATTGGATTGGGGCGAAATGTTCACCGGCATCATCACCGACATCGGCACCATCCGCACCCATGAGCAGCGCGGCGATCTGCGGCTGGTCATCGGTTGCGCCTATGCCATGGACGGCGTCGCCATCGGCGCGTCGATCGCCTGTTCGGGTGCCTGCCTGACGGTGGTGGAAAAGGGCGCGGACTGGTTCGCGGTGGACCTGTCGGCCGAAACGATCGCGCGCACCGCGCCCGGCCTGTGGGCGCAGGGGGGCCGGCTGAACCTGGAACGGGCGCTTAAGGTCGGCGACGAACTGGGCGGGCATATCGTGACGGGCCATGTCGACGGCATCGGCCATCTGGTGTCGGCGCTCAGCGAAGGCGATTCGACCCGGCTGACGATCAGCGCGCCCGCCGACCTCGCCGCCGCGCTGGCGGCCAAGGGATCGATCACGCTCGACGGCATTTCGCTGACGGTCAACAGCGTCGATGACCAGGCCGACGGCAGCGTGCATTTCGGGTTGAACATCATCCCGCACACCGCCGCCGCAACCACGCTGGACGCGCTGCCCGACGGGCGCGCCTTCAACCTCGAGATTGACGTGCTGGCGCGCTATTTGGACAGGATGCAGAGCCTTCGCAACCGCAGCATGTGATTATATCTTGAATTAATCACATTGCAGTGTGATATGCGATGCCATCCCACTGGTGGGAAGGAGTCGTTTCCATGTCCTCTGCCCTTATCGATACCGTCCGCAATCTCGTCACTGATGGCGGCATGTCGCGTTCCGGCCTGGCGCGCGCCGCCGGGCTGCACGCCAATTCGCTACGCAAGCTGGGCGAGGGCGACTGGAACCCGACCGCCGACACGCTGGGCAAGCTGGAATCCTATCTGCTCAAGCGCGAAGGCGGCACTGCGCTCGCCAGCCCCGAAGAAATCATCAACGAAGCCCGCAACGGCCGCATGTTCATCCTGGTCGATGACGAAGATCGCGAAAATGAGGGCGACCTGGTAATCCCCGCGCAGATGGCGACCCCCGACGCGATCAATTTCATGGCCACCCATGGCCGCGGCCTGATCTGCCTGGCGCTGACCAAGAGCCGGACCGAGGAACTGGGCCTGGACCTGATGAGCCGCAACAACGGCACGCGGCATGAAACCGCCTTCACCGTGTCGATCGAGGCGCGCGAAGGCGTGACCACCGGCATCAGCGCAGCCGACCGCGCCCGCACCGTGTCCGTCGCGATCGACGGGTCGAAGGGCAAGGTCGATATCGTCACGCCCGGCCACGTCTTCCCCCTGATCGCCAAGGATGGCGGCGTGCTGGTGCGCACCGGCCATACCGAAGCGGCGGTCGACGTCGCGCGGCTGGCGGGCCTCAACCCCTCGGGCGTCATCTGCGAAGTGATGAAGGACGACGGCACGATGGCGCGCCTGGACGACCTCATCCCCTTCGCGAGCAAGCACAAGATGAAGATCGGCACGATCCGCGACCTGATCGCCTATCGCCGCCGTCACGACCATATGATCGAGCGGCGCGCCGAAACCACGTTCGACAGCCGCTGGGGCGGCGACTGGAAGGCGATCAGCTTCTACAACAAGGCGACCCAGACCGAACAGCTGGTGCTGCAAAAGGGCCATGTCGATCCCGAAAAGCCGACATTGGTGCGGATGCACCAGATGTCGCCGCTGAGCGATACATTCGGCAAGCTGGGTGCGCGCACGGGCCTGCTGCCGCGCTGCATGGAGATTATCGGCGACGAGGGCGCGGGCATCATCGTCATCCTGCGCGGCGATGAGCCCGACATGCTGACCCGGATGCTGCAATATAATGCAGGCATCGTGACGGGCGATATGGACGAATTGCGCAATTATGGCGCGGGCGCGCAGATCCTGGCAGATCTGGGCGTGCACGACATGATCCTGCTGACCAACAGCCACCGCAGCCTGATCGCGCTTGACGGCTATGACCTGGCCGTGGTTGGGCAGCGGCCGATCGAGCTGTAAGGACATATCATCATGGCAAAATTCCTGATCGTCGAAGCCCGCTTTTACGACCATTTGAACGACCTGCTGATCGAAGGTGCCAAAGCGGCGCTGGACGAGGCCGGTCATAAATATGAGGTGGTGACGGTGCCGGGCGCGCTGGAAATCCCCGGCGCGATCGCCCTGGCGGCGGAAAGCGGCCGTTATGACGGCTTCGTCGCGATCGGCGTGGTGATCCGCGGCGAAACCTATCATTTCGAAGTGGTGTCAAACGAAAGTGCCCGCGGCCTGATGGCGCTGAGCATGGACGCGATTGCGATCGGCAACGGCATCCTGACGGTCGAGAATGAAGCGCAGGCGCTGACTCGCGCCAAGCCGACCGAAAAGGACAAGGGCGGCGAGGCGGCCAAGGCCGCCATCGCCATGCTCGCCCTGCGCGAACGCTTCGGCATGTAAAAAAGGGCTCCTTACGGAGCCCTTTTCATTCGCCCATAGCAGGGTTCAGGCGTCCGCCTTTTCCTGCGCCAGCGTCGGATAATCGGTATAGCCTGTCTCGCCCAGCGCATACCAGGTTGTCATATCCTGAATGGGATTGAGCGGCGCACCGATGCGGAATCGCTCCACCAGATCGGGGTTGGCCATCAGCGGGCGGCCGAAGCTGATCGCGTCGGCCATGCCGCTGGCCAGATCCGCCTGCGCCCGGTCGACATCATAATCGCTGTTCAGGATCAGCGGTCCCTTGAAATGCTGGCGGATCAGCGGCGACTGGCGCGGCACATCGGTCGCGCCGAACGTGCCGTCCGGTCCCGGTTCGCGCAATTCGAGCGACGCGATGCCGATCGCGTCCAGCACGTCGGCGGCATGGGCGAAGAGGCTGGCGGGATCGCTGTCGTCCACGCCCTGCGAATCGCCATTGGGGGACAAGCGCACCGACACGCGATCCGCGCCGATCGCATCGACCACCGCCTGCGTCACTTCGCGCAGCAGTCGCACGCGATTTTCCACGCTGCCGCCATATTGATCGGTACGGAAATTGGCGTTGTCGCGCAGAAACTGGTCGATCAGATAGCCGTTGGCGGCGTGGATCTGCACCCCGTCGAACCCGGCCGCGATCGCATTATGCGCGGCGCGGACATAGGTGGCGATCAGGCCGGGAATTTCGTCGACGCTCAGCGGCCGGGCGGTTTCGAACGGCGCCTTGCCTTCATAAGTATGCGCGTCGCCCGCCGTCGCGGTCGCGCTGGACGACACCGGCTGCTCGCCCGTCACGCTGCTATGGACCTGACGCCCCATATGCCAGAGTTGGACGATGATCCGGCCACCCGCATCATGGACGGCTTGCGTCACCGGCCGCCATGCGGCAACCTGCTCGTCGGACCAGATGCCCGGCGCATAGGGCCAGCCCAGCCCCTGGCGCGAAATGCCGGTCGCTTCGCTGATGATCAGGCCCGCCGACGCGCGCTGGCGATAATAGTCCACCATGATCGGGGTAGGCACATGGTTGCGGGTGGCGCGGCCGCGGGTCAGCGGGGCCATCAGGATGCGGTTTGGCGCGTCGATGGCGCCGATCTGGATCGGATCGAACAGGGTCGTCATGGAATCTCTCTCAATCATAGTTGCAATTTGCAACGGGACTTGATGCGTAAAGCCAGCTAGGGAGCCGGCATGTCGAGTTCAACCCCCGTCGCGCGGATCGATATTCCGCGCTTCGCCTTTCCCGCGCTGCTGCTGGCGAACCTGATCCTGCCGCTGGGGCCGGTGCTGGTGCGCCTGTCCGATGTCGGACCGGTGGCGGCAGCTTTCTGGCGGCTGGCGCTCGCCCTGCCCTTCCTGCTGCTGCTGGCACGGCCGGGCATCCGGCGCACGCCGCCCACGCGCGGCGAATGGATCGCGCTGGTCTTCGCTGGCCTCGTCTTCGCGGCCGACCTGGCCGCCTGGCATATCGGCATCCTCTATACCAAGGTCGCCAACGCCACGATATTCGGCAATATGAGCGGGCTGTTCCTGCCCGCCTGGGGGATGCTGGTGCTGCGCCAGAAGCCCCGTGGATTGCAGGCGGCCGCGCTGGCGCTGGCGGGCGCAGGCGCGCTGGTGATGATGGGCGGCAGTTACGACCTGTCGATCGGCAACCTCAAGGGCGACCTGCTGTGCCTGATCGCGGGCATTCTCTACACCGCTTATCTGCTGATCGTGCAGAAGGCGCGCGGGCGGCTGGACAGTTGGTCGGTGCTGGCCGTGTCGAGCGTGGTCAGCGCGCCGGCCCTCTTGCTGTGCGCGCTGGCGCTGGGCGAACGGGTCATGCCGAGGGACTGGACGCCGCTGATCGCGCTGGCGCTGTCGAGCCAGCTAATCGGCCAGGGGCTGCTGACCTATGCGATCGGCTGGTTCTCGCCGCTGGTGCTGGGCGTCAGCCTGCTGCTGCAACCCGCAATTGCGGCGCTGCTGGGCTGGCTGCTGTTCAGCGAATGGCTCAGCCCGATCGACATGGTCGGCACGGCGGCGGTCGCCGCAGCGCTGGTGCTTGTACGCCTGCCCTCGCGCGCCTAGATAAGCCCTATGAGCGAAACATCGGACCTTACCCTGGACGAAATCCGCGCGCTGCTGGCCCCGGTGCTGGCACGCCATGCCGCCTTCGACGGCTGGCGGCCGCAGGCCGTGGCGATGGCCGCGGCGGAAAAGGGCGTGGATGCGGACATCGCCGCCCTCGCCTTCGCCGATGGCGCGATCGACATGATCGACGCCTGGTTCGCCAGCATCGACGCGCGCATGATCGAAGCGCTGCCGGCGGACGAGTTGGCAACGATGTCGATCCGCCGAAAAATCACCGCCCTGGTCGAGGCGCGCTTGGAGTTGCTGGCCCCAGACCGGGAAGCGCTGCGCCGCGCGATTGCCAGCCTTGCGCTGCCGACCAATGCCATGCGCGCTGCCAAGCTCGGCTGGCGCGCGGCGGACGTGATGTGGCGTGCGGCCGGCGACACCAGCACCGACCTGGCCCACTACAGCAAGCGCACGACGCTGGCCGCTCTTTATACCGCCACGCTGCTGGTGTTCGTGGATGACGAGAGCGAGGGTCATGCCGACAGCCGCGCTTTCCTGGCGCGCCGGATCGACAATGTGATGCGCTTCGAAAAATTCAAAGCGAAGGTCAAGGGCGCAGGCGGCGGTGAGCGGCTGAGCCTGTCCCGCTTCATCGGCCGCTTGCGCTACCCCGCCATCTGAGCGAGGCGCGATTCGCGCTGGCCTTTCCCAATCGGTATTGATAGTCACTCGCAGAAATAGCCCGCGAGTATCCTTCCTTTGCGTCTCACCGACCTGCCGTTGCGCCAGCCCGCCTATGTCGACCTGATCGACTGGTCCGTCCTCACGTCCTCCGAAGGACAGCGGTTGCGGGAATTTGGCCTGTGTGAGGGCGCCAGCGTCGAAGCGCTGCACCATGGCGGGATTTTCGGCAAGGGGCCGATCGCCTGCAAGATCGGCCGCATGACCGTGGCGATGCGCCGCAACCATGCCGCCGCGGTGACGGTGCGCACCGGACCGGAGCAGGAGGCATGAGCGCGCTGCCGCTGGTCGCACTGGTCGGCAATCCCAATGCCGGCAAGAGCGCGCTATTCAATGCGCTGACCGGCGCGCGGCAGAAGCTGGGCAATTATCCGGGCGTCACGGTGGAGCGGAAGGCCGGGCGGCTGGCGCTGAACGACGGGCGACCGGTCGAATTGGTCGACCTGCCCGGCACCTACAGCCTGAACCCCACCAGCCCCGATGAACAAGTGACGCGCGATGTCGTGCTGGGCAAACAGGATGGCGAAAAGCTGCCCGACGCGCTGGTGATCGTGGTCGATGCGTCCAACCTGGACAATCATCTGCGGTTCGCGCTTGAACTGCTGGCGCTTGGCCTGCCAACCATCGTCGCGCTCAACATGGTGGATCTGGCCACCCGCGACGGGCTGGAACTGGACGCCGCGGTCCTGTCACGCGAACTGGGCGTGCCGGTGATATCGACCGTGGCAGTGCGCAAGCGCGGGCTGGATCATCTGAAAACCGAACTGGCGGGTGTGCTGGGCGCCGGTCCGGTCGCGCTGCGGGCGGGCGAACCGCAGGATTTTGACGCGGTGCGCCGCAATGCCGGACGGATCGCGCGCGCCGTGATTGTCCGGGAAACGCCGTCGCGCCGGTTGACGGCGGCGGTGGACCGGGTGGCGCTACACCCCTTTTTCGGGCTGATTTTGCTACTGGGCCTGTTGTTCGTGATGTTCCAGGCGGTGTTCGCCTGGGCCGCTGTTCCTGCCGACATGCTGGAAGGATGGGTGATGGCGCTGGGCGAGGCGGTGACAGCGCTGCTGCCGCCGGGCATCCTGCACGACTTCCTGTTGCAGGGCGTCGTCGGGGGGGTGGGCGCGGTGATCGTGTTCCTGCCGCAGATACTGATCCTGTTCTTCTTCGTCCTGATGCTGGAGGCAACCGGCTATATGGCGCGGGCGGCCTTTATGATGGACGGCATAATGGCGCGGGTCGGCCTGTCCGGGCGGGCGTTCATTCCGCTGCTGTCCTCCTTTGCCTGCGCGGTGCCGGGCATCATGGCGACGCGTACGATCAGCGACCCCAAGGACCGGCTGACCACCATATTGATTGCGCCGCTGATGACCTGTTCGGCGCGGCTGCCGGTCTATGGCCTGATCATCGCTGCGTTCATTCCTCCGCGCGACGTGGCCGGCGGGATCGGCTTGCAAGGGCTGGTGCTGTTCCTGCTCTATGTCGCCGGGATCGTTGGCGCGATGCTGGCCGCCTGGGCGCTGCGGCTGACGGTGGCCAAGGGCACGAGCAGCGGATTCCTGATGGAAATGCCCAAATATCAGTGGCCCCGGCCGCAGGATATCGCGATCGGCCTGTGGCAGCGCGGGGTCATATTCCTGAAGCGCGCGGGCACGATCATCCTGCTAACCAATGTCGTGCTGTGGGTGCTGGCCAGTTTCCCCCATGCGCCCGCTGGCGTGAAGCAGAGCGAGTACAGCATCGCCGGGCGGATCGCGGGCGGGATCAACGTGCTGGTCGAGCCGATCGGGTTCAACCGCGACATTTCGCTGGCGCTGTTGCCGACCATGGCCGCGCGCGAGGTCGCCGTGTCCGCCATCGCCACCGTCTATGCGATCGACGCCGGGGATGACGAGGATGCGCTAAGCCGGACGCTGGGCGAAAGGCTGGCCGGGCGGTGGAGTCTGGCGACGGCGCTCGCCTTCCTCGCCTGGTTCGTGTTCGCGCCGCAGTGCATTTCCACCATCGCCGTCACCCGGCGGGAAACGAACGGGTGGAAATGGCCGATGTTCATGGTCGGCTATCTGTTTGCGCTGGCCTATGTCGCGGCGGGCATCACCTACTGGACCGCGACGGCGTTAGGTTTGGGGTAGCTTCCGCCTAGACGGCGAAAGCGGCAGGACTATAAGGGGCCGCTTTAGAGCTTCGGAGGAATCATGGCAGGGTCTGTCAACAAGGTCATTCTGGTCGGCAATCTGGGTGCCGACCCGGAGGTTAAGAGCTTCCAGAATGGCGGCAAGATTTGCAATCTGCGCATCGCGACGTCCGAAAGCTGGAAAGACCGGATGACCGGCGAGAAAAAAGAGCGCACCGAATGGCATAATGTCGTCATCAACGGCGAGGGCCTGGTCGGCGTGGCCGAGCGTTTCCTGCGCAAGGGCAGCAAAATCTATATCGAGGGCCAGTTGCGCACTCGTAAATGGCAGGACCAGTCGGGCAATGACCGCTACACGACCGAAGTCGCGCTCTCGGGACCGGGCGCGGTGCTGACCATGCTGGACGGCGCGCCGGGCGGCGGCGGCCAGGGCGGCGGCGGTGGTGGCCGTTCGCAGCAGGGCGTGAGCGACTGGGGCGCATCGTCGGGCGGCTATGATGATTTCGGGGGTGGTGCTTCGAGTGGCGGCGGCTTTGGCGGCGGACGATCGCAGGGCGGCGCAGGCGGCGGCGGTGGCGCCAGCCGCGCGGGCAGCCCCAATTTCGACAATGACCTGGACGATGAAGTGCCGTTCTGAGCACCCAGGTTCAACGATATGAAAAAAGGCGGCTTCCCCTGGGGAGCCGCCTTTTTTCATTCGTTCCGTGCTCCGCCTACGCGGGAGCACGTCAAGCTGCAGTTTAGCGCGCCAGTTCTGCCGTCGCAAAGGCGCGAATATGTGCGCCCAGATCCTCGCGCTCCAGCGCCAGCGCCAGGTTCGCCTCGATATAGCCGGCCTTGGACCCGCAATCGAAGCGGCGACCGTCGAAGGTGACGCCGTGGAAAGGCTGTTTGCCGATCAGCGAGGCCATGGCGTCGGTCAGCTGGATTTCCCCGCCAGCGCCCTTTTCCTGGGTTTCCAGGATCTTCATGACGTCGGGCTGAAGGATGTAGCGGCCGGGCAAGATCAAGTTGCTGGGCGCGGTGCCGAGCTTGGGCTTTTCGACCAATCCCTTCACCTCCGTCAGCGCGCCGTCGCGCGCGCCCGGATCGATCACGCCATAGCTGGGCGTCTGGTCCATCGGAATTTCCAGCGCACAGACCAGATTGCCGCCGACCTTGTCATAGGCGTCGACCATCTGCTTCATGCAGCCATTGCCCTTTTCGCCCTTCATGAACTCGTCGGGCAGCAGGATGGCGAAGGGTTCGTCGCCGATGATGTCACGCGCCACCCAGATGGCGTGGCCCAGGCCCAGCGATTCCTGCTGGCGCAGGAAGACGGCATTGCCCGGATCGAGCCGCGTCCCCTCCAGCGCCGACAAATCCTTGCCGCGCTCGCGCTGCAACGTCTCGCATTCGAAGGCGATGTCGAAATAATCCTCGATCGCGCCCTTGCCACGACCGGTCACGAAGATGAACTGCTCGATCCCCGCTTCGCGCGCTTCATCCACCGCATATTGGATCAGCGGACGATCGACCACCGGCAGCAATTCCTTGGGCACCGCTTTAGTGGCAGGCAGAAATCGCGTGCCAAGCCCGGCGACAGGGAAAACGGCTTTACGAATCGGCTTGGTCAAGTTGGTATCCCTTTCACGCGGACGCGATCGGGCTTTGAATTGCCGCCCGTGCAGAAAAGGTCAAGCGTCGCGCGCATGTTATGATGATGTGTGGCGGGTTTTTCAGCCCGAGTTAAGACATGGGCAAGACGAACGAATTGGCGAGCGCACTATTCGAAAAGGCGTCGCCCTACACGGCAAGAAGACGGCTGGCGACACCTTCCAGCGCGGCGATTTCGCCATCGAGATGATCGAAGGCGACATGATGGATCGTGTTGCGGCTGTCGCGGCAGGTAAATCCGCCCGGTTCGGGCTGGTGAAACCCCTGGATGATGAGCGCGCGGAAGCGGTCGATCCGCTGTATGTCGCGCTCGATCGCGGAAATTTCGGTCAGCGCGCTGGCGTTGCGCCGGTCCCGCATCGCGACCATCGTGCGCAATTCGGTCATCAGCTTGGCCATGCTTGGCCGGGTCCGCGCGCCCACGGTGCGTATGTCGCCCATGGCGTCGCGCAACAGGCCGATCTTCGCCTCCAGGCTTTGTTCCAGCATCGTCCAGGCGCAGACCAGCCGCCCGACCGCGCAGAGCAGCGCCGCATCCTCCGGCGCATAATCCGAAACCGCCTTGCCATTCCCGTCAGAAACCAATTGTACGCCCACGCCCCACTATCTCCTCTTACCCCAAGCCTTCAGGCCTTGCGGGGCAAAAGGCCAGAGCGAGGCGCTTGACTCCCCGCAGCGGCGGCACGGGCCATCGGCAGCCGTGCAAAATCGACGGCGAGCCGAGTCATGCCAGCAGGATCAAGGATTTAGAGCCAACTCAGAAATCGATCGCGATGCCCTTCCGCTCCCAATCGCCATAGCGCACCGGGCTCATCGCCTCGTCATGGGGCGTGGGCTGGTCCAGCGGATCGGGCTGCGGCACCGGCGGGCTTTTGGACAGGTGCGCAGGCGGCTGCACATGCGCGGGGCGTTTGCCGTTGAAGGTTCCCATGGTGGCGGCCTTTCGATTGCGGAGGGGCGACATCACCCCCATATTCAGGACTGCGATGCTATCTGGGCCGACACGGAGGCGAGTGCAAGTGAGCGGAATGAAGACGACCCTATTGCTGGCGGCGCTGACCGCGCTGTTCATGGCGTTGGGCTATACGCTGGGCGGCAGCGGCGGGGCGGTGATCGCGCTGCTGGTGGCGGCGGGCATGAACCTCTTCACCTTTTGGAACGCCGACAAGATCGTGCTGCGGATGCATGACGCACGCGAAGTCGATGCGCAGAGCGCGCCCGATTTCTACAATCTGGTGCGCGATCTGGCCCAGCGGGCGCAACTCCCCATGCCCCGCGTTTACATCATCGACCAGGACGCGCCCAACGCCTTCGCCACCGGCCGCAACCCGGAAAACGCCGCCGTCGCCGCCACCAGCGGCCTGCTCTCGATGCTGAGCCGCGACGAGGTAGCCGGCGTGATGGCGCATGAACTGGGCCATGTGCAAAATCGCGATACCCTCATCATGACAATGGTCGCGACGATCGCAGGCGCGATATCGATGCTGGCCAATTTCGGCCTGTTCTTTCGCGGCGGCGACCGGGAAGGCGGGCATGGCAATATGATCGCGAGCCTGATGGCGGTGATCGTCGCCCCCTTCGCCGCGATGATCGTGCAGATGGCGATCAGCCGCACCCGCGAATATGGCGCCGACCGGGCAGGGGCGGCCATCAGCGGCAATCCCCATGCGCTCGCCTCCGCCCTCGCCAAGATTGCGGGGCAGGCGCAGCGCATCCCCAATCCGGTGGCGCAGCGCAATCCGGCCGCAGCGCAGCTCTATATCGTGCCGACCCATGTCAGCGAACTCTTCTCCACCCACCCCGCCACAGAAAAGCGCATCGCCGCCTTGCAGGATATGGCGGCGCAGATGGGCGCGCCCGCCATCGGCGCAGCGCGCACCTCCGCCCTCTCCCCCGCAGCACCGCCCCCGCGCCGCCGCAGCGCGCTCGATCCGCACGGCCGCAGCTAAAGCCCTACCCCGTTCGTTTCGAGCGAAGTCGAGATACGCGGCTAAATGCAGACACCGCGCTATGCGCTTCTCGACACGCTCGAAGCGAACGGAGGTTTCTTTTTGGCCATTTTCTCCTAGGGACCGGTGATGGTCCATAAATCAGCCTCCCGCCCCCAAGATGTCCCCGGCCTTCCCGCCCGGCGCGCCGCGCTGAAACTGCTTGATGCGGTGCTGCGCCGGGGCGATCCGCTGGAGCTGGCGCTGCATGGCGCAGCGCAGGGATTGCCGCCCGCCGACCGCGCGCTGGTCCATGCGATCGCCGCCGAAACCCTGCGCCACCTGCCCGATCTCGACGCGCTGATCGACGGCGCGACCAAGCAGATCCTGCCCCCCGACGCCAAGGCGCGGATGGTGCTGCGCATCGCGCTCGTCCAGACGC
>JAVBXL010000076.1 GCA_030824575.1 bacterium | reverse complement strand
TATTCGATCCACTGGGTCGCAGGATTGTTCGGCGACCAACTGCCCCACAGGTCGGGCGGCAACGGCGCGGCCTTGGTGACGCCGTCGTTCAGCGCCTTGATCCAATATTGCACCGGCAGCGGTTCGTTGGAGGCCGTGGCGGACGCCGCCCGTGCGATATTGCGGGTCGGCGGCAAAGGCGGCTGGGGTCGCCGTGTCGGCACCACCGTCCTGATGCGCGCCGGCGTCACGCTATCGTCCCATTCCATCTTGTCGATCGCGACGCTGCGGCGGAAATGGCCGCCATCCTTCGCGTCGGCGGTGTGATAGACCAGATACCATTGCCCTTTAAACTCCACCGCGCCCGGATGGGACGTGGTGGAGGACACCGGCTTCAGCGCCACGCCGCGATAGGTCCACGGCCCCATGGGCGCAGTCGCGGTCCCATAGGCGATGCAGGCATGATAGACGGCCGGGGTACAGTCCGATGTCGGCCCCGCCTTGTTTCCCGCATAGAGCATGTAATAAACGCCCTTGCGCTTCATGATCCAGGGCGCCTCGAAAAAGCCGGTCAGCCCCTCGATCGCTTGGCCCCCGCCTTTCAGCGTCACCATGTCGCGTTCCAGCTCGATGCCGCGCAACTGGCCGAACGTGCCCCAATAGAGATACACCCGCCCGTCATCGTCGATCAGCACGGTGGGATCGATATTCTGGATATCCTTGGCGACCGGCACATGTTGCGACAGGATCGGCCCCGACGGATGGGCATCGCGCCACGGCCCGGTCGGGCTATCCGCCACCGCCACGCCGATGGCGAAGCGATCCTTGGCATCGCTATTCTTTTCCAGCACCGGGGCGTAGAAATAATAGCGCTTGTCCGGCCCCTGGATGATCTGCCCGGCATAGGCGCGGGCTTCCTCCGCCCAGGCGAAGACGTTTTCCGGCCGGATGATGTCGGGATAATGGGTCCATTTGCCCGATTTCGGATCGTTCGTCTTCAGCAGTTGCCATTGCCCCATGACGAAGTCGTTGACGTCCGGCGCCGCCTGATCCCGGCCCGCGACGATCCACAGCGCCCCGTCCGCCACGAAGGGCGCCGGGTCGGCCGAATAATAATCGCCATCGGCCAATATGGGATTGCCCGGCACGCTGATCTGACGCGCTTCCTGCGCACCAGCCGGTGTGACGGCCATGACCAGCGCGATGCCGGCAAACAGCTTATTCTTCATCGGGATAGGGCCCCTTGCCGCCATCGGCGATCAACTGATCGACACGCTGGTCGATGACCGGCAGCGGCACCGCGCCCAGCGCCAACACCGCATCATGGAAGGCGCGGATATTGAACTTCGCGCCCAATGCCTTCTCGGCCTTCCTGCGCGCATCGACGAATGCCAGCTCGCCCATATAATAGGACAATGCCTGTCCCGGCCAGGCGATGTAGCGGTCCACCTCCGTCTCGATCTCATGCTCAGACAGCGCGGTATTGTCGTGCAGATAGTCCTGCGCCTGTTTGCGGGTCCAGCCCATCGCATGGATGCCGGTATCCACCACCAGCCGCGACGCGCGCCATGCCTGATAGCTCAGCATGCCGAAGCGATCATAGGGCGTTTCATACATGCCCATATCCTCGCCCAGCGCCTCGCAATAGAGCGCCCAGCCCTCGCCATAGGCGGACAGATAGGTGTCGCGGCGGAAGGCGGGCAGCGCCTTATTCTCCGCCGCCAGCGGCATCTGCATCGCATGGCCCGGTGCGCTTTCATGCAGGGTCAGCGCGACCTGCGAGTAGAAGGGGCGCGATGGCAGGTCATAGGTGTTGACCAGATAGATGCCCGGCCCGCCGCGCCCGCCGGTGTAGAAGGGCGCGATATCGTCCGGCACCGGCTTGATCGCGAAACGCATGCGCGGCATGCGGCCGAAATATTGCGATGCCTTGCCGTCGAACGTCTTGGCGATCCACGCCGCGCGGTTGAGCAATTTTTGCGGCGTCTTGGCATAGAATTGCGGATCGGTGCGCAGGAAGGTCAGGAAGGCGGGCAGGTCGCCCTTGAAGTCGACCTGCCGCATGACCTCGCCCATCTGGCCCCGGATGCGCGTCATTTCATTGAGGCCGATCTGGTGAATCTGCGCCGGACTTTTGTCGAGGGTCACGAATTCGCGGATCTTGGACTGATAATAGGCCTTGCCGTCGGGCAGTGTATAGGCCGCCAGATCCTTGCGCGCGCCGGGAATATAGTCCTGCCGCAGGAAGGTCAGCAACGTCTGATGCGCCGGCACGGCGGCCTGCGTAATCGCCGCCTGCGCTTCGGCCTTCAACTTGGCCTGCACATCGGCGGGGATGGTCGCGGGCAATGTCTTGAATGGCGCGTAGAAGGGATTCTCCTCCACGCTCTTCGCCTTGGCAACCTGCTCGACGCCGATATCGCGCCCTTGCAGCGTGATCTGCGCCGGGGTGAAGCCACGCTTCAGGCCGGCCCGCATATTCGCGATCTGCTGGTCATAATAGCGCGGAATGTCGCGCAGCATCGCGATATAGCGCCTTGCGCCCGCCTCGTCGCGCAACGGTTCCCGTGCCCATCCGGCCAGATCGCCCCAGAAGCTGGTGTCGGCGTTCAACGGCTTCTCATAGTCGCGATAACGTTGCTCGGCGAGCATCGCGTCGATCTGCCCCTTATAGACCGCGAAGTTGATCCGTTGCTCAGGGGTCAGCTGATCGACCTTGATCGCCGCCAGCTGCTTTTCGACCTGCTCCCAACGTGCCAGCCGGGCGGCCTGCGCCTTGGGGCCGACGTCGGGCAGGGCCAGCGCCTGATCCTTGGGACCATCCTCGCTGGGACCGGACTGTTTCTGGCGCCAGTCATATTCGGCCGTATAGATCGCCTCGAACGCCTGATCGGCGGACTGGGCGCCTGCTTGTGCCTGCGCCATGGGCGTCGCCAGGCTGATGAACGCCGCGCCTGCGAGCAACCAGGTCCGGCCGCCAAAGATCGTCACGCCATTTCCCCTTCCAGCAATGCCAATATATCTTGGTGGAGTTGCGCCGGGATGCGCACGCCGTCCGCATCCGATTTCGCCCGCGCGACATAGCGCCGCGATCCGGGCAGACGCGCGCCCTGCCCGGTGATCGCACCGAACATCTCTTCGGCCCGGCCCAGATGATCCTCGACGCTGGCGCCCAGGAAGCCGGCCGGATCGATCGCGATCACCAATTCGCCGCCGATCGGCGATCCCATACGGCCCTCATCAGCCGCCATCGACTCCGCGCTGGTCATGTCGCCGATCAGCGGCCCGGCGATCAGTTCGACCATCGCCGCCAGCGCAGACCCCTTATGCCCGCCGAACGTCCGCATCGCGCCGTCGAGCACTGCCTTGGGATCGATCGAGGGATGCCCCTCGGCATCATAGCCCCATTCGGGCGGGATGGTCTTGCCCGCGCGACGATGCAGTTCGATCTCGCCCCGCGCCACCGCGCTGGTGGCGAAGTCGAACACGAAGGGATGCCCGCCCGGCCGCGGCCAGCCGAACGCGATCGGGTTGGTGCCGAACACCGGCTTGGTTCCGCCTTCCGGCGCGACCCACGAATGGCTGGGCGTGAAGGCCAGACCCACCAGCCCCGCATCGGTCAGCGCTTCGACCTCCGGCCAGAGCGCAGCGAAATGCACGACATTATTGAGCGCCAAGGCGGCAATGCCGAACTTGCGCGCCTTCTCGATCAGCAATGGCAGGCCGCGCTCGAACGGCAATTGGGCAAAACCACCCTTGCCATCGACGCGGACCAGCGCGGCGGCCGGCTCGCTCACCACCGGCACGGCATCGGGCACGACCACGCCCCGCTCGATCGAATTGGCCGCGACCAGCAAGCGGTACAGGCCATGCGAGGCGCAACCGTCCCGCTCGCCCGCCACCATCGTCCGGGCGACGGCCGCCGCATGATCGGGTGCGAGGCCACGGCTCTCCAGCACCGTGCGGGCCAGCGCATCAGCCTCCGCAAGGGTCATCGCCACCATGCCACTCATGCAGCCGTCGCCGGCTTGGCGGTGAACAGGCGCACGCCGAACACCGGCCCGGCCGAGCTGCGGTCATGCGGAACGAAGCGGACCTTCACGCTGGTCTTGCCCTTGGTCAGCGCCTCGGGGATCGGATAATCGACGTCCAGGAACTTGCCCGGCTTGTCATTGTCCAGGCTCTGGGTCGCCAGCTTCACATTGTCGACCATGATGTCGAAGCTGCGCTTGCGTTCGCCACCCCAATAGGTCGCCTGCAACAGCAGCGGGCCGGGCTTCACCTTCATGTTGAATTCGAAATAGCCGCCCGATCGCGCATCGCGCCCGTTGCGTCCGCGATAGGAGGCGGGATAGCTCAATTCCGACGTCAGCGCATGATCGCGCTCTGGCTGCATTTCGCCCAGATGCATGATGTCGATCGACCGGGCGGCCAGATCCTTCTGCCGCGCCTGTTCGGCCAGGAAAGCCGCCTCTTCGGTCTTCCACGCGCTTTCGGAGAAGCGCTTGAAATAGACCGCGCTGCGCCGTTCATACTGGCTGTAGAAAGGCACGAAGGCCAGGTTCGCCGGGCGGATGATATTCTGCGTGCGATAGCGCGGACGATCCGAGACGATCGGTGCGAACGCCGCCAGCGGATCTTCGCCGACCATAGCCGGTTCCACGCCGGTCCAGTCCATTTCCGACGGGCCAAGGTCGGCCGCCATCACCATCGGCCCGCGCACCACCGCCACGACGTCTGGCGCGCCCGGCGCGGATTCCAGCCGCAGGTCCAGCGGCAGGCTCAATGCCACCACATCGCCCTTCTTCCAGCGACGCGTGACGACCGCATAGCCATTGGCTGGCGTCACCGACACCGGCGCGCCATTGACGCTCAGCCCGAAACGGCCATTGGCCCAGCCAGGAATGCGCAGGGCGAGAGAAAACGCCCCCTGCTTCACCGCGTCGATCGTCAGCTTGATATCCGGCTTGAACGGATATTCGGTATCCAGCGTCAGGCCCACGCCCTTCGCCTTCCACTGCGCTTCGGACGGGATATAGA